>DASPWT010000162.1:0-45663 GCA_035637655.1 Burkholderiales bacterium | reverse complement strand
CGACGCGCTGCGTGACCTGGACGAGCGCGGAGGTGTCGGAGGCGGCGAAATTCTCCCCTTCGCCGAGACCGAGCAGCAGCGGTGCCCCGTGCCGCGCCACCACCAATCGCGAAGGATCGGATTCGCTCACGACCGCGATCGCGTAGGCGCCGACCAGCTCGACCACGCTCTTCTTTACGGCATCGAACAAGGTCGCGCCCGCCTGCAGGTTCGAGTGAACGAGGTGGGCGATGACCTCGGTATCGGTATCGGAGACGAACTCGTAGCCCTTGGCGCGCAGGCGCTTGCGCATCTCTTCGTGGTTCTCGATGATGCCGTTGTGCACCACCGAGACGCCGCCGGAGACATGCGGATGGGCGTTTTTCTCCGACGGCACGCCATGGGTGGCCCAGCGCGTATGCGCGATCCCGATGTCCCCGGCGAGGCCCTGCGAACCGGCGAGCTTCTCCAGCTCGGCGACGCGGCCGGTCGAGCGCACGCGGCGCAACGTCGCCCGCGATCCCGCCGCCAGGCCATCGAGGACCGCAACCCCGGCGGAGTCGTAGCCGCGATACTCGAGCCGCTTCAGCCCCTCGATGAGGACGGGAACGATGTTGCGTCTGGCTATCGCCCCGACTATGCCGCACATGCGGTTTGCCTTTCGATTACTTCTTCTTTGCCGGCCGCTGCCAGCCCGGAATCGACACCTGCTTCACGCGGGAGAGGGTCAACTCGCCGGCCGGAGCGTCCTTGGTGAGCGTGGTTCCAGCACCGAGCGTCGCGCCCCGGCCCACGCGCACCGGCGCGACGAGCTGCGTGTCCGAGCCTATGAAAACGTCGTCCTCTATGATGGTGCGGTGCTTGTTCGCTCCGTCGTAGTTACACACGATCGTGCCGGCGCCGACGTTCACGTTGCTGCCGACCTCGCTGTCGCCGATGTAGGAGTGGTGATTGGCCTTGGAACCTGCGCCTATGCTACTCGCCTTCACCTCCACGAAGTTGCCGATGTGCACTTTTTCGGCGAGGCGCGTTCCCGGGCGGATGCGCGCGTAGGGGCCGATGCGGCAGTCCGCGCCGATGTCGGCGTCCTCCAGGTGACAGAAAGGCTCGATGCGCGTGCCCGCGCCGACCGTCACGTCTCTCAGCACGCAATTCGCGCCGACCGACGCACCCTCACCGAGCTTCACTTCGCCCTCGAACACGCAATTCACGTCGATCGCCACGTCGCGGCCGCACGCAAGGCTTCCGCGCACGTCGCAGCGCGATGGATCCGCGAGCGCCACCCCCTGATCCATGAGCGAAGCGGCGAGTCTGCGCTGGTAAATGCGCTCCAACTCGGCGAGCTGGCCGCGGCTGTTCACCCCGAGCGTCTCCCACGCCGCGTCTGCATGGATTGCCGTCACAGGTACGCGCTCCTTCGTTGCGAGTGCGACGATATCGGTAAGGTAATACTCCTTCTGCGCGTTACTGTTTTGCAGCTTCGCGAGCCAGGACTTGAGCTTCTTCGTCGGTGCCACGACGATGCCGGTGTTGATCTCGCGGAGGGCGCGCTGCCGCGCGTTGGCGTCTTTTTCTTCGACAATTCCCACCACCTTTTTTCCATTTCGCAGGATGCGCCCGTATCCGGTGGGACTGTCGAGCGTCGCGGTCAGCAGGCCCAGCCCCGTCCCCGTCGCCTCGACGAGCTGCTTCAATGTCTCGGCGCGAACCAGCGGGACATCGCCATAGAGCACGAGGGTCGGCCAGCGCTCGTCGAGATGAGGGGCGGCCTGCATCACCGCGTGACCGGTGCCAAGCTGAGGTTCCTGCATGACCCAGAGGGCGCCGTTATCGTCCACGGCCTGGCGCACGAGCTCGCCGCCGTCGCCATACACGACGCAAATGGTCTTCGGCGAGAGTTGCATCGCGGTATCGAAAACGTGTGCGAGCAGCGCCCGGCCCGCCAGGCGATGCAGCACCTTGGGCGTGCTCGAATGCATGCGCTTGCCCGGACCCGCGGCGAGAATGACGATATTCACAAGAAGCGGAGCGAAGTCAGCTGGATGCCGCCTATCGCGGCAACTCGGAAAAACCCATTAGAGACTCGTCGACCGCGCGCGCGCACTGGCGGCCTTCCCGGATCGCCCACACGACGAGCGACTGGCCGCGGCGCATGTCTCCCGCGGCGAAGACCTTGGGAGCCGACGTGACGTAGCTGCCCTTTCCGTCGGTCGTTGCTTTGGCGTTGCCGCGCGAGTCCTTCTCCACGCCGAACGCCTCAAGCACCGCCGGTACCGGCGATACGAATCCCATCGCGAGAAGCACGAGGTCGGCGGGCAGCATCGATTCCGATCCCGGAACATCGCTCATCTTGCCGTCCTTCCACTCCAGGCGAACCATTTTCAGCGCTTTCACCTTGCCGCTTTCTCCGATGAATTCCTTCGTCGCAATCGACCAGTCGCGGTGAACACCCTCCTCGTGAGAGGAAGAGGTGCGTAACCTGAGCGGCCAGTTCGGCCATACCGGGTTATGGTCGGGATCGTCCGGCTTCGCGAGCAGCTCGAACTGCGTGACCGATTTCGCGCCGTGCCGGTTGGAAGTGCCGACGCAGTCGCTGCCCGTATCCCCGCCGCCGATCACCACCACGTGCTTGCCGCTCGCCCAGAGCTCGCGCACGCCCGAGTCGCCCGCCACGCGTTTGTTCTGCAATGGCAGGAACTCCATCGCAAAGTGGACGCCGTCGAGGTCGCGTCCCGGGACAGGCAGGTCGCGCGGCTGCTCGGCCCCGCCGGAAAGCACGACGGCGTCGAACCCGGACATGACTTTCTCCGGCGCCACGGTTTCCGCGGCCCAGTCAGCGACACCTTTGCCGGGGCGAGACTTGCCGACGAAGACGCCGGGACGGAACGTCACGCCTTCCGCTTTCATTTGATCGATGCGGCGGTCGATCAGCCACTTCTCCATCTTGAAATCGGGTATGCCGTAGCGCAGAAGACCGCCGATCCGGTCGTTTTTTTCGAACACCGTGACCTCGTGCCCGGCGCGCGCGAGCTGCTGGGCGCAAGCGAGCCCAGCCGGACCGGAGCCCACCACCGCGACCTTCCTGCCGGTCTTGCGCTCAGGCGGCTGCGGCTTGACCCAGCCTTCCTCGAACGCCTTGTCGACGATCGCGCGCTCGATCGACTTGATGCCGACCGGGTCGTCATTGATGCGCAGCACGCACGCTTCCTCGCACGGAGCCGGACAGATGCGGCCGGTGAACTCGGGAAAATTGTTGGTGGAATGCAGCGTCTCGATGGCGCGCTGCCAATCCTGCTTGTAGACGAGATCGTTGAAATCCGGAATGATGTTGTTGACCGGGCAGCCCGACATGCAAAACGGCGTGCCGCAGTCCATGCAACGCGCACCCTGGATTTCCGCCTCCTCTTCGGTGAGGCGGAGGATGAACTCCCGATAGTGCTTTTTCCGCTGCTCGGGCTCTTGGTGCGCTTCCTCGAGCCGCTGGAACTCGAGGAATCCCGTGACTTTCCCCATCTACGCGGCCGCCTTGCGTTGCGCCGCGGCGAGCTCGCCCAAGGCGCGACGGTACTCCTTCGGGAATATCTTGACGAAGCGCGGGCGGTAGTCCGCCCATTTTTCGAGGATCTCCCGTGCGCGGCGGCTGTTCGTGAGCTTGGCGTGGCGCTCGATCAGGTCTTTCAAAATCACCTCGTCGGCTTGACCCCGGTGCCAGAGCTCGCGTGCCAACTTGCCGTGCTGCTCGGGCTCGGAAAGTACCGGCTCCAGGTCCACCATCGCTGTGTTGCAGCGCTTCACGAATTCGCCGTCGAGATCGAGCACATAGGCAATGCCGCCCGACATCCCGGCGGCGAAGTTGCGTCCGGTCACGCCCAGGACGGCCACGGTGCCGCCGGTCATGTATTCGCATCCATGGTCGCCGACGCCTTCGACCACGGCGCGAGCCCCGGAATTGCGCACCGCGAAGCGCTCGCCGGCAACGCCGCGGAAGTACGCTTCTCCCGCGATCGCACCGTACAGCACCACGTTGCCCGTAATGATGTTCTCGGTCGGCTCGCCGCGGAACTTGGGCGAGGGCGATACGACGATGCGCCCTCCCGAAAGGCCCTTTCCGCAGTAGTCGTTCGTGTCGCCGATCAGATCGAGCGTCACGCCCTTGGCGAGAAACGCCCCGAAGCTCTGGCCCGCGGACCCGGCAAACCGGGCGTGGATCGTGCCATCGGGCAGCCCCTCGTGCCCGTAACGCCGCGCGATCTCATGCGAGAGCATCGTACCGACGGTACGGTTGCCGTTCCGGATCGGCATGTCGATCGAAACTCTCTCGCCGCGCTCGAGCGCTCCTTGCGCAAGCTCGATCAACCGGTTGTCGAGGGCTTTCTCGAGTCCGTGATTCTGCCTTTCCGTGTTGTAGCGCGCGACTTCCGCGGGCATGTCCGGCATCTTGAAAATCCGCGAGAAGTCGAGGCCTTTCGCCTTCCAGTGCTCGATGCCTTTCCTCATGTCGAGCAGGTCGGTGCGGCCGATCAGCTCGCTGAACCTGCGTACGCCGAGCCGAGCCATCAGCTCTCTTGCCTCCTCGGCGACGAGGAAGAAGTAATTCACGACGTACTCCGGCTTTCCGGAAAACTTCTTGCGGAGCACGGGATCCTGAGTCGCGACGCCGACCGGACAGGTGTTCAAGTGGCACTTGCGCATCAAGATGCAGCCGCTCACGACGAGCGGCGCGGTCGCGAAGCCGAACTCGTCGGCGCCGAGGATCGCGCCGATCACCACGTCGCGGCCGGTCTTGATCTGTCCGTCCACCTGCACCGCGATCCGGCCGCGCAAGCGGTTGAGCACCAGAGTCTGCTGCGTTTCCGCCAGGCCCAGCTCCCAGGGCGTGCCCGCGTGCTTGATCGACGACCAGGGCGAGGCACCCGTGCCGCCGTCGTGCCCGGAAATGGTGACGTGGTCGGACTTGGCTTTGGACACGCCCGCAGCCACGGTTCCGACACCCACTTCCGATACGAGCTTCACCGAGATCGACGCAGAGGGATTCGCGTTCTTCAGATCGTGGATCAGTTGCGCCAAGTCCTCGATCGAATAGATATCGTGGTGCGGAGGCGGCGAGATCAGCTCCACGCCTGGAGTCGAGTAGCGGATCTCGGCGATGTAGTCGGAGACCTTGCGCCCGGGCAGCTGCCCGCCTTCGCCGGGCTTCGCGCCTTGGGCGATCTTGATCTGGATCTGCTCGGCGCTTGCAAGGTATTCGGCGGTCACGCCGAAGCGCCCCGAGGCGACCTGCTTGATCTTCGACTTGAGCACGTCGCCTTCGCGCAATTCGATGTCGCGCGCGACGCGGTTCGCTCCGAGGCGCGAGCGCAGGGTCTCGCCGGCCTTCACCGTCGCGTAACGCTTGCGGTCTTCGCCGCCCTCGCCGGTGTTCGACTTCCCGCCGATGCGGTTCATCGCCACCGCGAGCGTGGTGTGCGCTTCGACCGAGATCGAACCGTGCGACATCGCGCCGGTCGAAAAACGCTTGACGATCTCCGCTGCGGGCTCGACCTCCCCGATCGGAACGGGCCTCACCCGGTCGAGCCGGAATTCGAACAGGCCGCGGAAGGTCATGTGGCGCCGCGACTGGTCGTTGATGATCGCCGCGTACTCCTTGTACGCCTGGGGGGAGTTCTGCCGCGCCGAATGCTGCAGCTTCGCGATCGCGTCGGGCGTCCACATGTGCTCTTCGCCACGCACGCGCCAGGCGTACTCGCCCCCCGCATCCAGCATCGACTGCAGCACCGGATCGGCGTCATCGAACGCGGTCTTGTGTATGCGGATCGCCTCTTCGGCGACTTCGAACACGCCTATGCCTTCGATCGACGAGGTGGTGCCCGTGAAATACTTGTCCACGAGCGACCTCGCGAGGCCTACCGCCTCGAAGATCTGGGCCCCGGTGTAGGACATGTAGGTCGAGGTGCCCATCTTCGACATCACCTTCTTCAGGCCCTTGCCGATCGCCTTCACGAAATTCTTGATCGCCTTCCTGCCGTCGAGGTCCGGGCCGAGCTCGCCCTTCGCCGCGAGATCGAGCAGGGTCTCGAGAGCAAGATACGGATGCACCGCCTCGGCGCCGTAGCCTCCGAGCAGGGCAAAGTGGTGCACCTCTCGCACCGAGCCCGTTTCCACCACGAGTCCGGCGCTCGTGCGCAAGCCCTTCGCCACCAGGTGCTGGTGGATCGCCGACAATGCCAGAAGCGCCGGGATGGCCACGCATTCCCGCTCCACGAGCCGATCGGAAATCACGATGATCGAGTATCCCGCGCGCACCGCATCCTCGGCCTGCGCACAAAGCGACGCGAGGCGCGCCTCGACCGCGTCCTTGCCCCACGCGATGGGGTAGGTGATGTCCAGCTCGAGCGAGCGGAACTTGCCGCCGGTGTAGCGCTCGATGTGCCGGATTTTCTCCATTTCGAAGAAGTCGAGCACCGGCTGAGACACCTCCAGGCGGAGAGGCGGGTTCATCTCGTCGATGCCGAGCAGATTCGGTTTCGGTCCGATGAAGGACACCAGAGAGGTCACCAGCTCCTCGCGGATCGGGTCGATCGGCGGGTTCGTGACCTGCGCGAAGAGCTGTTTGAAGTAGTGGTACAGCGTCTTGTTCCTGTCCGACAGCACCGCAAGCGGAGAGTCGTTGCCCATCGAGCCGACGGGTTCCTCGCCGTTCATCGCCATCGGGGTCATGATGAACTTGATGTCCTCCTGCGTGTAGCCGAAGGCCTGTTGGCGGTCGAGCATCCGCACCGAGCTCTTCAGCGGCGGGGTCTTTTCGGTCTCGACCTCGTCGAGCTTGACGCGGATGCGCTCGATCCATTCCGCGTAGGGTTTCGCGCCGGCGAGCGTGTTCTTGAGCTCCTCGTCGTCGATGATCCGGCCCTTCTCCAGATCGACGAGGAACATCTTGCCGGGCTGCAGGCGCCACTTTTTGACGATTTTCTCCTCGGGCACGGGCAGGCAGCCGCATTCCGATCCCATGATCACGAGGTCGTCCGCAGTGACGATGTAACGCGAGGGCCGCAGGCCGTTCCTGTCGAGCGTCGCGCCTATTTGGCGCCCGTCGGTAAACGCGATCGACGCGGGGCCGTCCCAAGGCTCCATCATGGCGGCGTGGTATTCGTAGAATGCCCGCCGCGTCGGGTCCATCAGCGTGTGGTTCTCCCAAGCCTCGGGGATCATCATCATCATCGCATGCGCGACTGAATACCCGCCCATGACCAGAAGCTCCAGCGCGTTGTCGAACGACGCGGAATCGGATTGCCCGTCGTAGATCAGCGGCCAGATTTTCTCGAGGTCCCGGCCGAGAACCGGACTCGAGATCGCGCCCTGGCGCGCGCGGATCCAGTTGACGTTGCCCCGCAGGGTGTTGATCTCGCCGTTGTGACAGATCATGCGGAACGGGTGCGCCAGGTCCCAGGATGGGAAGGTGTTCGTGGAAAAGCGCTGGTGGACCAAGGCGAGCGCGGACTCGACGCGCGCGTCCTGCAGGTCCTTGTAGTACTGGCCGACCTGGTGCGCAAGCAGCATTCCCTTGTAGCACGCGGTGCGTGCCGACATCGAGGCAACGTAGAATTCCTTGCCGTGCGCGAGCTTGAGCGCCTGGATCGCGTGGCCCGAGCTCTTTCTGATGATGTAGAGCTTGCGCTCCAGCGCGTCGGTGACCGTCACTCTTTTGCCGCGCCCGATGAACACCTGCCGGATCACCGGCTCGATCCGCTTTGCCGGTTCCGCGACGTCGCTGTTGTCCACGGGAACGTCCCGCCAGCCGAGCAGGACCTGGCCTTCGTCCTTGATCGCGCGCTCGATCTCGTACTCGCAGGCAAAGCGCGAAGCCGGGTCGCGCGGCAGAAAGACCATGCCGACACCGTATTGGCCTGCGGGGGGCAGCTTCAGACCCTGCTTGGCCATCATCTCGCGGAGGAACTTGTCCGGGATCTGGATGAGCAGGCCCGCCCCATCCGAGAGCTTCGGATCCCAGCCCACCGCGCCGCGGTGGGTGAGATTGCGCAATACCGTGAGACCTTGCTCGACGATCGAATGCGATTTCTTGCCCTTGATATGGGCGACGAAACCCACCCCGCACGCGTCATGCTCGTTGGCGGGATCGTATAGACCTGAAGGCCCGGGACGAAGACTCTGATTCACGTTGGCGTTCGACGATATGGCACCGGCGGCCCGATCCACTGATCGGACGCTTTTCCAGGCCGGGTCTTTGACTATACCTGCGTTCCCTTGCTCCTTCAACTGCTTAGGACCGCGTTGCGGAGCAGAAGGCTCTGCAGCCAGCGCCCACTCAGGGCGCGAGCCGCGCGAGCGTGCGGTCGAGCGCAGCCGGCGGAATATCCGCGCGCAGCATCGCCGCGCCCAGTCGCTCCAGCAGCACGAAATAGATGCGGCCTTCCTTTATTTTCTTGTCCACGCTCATCAAGCTCTGCATGCGCTGAGGGCTGATTCCCTTTGCCGCGATCGGAAGCCCGGCGCGCTGGAGCAGTGCTCGGATGCGGCCGGTATCGGCCTCCGAGATGAGCCCGAGCTCGCGCGAGAGGTCCGCAGCCATGACCATCCCGGCAGCGACCGCCTCGCCGTGCAACCAAGTGCCGTAGCCGAGCCCGGTTTCAATGGCGTGGCCGAAGGTGTGCCCGAAGTTCAGCAGCGCGCGCACGCCGTTCTCGCGTTCGTCCTTGGCGACGATGTCGGCCTTGATCGCCAGCGAGCGCAGAACGGCATGGCTCAGAGCCTCGGGCTCGCGCGCGAGCAGCCGCTCGATATTGAGTTCGAGCCAGCCGAAGAACGCCGCGTCGCGAATGAGGCCGTGCTTGATCACCTCCGCGAGCCCCGAGCGCAGCTCGCGCTCGGGCAAGGTCTTCAGCGTATCCATGTCGGCGAGCACGAGGCGGGGCTGGTGGAAGGCGCCGATCATGTTCTTGCCAAGCGGATGGTTGATCGCGGTCTTTCCTCCCACCGAGGAGTCCACCTGGGCGAGCAGCGTCGTGGGAACCTGAATGTAAGGCACGCCGCGCTGGTAGACCGCCGCGGCGAATCCGACCAGATCCCCGATCACGCCGCCCCCCAGGGCGATGAGCGTGGTATCGCGCCCGCAGGCGTGCTCGAGCAGCGCGTCGAAAATAGAGCCGAGGGTGCGCCAGTCCTTGTGCTCCTCGCCGTCGGCAACCACGATGCGAACCACTTCGACGCCTGCGCGCGACAATGCCCCCGCGACACGCTCCATGAAGAGCGGCGCGATGGTCGTGTTGGTCACCAGCGCCACCCGGCTTCGCGCGAGCGACGGCAGCACGAGCTCGGCTCGCTCGAGAAGGCCGGTGCCGATGTGGACGGGGTAGGAGCGTTCCGCCAGCGCTACGCTGAGAGTTTGCATGCTTCGTCGAATCGGGCCAGCACCTGCGCAAGCAAAGGGCCGATCCCCTGACGGCCGGTGTCGATCACCAGGTCCGCGACCTCCCGATAAAGCGGATCGCGCACGGCATAAAGTGCCTCAAGCCGCTCGCGCGGGTCGCCGCCCTGCAGCAGCGGTCTGGACTTGTCGGCGCGGGTGCGCTGCCACAGTGCCGGTGCAAGCGCGTGAAGGTAGATGACGAAGCCGCGGGTCCTGAGATTCTCGCGGTTACGAGGATCGAGCACCGCGCCGCCCCCGGTAGCGAGCACGATGTCGTTCAGTCCGGTCAACTGTTCGATCACCTCGGCCTCGCGCTTGCGAAACCCGGCCTCGCCCTCGATATCGAAGACCACGGCGACGCGCACGCCGGTTCGGGTCTCGATTTCGCGGTCGGCATCGTAGAACGTCTTGCCGAGGCGCTTGGCGAGCTGGCGGCCGACCGTGGTCTTTCCGGCGCCCATCATGCCCACCAGGAAAAGCTTATGGCTCGTCTTCACGGGGATATTGTAGCAACCCACCCGTATCGGGCCCGAAAACAAAAGGCCGGCATTGCCGCCGGCCCTTGCCGATAGTGTGATCCAGCAGCGTCAGCGCTGGCTGATGATGCGCTGTTCCACGATGCGCGGAGTAATGAACACCAGGAGCTCGGTCTTGTTGTCGCGACGCGAGCTGCCGCGAAACAACGCGCCGAGGAGCGGCAGGTCTCCGAAAAACGGCACCTTGGTGATCGTGGTGTTGGTATCCTGAGTGTAGATGCCGCCGATCACCACCGTTCCGCCGTTTTCCACCAGCACCTGGGTCAAGACGTGCTTGGTGTCGATGGCGAAACCCGCGTCAGTGCTCTGGCCTACCGAGTCCTTGTTGATGTCCAGGTTCATGATGATATTGCCGTCGGGTGTGATCTGCGGCTTGACCTTGAGCGCCAGGTTCGCCTTGCGGAACGATATCGAGGTCGCGCCGCTGGAGGTCGCCTGCTGATAGGGCAACTCGGTGCCCTGCTCGATGAGCGCTTCGACGTTGTTGGCAGTCATGACGCGTGGGCTCGAAATGATCTTGCCCTTGCCGTCGGCTTCCAAGGCCGAGAGTTCGAGGGCAAGCGCCCCGGTCAGTCGATTGGTGATCAACAGGGCGATGGAACCTACACCCTGGGCAATACCGACTGGCTGGGCGGGCAGATTGACGCTTAAATTGTCGGGAGTCTTCGTCGTTATGGGCCCGCTCGGAGGGAACAAGTTGGCAAAGTCGTTCATCGTCCCGGTGGTGGTCACGGCAACGCCCGACTCGTTGATGCCTATCGGGCTCGGACCCGTGCTGTTGCTGCTCTGGAGGATTGGGCGGGCCACATTGCCCAGGCGCACGCCCAGATTTTTCGCGAAACTGTCGTTTGCCTCGACGATGCGCGCCTCGATCAGCACCTGCTGCACCGGGACATCGACCTGACTGAGGAGCTTCCGCACCTCCTCCAGCCGGACTGAAACGTCCTGAACGAACACCTGGTTGGTGCGAAGATCGACCGAGGCGGCGCCACGCTTGGAGAGGATGCGCTGCTGGGGATCGGCGAGGAGCTTCGCAAAGGCGTCGGCCTTGGCATAGTTGAGCTGAAATCTTTCGGTGCGCAGCGGCTCCAGTTCGGTGATCTGTGCGCTGGACTCCAGAGCGAGCTTCTCCTTGGTCGCAAGCTCGTCGCGCGGCGCGATCCAGATCACGTTGCCGTTCTTGCGCATGTCCAGGCCGCGCGTCTGAAGAATGATGTCGAGCGCCTGGTCCCATGGCACGTCCTTCAGGCGCAGCGTGAGGTTCCCGCTCACCGTGTCGCTGGTGATGATGTTCAGGTCGGTGAAGTCCGCTATGACGTTCAGCACGCTCCTCACCTCGACGTTCTGGAAGTTGAGCGACAGCTTCTCGCCGGAATAGCCGCTGCGCGTGCCCTGCACCAGCTTGTTGGGATCGTACTGGATCGGTTTCACCTCGAGCACGAACTGCGTGTCGGTCTGGTAGGCATTGTGCTCCCAGAGACCGCGCGGTTCGATCACCATGCGCACGTTGTCGCCCTGGGAGAAAACGCTGAAGGTTTGCACCGGGGTTGCAAAGTCAACCACGTCGTAACGCTTGCGCAACACGTCGGAAACGCTCGTCTTGAGGAAATCGACGATTACCGTTTGCCCTTGTTGGCGGATATCCACGCCGGTCGACGCGTCCGAAAGCTCGACGACGATTCGCCCTTCGCCACCGCGTCCGCGTCGGAAATTGACGTCTTTCAGCGTGTGCTGAAGGTCAGATCTGCCTTCCGCAAAACGCGCCGCGCCGCCGGTCGCGGCCTGCTGAGCGCCCGACGTGGCGGCCAGGGTGATCAACAGGCTGCTGCCTTCGATCTTGGACTCGTACGGAACCATGTTGCGTAAATTGAGCACCAGGCGGGTGCGCTCGCCCGCTTGCACCACGTTCATCGAGCGCAACACCGCCTCGCCGATATCCTGACTGTTCCGCCCCAAGCTGTTTGTCGTATCGGGAAAATCGAACGCGATCCGGGCCGGATTGGCGATCGTGAAGGTGCCCGGGGCGGCCGCGATCGGGTTCTTCAGCGTTACCCGTACCAGTACCTGGCCGCCGGCCTGCGTGACGCCGAAGTTTTCGATGCTGTTTTGCTGCGCCCCGGCGACCGACACGAGCAGGAGCAACCCGAATGGGCAAATCGCCCCCTGAATAATTCTTCGCACGAAGACATGGTTCATTATTTCCCTCCTCCGACTTCCTGCAACTGCATAGTGCTCTGGCGTTCGGTCCAGTCGCCCACCGCATCCTGGATGAGCTCACGCAGCTGGATCTGGTTTTCGGTAATCGTTGTGATAAGGCCGAAATTCTGGCCCATATAGTTGCCGACTTTGACGCGGTACAGGCCCGTATCGGCTTTGACCAGCCCGAAATTCGCCTTTCTCTGCTGCAGCACGCCGACCATCTTCAGCGATTCCAACGGATAGGCTTCGAGCGGTTCCTTCGGTCGGTTCAAATCGGGCTTGAGTCCGCCGCCGCCGCCGCTGCTTGCCGATTTCGTGACCAGCTCGATTTTCGCGCTGCTGAAGGGATCGGCCTGATCGAAAGCCTTGTAGGGTACCGGCTCGTAGGGCTTCACGACCGGCAGCGGATCGATCCTCCCGCGCAGATCCTTGGTCTTGTCTTTCAGTTCGGCCTTGAGGTCGCCGAATTCCTCGCCGGTACACGCTGCGAGCAGCAACCCGAGCACGATGGCGGGGAGCGCTTTCATTTCTTGCCTGCCTTAACGCCCTTGGCTGCCCTGCTCTGGGCCGCCACTTCCTCCTCGTCCAGATAACGGAAGGTCTTCGCCGTGACGTCCATGACGAGCGAGCCGTCTTTGCCTCCTGTCAGCCCGATATCGTTCAGCGTGACGATGCGCGAGAGCTGTCCGATATCGCTCGCAAACTGCCCCATATCGTGATAGCTGCCGTTGAGTTTCAGCGTGACCGGCAGCTCGGCGTAGAATTCACGCTTGGTTTCCGCCGGAGCCGGCCTGAACAGCTCAAATTGCAGGCCGCGGCCGAGCCCAGCCTGGTTGATGTCCACGAGCAGCGCGTCCATTTGCGATCGATTGGGAAGCTGCCTCAGAAGCGCGCCGAAGGAGCTGTCGATTTCGCGCAGCTGCTGCCGGTAGAGATCGAGATTGATCGCCTGTTGCTCCTTCGCGACATATTCGTCTTTGAGCTTCGCTTCCTGTACGCGCCCGGCCTCAAGCGAGTCCATCTGTTCCTGCCAATCGAGAAAGTAGCCCAGTGCGATGATGCCGATCAGCACTCCGAGCAGCAGCATCGCCTTGGGTAATGGCGGCCACGCGCCCGGATCGCGCGTATTGAGATTCTTGAACTGTTCGAGGAATTTCTTCATCGGGTCTCAGCCCTTGGCCGGAGCGGCCTTGGGCGCGGCCTTACCCGATTTGCCGGCATCTTCGGTCTGCAGCCGCTTCAGGCTCACGTTCATGTTGAATTCGGAAACGCGTTTGTTGCTTACGGTCACCGCCTTGATCTCGACCAGATCGGGGTTCTCGAGGTAAGGTGATGCTGCGAAATTGCGCATGAGAGTGGAGACGCGCGCGTTGGATTGCGCGTAGCCGACCATGTTGATTTTCAAGCCGGTCTGCTTGATCGTCTTGAGGTACACGCCATCGGGTACCTGCTGAACCAGCTCCTGCAGCATATATACGGCCTGGGCACGGTCTGCCTGCAGCCGCTCGATGATCTGCTTGCGCGCAAGGAGCGCTGCAATCTCGCTCTTCAGCTTTTTAATCTCCTCGATTTCCTTGTCGAGCCTGACGTTTTCTTTTTTCAGGAATTCATTGCGGTCACTTTGCACCGCGATGTATCCCGCAATGGTCAGGTGTACCGCACCGACGATCAGAAGCCCGAGCACGGCCACCATGCCTCCCAGCACGCCAAGATGCTGGCGCTGGGCCTTGCGGCGCGCCTCGCGCCAAGGGAGCAGATTGACGCGAATCACGAGTCAAATCTCCGCATGGCAAGTCCGCAAGCGACCATCAGCGAGGGCGCATCCGCAACCAGTTTCTTCAGCGAGACGCGCGGCGAAATCGCCATGCTCGCGAAAGGATTGGCAACCAAAGCGTTGATCTGGGTGCGGCTCTGCACCATCTCGTCGAGCCCCGGAATCACCGCTGAGCCTCCGGTGAGCAGGACGTGCTCGACCGAGGTGTACTGGGTCGATGTAAAGAAGAACTGCATTGCCCGCTGGATTTCGAGCGCCGCATTCTCCATGAAGGGACGCAGCACTTCCGATTCGTAGTTCTCCGGCAGCCCCCCGGAGCGCTTGGCCGCTTCGGCTTCCTCCAGGCTCATGCCGTACACGCGCATGATGTCCTGCGTGAGCTGACTGCCGCCGAACGCCTGCTCGCGCGTGTACACCGTCTGCTCGTTGCGCAGCACCGTGATGTTCATGACGTTCGCGCCCAAATCGACCAGCGCAATGTTCTGGTCTTTGCCGTTATCCGGGAATTGCTGCTGAATCAGATCGAAGGAAGTTTGGATGGCGTAGGATTCGACGTCCATGACTATCGCTTTAAGGCCCGAGGCTTCGGCCACTGCGACGCGGTCTTCGACCTTTTCCTTGCGTGAGGCAGCGATCAGCACTTCGACCTCTTCCGGTCCCGAAGGAGATGGCCCCACCACCTGAAAGTCCAGGTTGACCTCCTCGAGTGCAAACGGGATGTACTGATTGGCCTCGGTTTCGACTAGGACCTCCAGTTCTTCGGCGCCCAGCCCCGCCGGTACGATGATCTTCTTGGTGATCACCGCGGCCGTGGGCAGGGCCAGGGCGACGTTTTTCGTGCGCGTCGCCATTCTCTTCCAGCCACGCTGCACGGCATCGACCACAGCGTCGAGGTTGGTGATGTTGCCGTCCAGGACCGCGTCCTTCGGCAACGCCTCGATGGCATAACGCTCGACCCGCGGATTTCCCCTGCCCGCATCGGCGAGCTCCACCAGCTTCACCGAGGACGAAGAGATATCCATCCCGAACAGCGGCGGCGCTTTCGGCTTGAAAATATCCAAATTGAAATTCAGCTGCAACCGGGATTTCCCCTTCAGGTATGGCCGGTTAGGCGTTATTAGTATAATTTACGTTAAATGCTAGCAACAACCCCTCACCCTGTAAAGTAAATTTTTCACGCGAGATATTAAGTGCTTAGGGTGAACCTACTGCTCTTTCAGCTCTCTATAATGGGCGACCTTTTCCCGGATATCCCCTGAATGCGGCTTCGATGGTTCGCCTTCCCGGCGTTGGCGCTGGCCGGGATGGGAGTAGTGAGCTTGGCGCTGCTGGGTTTCGTGATCCTCCTCGCATACCCTAACCTGCCCTCCATCGAGGCGCTCACCGAGTACCAGCCGAAGATCCCGTTGCGCGTCTACACCGCCGACGGCTTGCTGATCGGGGAGTTCGGCGAAGAGCGCCGTTCGGTCGTCAGCATCGAGGAGGTTCCTGCTCTGATGAAACTGGCCATCCTCGCGGCCGAGGACGAGCGCTTTTACCAGCATACCGGGGTCGACTACCAGGGGGTGCTGCGGGCAGCCTACTCCAACTTGGTAACTGGCGGCAAGACTCAAGGGGCTTCGACGATCACGATGCAGGTCGCGCGAAACTTCTTTCTTTCCCGGGAGAAGACGCTGACCCGCAAATTGTACGAGGCGTTGCTGGCGTTCAAGATCGAAAACAGCCTCAGCAAAGATCAGATCCTGGAGATCTACATCAACCAGATCTATCTCGGCCAAAAGGCCTACGGGTTCGGCGCAGCGGCGCAAGTCTACTTCGGCAAGACGCTATCCCAGCTCAACTCGGCCGAGATCGCGATGCTTGCCGGGTTGCCCAAGGCTCCCTCCTCTTTTAACCCGGTGATCAATCCGAAACGCGCCAAGCAACGCCAGCTGTACGTGCTGCGGCGCATGCACGAGCTCGCCCTGCTCGACACCGAGCGATACGAGGAAGCGCAAACGCTACCGATCAGCGTCAAGCGTGAAACCGTCAACGAATATGAGATTCACGCCGAGTTCGTCGCCGAAATGGTCCGCCAATTGCTCTATGAGCGCTATCCGGAGGAGGTCTATTCACGCGGTTTTCGCGTCTACACGACGATCACGCGCGCCGACCAGCAAGCGGCCTACGCGGCCCTCCGTCAGGGCTTGCTCGAATACGACCGGCGCCACGGCTATCGCGGCCCCGAAGGATTCGTCGATCTCAAGGATGCGCAGGAGGAGGACTACGAGGAGACGCTGCAAGACCATCCCGACAGCGATGACCTCCTCGCGGCACTCGTTCTGGAGGCGACGCCGAAACGGGTGAGAGCCTATCGGCGTGGAGGAGAAACCGTTACCGTGACCGGAGAGGGACTCAAGTTCGCCGAGCGCATGCTCGATTCCCGGACCCCACCGACCCGGAGGATCCGGCGCGGGGCGGTCATTCGCATCCAGAAAGACGACCATGACGACTGGCAGATCGTCCAGCTCCCGGAAACCGAGGGCGCCTTCATCTCGGTCAACCCGCAGGACGGCGCCGTGCGTTCGCTCGTCGGCGGCTTCGATTTCAACCGGAGCCAGTACAACCACGTGACCCAGGCCTGGCGCCAGCCCGGCTCGGGTTTCAAGCCCTTCATCTATTCGTCCGCGCTGGAGAAGGGCTTTACCGCGGCCACCGTGATCAACGATGCCCCGGTGGTGGTCGACGCGGCGCTGACGGGCGGGCAGGTATGGGAACCGAAGAACTATGACGGCAGGTACGAAGGGCCCATGAGCATGCGCATGGCGCTCGCCAAGTCGAAGAACATGGTGTCGATTCGCATCCTGCAGGCGATCAGCCCACAGTACGCGCAGGATTACATCACCCGATTCGGCTTCGATGCCGAGCGCCACCCGCCCTACCTCACCCTGGCGCTCGGTGCGGGCTCGGCCACGCCGCTTCAGATGGCTCGCGCCTTTTCAGTATTTGCCACCGGCGGATATCGCACCGAGCCGTACGTGGTTCAGAAGATCGTCGACGACCGCGGCAATGTTCTCGCGCAGGCGCAGCCGGCTCGCGCCGGGGACGAGACCCTGCGGGTCATCGACGCCCGCAATGCCTTCATCATGGACAGCATGATGCACGATGTGATGCGCTACGGAACCGGGGCGCGGGCTATGGCGCTCGGGCGCCAGGATCTCGCCGGCAAGAGCGGCACCACCAATGACTACGTTGACGCCTGGTTCAGCGGCTATCAACCCATGCTCGTGAGCGTCGCCTGGGTGGGCTTCGACCAGCCGAAAAAACTCGGCCCCGGGGAGACTGGGTCGGTCGCGGCGCTGCCCATCTGGATGAACTACATGGGCAAGGCACTAAAGGGTAAGCCGGAAATGGTCCAACGCAATCCCGAGGGTGTCGTCGTGGTCAAGGTCAACGAAAACGGCCTTCAGTCGCCCGACGGAAAGCCGGAATTCTTCTTCCGCGAAAACGTGCCGCGCGAGCAGGGTCCGGTCGATCCTGGAGTGCGGACTACCGAAGACGTCAGGAACCAGTTGTTCTAGCTCGATCGGCAAGCGCCCGCGGACGCACGCCGCCCGCAGCGGGACTAGCGCAGCACGACGGCACGGCCCGATTGTTCGCTCACCAGCTTCGACAGTGCCGCCAGCAACTCGCCGCCCTCGCGGGTATCGACCCAGTCCGACTCATTCCAGCGGAAATGGTAGCCTCCCGATCTTGCTGCGACCCAGATCTGACGCGCTGCAGAGTGGCGGTTGACCACAATGCGGCTGCCGTCGGAAAATTCGAGCTCCAGTACGCCGGAGCCCTTGGGCTCGCAGTCGCAATCCGCCCCGCTTTCTTCCACCGCCCGCGCAATCCGCTCCAGCATCGCATCGGCCAGGCTGTCGAATTCGCTCGGGGTCATCGCCGTGCTAAACTCGTTTTGCACAAACTAACTCTCGGCATCGCCATGCGCCGCGCCGTTGGCCTCATTCTCGTTTTCCTCGCGCTCTCGGCCTGCGGCAACAAAGCGGCGCTCTATCTTCCCCCGCCGGAACGAGATCCGCAGCAGGATAGCAAACCCGCGCCGCGCAAGTGAATTTTTTTTCGTACCAGGACGGCACGCTGTGCGCGGAGCGCGTGCCTCTCGTCGAGATCGCAGAGCGCTTCGGCACGCCGAGCTACGTCTATTCGCGCGCCGCGCTGGAGCTCGCATACCGCGAGTTCAATCAGGCTTGTTCGGGGCGCGACGTTCTCATCTGCTATTCGGTCAAGGCCAACTCCAATCTCGCGGTGCTGAATGTCCTTGCGCGTCTCGGTTCGGGATTTGACATCGTTTCGGGCGGCGAGCTCGGGCGCGTTCTCGCAGCGGGAGGCAGCGCCGCCAAGACCGTTTTCTCCGGCGTAGGCAAGAGCGGAGCCGAGATGCGCCGCGCGCTTGAGGCCGGCGTTCTGTGCTTCAACGTCGAGTCCGAAGGAGAACTGGCTCGGCTCGCCGCCGTTGCGCGGAGCATGGGCAAGATCGCGCCCGTGTCCTTGCGCATCAACCCCGATGTCGACCCCAAGACGCACCCCTACGTCGCCACCGGCTTGCGAGAAAGCAAATTCGGCATCGCCTACGCCGCAGCGCTCCCGCTTTACCGCAAGGCGGCGAAGCTGCCGGACCTTCGAGTCATCGGAATCGATGTCCACATCGGCTCGCAGATCACCGACGTTGAACCGTTCGTCGCTGCGCTCGAAAAAGTGCTCGAGTTTGTCGACGTCCTGGACGCCACAGGGGTGCATCTGGAACATCTCGATCTGGGCGGCGGGCTCGGTATCCGTTATCGCGACGAGGCGCCCCCAGCGGTGAAGGATTACCTGGGACGCCTGTTTCAGCGCCTCGGCGGGCGCAAGATGCGAATTCTGTTCGAACCCGGCCGTTCGCTTATCGGCAACACCGGGCTCCTGCTCACGCGCGTTGAATATCTCAAGCATGGCGCCGCAAAGAACTTCGTGGTGGCCGACGCGGCGATGAACGATCTGTTGCGCCCCGCTCTTTACGATGCCTGGCACGACGTGCTGCCGGTGATCCGGCGGGAGGGTCCGGCGCAGCGCTACGACATCGTCGGTCCGGTCTGCGAATCGGCGGATTTTCTCGCCCGGGAGCGCACGCTCGCGGTCGCAGCCGGGGACCTTCTCGCGATCATGTCGGCGGGCGCCTACGGCATGACGATGAGCTCGAATTACAATTCCCGGCCGCGCCCCGCGGAAGTGATGGTGGACGGCGCAACGCCTCACTTGGTTCGCGATCGGGAAAGCATCGAGAGCCTCTTTGCGTCGGAGCGCCTTTTGCCGTAAATTTAAAGCGTTTGCCGACTAGGCATCGAAGGACAACGGGAGGGGGCCGGGATCCACGGTAGCTGATGGAATACGCGGCTTTTTCACGTCGTTAGCAAATCCATGGATTCTTCATTGCGATCGCACGTTGCGGCACCCACGGCCAAGCGCCTGTTTGTTTTCGGCGGCGTCGGCTTGCTCGTCCTCGCGGTTGCGCTGTTCGCTTACTTCGGCACCGAGATACTCGCAAACGAGCGTAAGGCGCCCAAAGGACCTCCGGCGATACCGGTGTCGATTGCGCCGGTCCTGCAGGAGGTCGTGCCGTTCCGGCTGCTGGCGATCGGCAACGTCGAGGCTTACTCGACCGTAGCGCTCAAAGCGCGCGTCGACGGGCAGATCGTGGAGGTCGGCTTCAAGGAAGGCGAGGAAGTCCCTCGGGGTCGCGTGCTCTTCAAGATCGACCCCCGCCCCTACCAGGCGGCATTGCGCCAAGCCGAAGCCAACTTTCTGCGCGACACCTCGCAAAAGGACCAGGCCCGCTCGCAGGAGCGCCGCTACCAGGAACTGCTCGCCAAGAATTTCGTCTCCAAGGAAGCCTACGCGCAAATCCGCACCAACGCCGATACGGCCGAAGCCGTGGCCCAGGGGAGCCGTGCCGCGCTCGACAACGCAACGCTGAATCTGGAGTACTGCACGATCCGCTCTCCGATCGACGGCTACCCCGGAAAGATTCAGATTCAGATGGGAAACCTCGTCAGGGCGAACGATACGCTTCCCCTGGTGGTGATCAACCAGGTCCACCCGATCTACGTGAACTTCTCCGTGCCGGAGCAGCAGCTCCGCGCCGTTCGCAGCTATATGTCCTCGGGGCCGCTCGCGGTCGAGGCGCTCGCGCCGGGCTCGGATCAACCCGCAGCCTCCGGAACGCTGGTCTTCGTCGACAACGCCGTCGATGCGAGCACCGGCACGATCAAATTGCGGGCGCAGTTCCGGAACAGGGAAAACGCGCTGTGGCCGGGCCAGTTCGTCAATGTGAGGATCAAGCTCTACGACCAGAAAGACGCCCTGGTCGTCCCCTCCAAGTCGGTGCAGACCGGCCCGGCCGGTCAGTACGTGTTCGTGGTCAAGCCCGACATGACCACCGAGGTGCGCAAAGTCACGGTCGAGCGCACCGAAGGCGACAGCGCGATCATCGCGAATGGTCTGGAAAAGGGCGAACGGGTGGTCACACAGGGCCAACTGCGCCTCGGAGCCGGGGCGAAGGTCGTGGTCAAATCGTAGTTCTCATCGATGAATCTTTCAGAACTTTTCGTTCGCCGTCCCGTCATGACCGTGCTGGTCATGGCCGGGATTCTGATTTTCGGACTGGCGAGCTACCGCTTGCTGCCGGTTTCATCGCTGCCCAACGTCGATTTCCCCACGATCCAGGTTTCGGCGACCCTCCCCGGCGCGAGCCCCGAGACCATGGCGGCTGCAGTGGCGACGACGCTCGAGAAGCAGTTCTCGACGATCGCCGGAATCGACCAGATGACCTCGCTCAGTGGCCAAGGTATTTCCACCATCACCATTCAATTTTCTCTCGACCGCGACATCGATGCCGCGGCGCAGGACGTCAATTCGGCGATCGCGGCCGCAGCAAAGCAGCTGCCGCCGACCATGACGGCGCCCCCCTCGTTCAGGAAAGTGAATCCGGCCGATGCGCCGATTTTTTTCCTGACACTCACCTCCGACACCCTGCCGCTTTCCACCGTCAACGAGTACGCGGAGACCTTTCTCGCGCAGCGCATCTCGACGATTTCCGGAGTGGCTCAAGTCCAGGTGCAGGGCCAGCAGAAATATGCGGTGCGCGTGCAGGTCGACCCCAACGCGCTTGCGGCGCGCGGCGTCGGCATCAACGAAGTCGAGCAGGCGGTCGCCAACGCCAACGTCAACCTGCCCACAGGCACGCTCTATGGCAAAGACCGCATGTTTGCGGTGCAGGCGACGGGCCAGCTCTACGAGGCTGCCGCCTTCCGGCCCATCATCGTCGCTTACCGCAACGGCGCGCCAGTCCGCTTGAGCGAGCTGGGCCGCGTCATCGACAGCGTGGAAAACGACAAACTCGCCGCGTGGTTCAAGGATCAGCGCGGCATCATACTTGCGATCTACCGGCAGCCGGGCACCAATACCATCGAGGTCGTGGATGCCGTCAAGAAGCTGTTGCCGACCTTCCGCGCCGAGGTTCCGGCTGGGGTCAGCATCAACGTGATGTACGACCGGTCCACCACCATCCGCCAATCGGTCGAGGACGTGCGGTTTTCGCTGATCCTTGCGCTCGCCCTCGTGGTGATGGTGATCTTCATCTTCCTGCGCAATATTCCGGCGACCGTCATTCCGACCGTGGCGCTCCCGATGTCGATCATCGGCACGTTCTCGCTGATGTACCTGTTCGGGTACAGCCTGGACAACATCTCGCTGATGGCGCTGACTCTGTGCGTGGGCTTCGTGGTGGACGACGCGATCGTCATGCTGGAGAACATCTCACGCCACATCGAGATGGGGAAGAGCCCGCTACAGGCAACCTTCGACGGCTCGAAGGAGGTCGCCTTCACCATTCTGTCTATGACGCTTTCGCTCGCCGCGGTGTTCATCCCGGTGCTTTTCATGGGCGGCATTCTGGGACGACTGCTGCACGAATTCGCAGTCACCATCATCGTCGCGGTGCTGATCTCGGGATTCGTCTCGCTCACGCTGACGCCGATGATGTGCAGCCGCATCCTCAAGCCGCATGCCGACGTCAAGCACGGCAGGCTGTTCCTCGCGAGCGAGCGGGCATTCGATGCGGTTAGGGACGCCTACGGATCGAGCCTGAGATGGGTGCTCGGTCGCCAGAGGTTCGTCATAGCGGTGTTTTTCGGTGTCGTGATCGCGACCGGAGTGCTATACGCGAAGATGCCCAAGGGCTTTCTGCCGAGCGAGGACGCCGGGCAGCTTTTCTGCTTCATCGAAGCGCCCCAGGACATCTCTTTCGACGCCATGGTGACGTACCAGCGCTCCGTGCTGGAGATCCTCCGCGCCGATCCCAACATCGAAGCGGTGACCGGGTTCATGGGCGCAACCTCGTTCAATCCCTCGCTCAACGTCGGCCGCGCCACCATGACCCTGAAGCCGCGCTCCCAGCGCAAATCGGCCGACGAGGTGGTGCGGGGCCTGCGCCCGAAGCTCGCCAACATGATGGGCATCAAGGTCTTCGTCCAGAACGTCCCGGCGATCCGCATCGGCGGCCAGCTCACCAAGAGTCAATACCAGTATGTAGTTCAAGGCGCGAGCACCGAAGAGCTGTACCACTGGGTGCCGATCGTCGAGGAGAGGCTCAAGACCCTGCCCGGGCTGCTCGACGTCTCGAGCGACCTGCAGATCGCCCGGCCGCAAGTCAACGTCGAGATCGACCGCGAAAAGGCCTCCGCGCTCGGCGTGAGCCCGCAGCAGATCGAAGCGGCGCTCGCCAATGCCTACGGCTCGCGCCAGGTCTCGAACATCTATACCGCCACCAACCAGTACTTCGTGATTCTCGAGCTCGAGCCGAGATACCAGCGCGATCCCGCGGCGCTGTCGATGCTCTACGTGCGTTCCTCGAGCGGGGCGCTGGTGCCGCTCAACGCGGTGGCGAAGCTCACTTACGGCGTCGGCCCCATGAGCGTGAGCCATCTCGGCCAGCTGCCCTCCGTCACGATTTCATTCGATCTGCAGCAAGACGTGGCCCTCTCCCAGGCGATCGCCCTGATCCAGAAGGCGGCGGAGGAGCTGCAGGTGCCGCCCACGCTGAACACGAGATTCACGGGCACGGCACAGGCGTTTCAGGCCTCGCTCGAAGGCATGGGCATCCTGCTTGTGCTTTCCATTCTGGTGATCTACCTCGTGCTCGGCATCCTCTACGAAAGCTTCGTCCACCCGCTCACGATTCTCTCGGGGCTGCCGACCGCGGGACTCGGAGCGCTGGTGACCTTGGGGGCTTTCAACATCGAGCTCAACATGTACGCCTTCGTCGGCATCATCATGCTGGTCGGCATCGTGAAGAAGAACGCGATCATGATGATCGACTTCGCAATCGAGGCGCAGCGCAAGGAGGGCAAGCCCGCCGCCGAGGCCATCTACCAGGCCTGCCTGATCCGCTTCCGGCCGATCATGATGACAACGTTCGCGGCACTGATGGGGAGCCTCCCGATCGCGTTATCGTTCGGCGCCGGCGGTGACGCGCGCCGTCCGCTCGGCCTAGCGGTCGTCGGGGGACTCGTGCTGTCGCAGTTCCTGACCCTCTACATCACGCCCGTGATCTACCTCCACTTCGAGCGCTTGCAGCAATGGATCGCGCAGCGGCGCGCCACGCGGCAGGTGGCGAGGCTGGGCGCCGCCGATTAGCCGATCAGTTCTACGAGTTGAGCCGGAGGACCGCCCTCGGCGATCACGGATTGAGCTGCTTGTAGACGACCTCGGCGACCTTGAGCAGCTGTTCCCTTTTTATCTCGCCGGAAAGTGCGTACCCGAAATTGCCGTCGACCCAGTAGAAGACCGACACGCGGTCCTCCTGGCTGAAGCGGAAAGCGGTGTCGCGTGGCTCCCCTCTTTGCCTCGAAACGTACAGCGTCAGGCGCTGACCGCGCGCATCCTGATACATGAAGTGCGCGACCGGCCCCTGCGGTCCGGAGAGCAGCCGCCCGCCCACAAGGTCGTAACCGAGCGGCGCAAGCTTGGGCGCTTTCAAGGCGGTGCCAAGACGCTTGGACAGCCAGCTCACGAGGTGTTCCTCCTCGCCGGCGGGCACTTCCACCGGATGGCGTACCTCGGGCGAATACACCACGTGCGCGGTCGCCGCCAGTCGCGCAAACGACACCGGCAGCATCTGCGGGGTGATGAACATCCCGCGAACCATCCAGCCGAGTCCAATTCCGAGCGCGAATATCGCAGCGGCGGAGGCGTAGCGCCGCCACGCGTGCGGGCGCACCGCAAGCAGCGCCGCCGGCACGGGCTCGTCAAGCACCGGGTTGTAGAGCGAACGGAGCAGGGCGTTTTGCTCGGCGTACGCGCGCAGCCGCTCCGCGTCCTCCGGGTGAGAAGCGAGCCAGGCCTCGATCTCGGCCCGAGCACCCTCGGAAAGCCCGCCGTCGACGTAGGTGTGCAAATCAGCCTCGTTAACCGGCTTCACTTCACGACTTTCAGAGGCGTCACGGTCTGACCGCCGAGCAGCTGTCGCATGCGCTCGCGCGCCCGCGACAGTCGCGACATGACCGTGCCTATGGGGATGTCCAGAGCACCGCTGACCTCCTCGTAGGTCAGCTGCTCCACCGCAACGAGCAGCACGACTTCGCGCTGCTCGGCCGAAAGTGAACGCAGCACGCGGTCCACGTCCTGCAGTTCGAGCTGCTCGCCTTGGGTCGCGCGAGCTGCAACTGCCGGGATTTCATCCATCGCCTGCTCGATCTCGTAGCGGCGGCGCCTCGCCTGATTTACGAACACGTTATGCATGATCGTGAACAGCCATGCTCTCAGGTCGCTTCCCGGGCGCCACAGATAGAACTTGTTCCAGGCGCGCTCCAAGGTGTCCTGAACCAAGTCGTCGGCGACGTAGCGGTCGCCGACGAGCGCGCGGGCGTAGCGTCGCAGCCGGGGAATATGCTCGATGATGAGGCGACGATCCATCTACCGCGCATTCTAACCTGCGATACAAACGCGCGGCCCGGCGCATTTATTCCGCAGGTTGCGGCCGGCCCGTGGAATTTCTGGGGGGCGCGGCCGGCGTAGCCGAGCCCCCGCTCGGCGAACTTCAGCGCAGGCCGGCGATGTAATCGGCCACCGCGCGAATTTCAGGATCGCTCATCCTTGCAGCGACCGCTTGCATCACCTTATTCGCGTCGTTCCTGCGCTCGCCCGAGCGGAACGCCTTCAGCTGCGCCTCGGTGTACTCGGCGTACTGTCCCGCCAGACGCGGGTATTGCGCAGGTAGACCCGCCCCGCTCGCGCCGTGGCATGCAGCACACGCAGGGAGGGCTTTGGTCACGTCGCCACCGCGCCAGATTTTCCGGCCGAGCGCGAACGCATCCCGGTTTTTTGCCACGCCGGGCTTGGCCTGCTGAGTGGCGTAATACGCCGCCACATCGCGCATATCCTCGACGGAAAGGCCGACAGCCATGCCGCCCATGATCGGGTTATCCCGCTCGGCCCTTCTTCCGGCCGCGGGCTTGAAATTGGCGAGTTGCTTCTGCAAGTATTCGGGCACCTGACCGGCGAGCTTCGGATTGGCGGGAGTCGGGCTGTTGCCGTCGGCACCGTGGCAAGCGGCGCAAATCTTGTTGGCGATGCTTTGGCCCTTGGCGGAATCAGCTTTGGCGGCGGACTCCGCAGCGGCGAGCGGGCCGGCGCAAACCGCGAGACTCAAAAGCGCCAAAGCTCGTTTCATGCCGTTCTTCTCCCGTGAATCTTCGCTCAAAAGGCTGATATTCTAGCAAAATTGATCCGCCCATCCATGTTGCTTTTCCGCGGCGTTTCCTTTTTCAAAAGCGTAGCCTCGCTCGAGGACGTTCCGGCGAGCGTCGGCGAAATCGCATTTGCGGGCCGATCGAACTCGGGCAAATCAAGCGCCATCAACGCGCTGGCCGGAAGCCGATTGGCGTTCGTGAGCAAGATCCCGGGACGAACTCGGCTCATCAATTACTACGCGTTCGGGGCGAATCGATTCATCGTGGATCTCCCCGGCTACGGCTACGCCAGGATTCCCGATGCGATGCGGGCACCCTGGGAGAAATTGCTGGGCGGCTATCTCCGGATGCGCGGGCCGCTGCGCGGCCTGGCTCTCGTAATGGACGTGCGGCACCCGCTGACCGAGCTCGATCAGCGGATGCTCGGGTGGTTTGGCCCTACTGGAAAGCCGGTACACGTGCTGCTTACCAAAGCGGATAAACTCTCGCGGGAGGCGGGGCAGAAAATACTGCGCCGGGTCGAAGGAGAACTCGAGGCACTTGCCCCCAATACTTCCGTGCAGCTTTTCTCGAGTCTCAGGAAATTCGGACTCGATCAAGCAGCGGCGGTGTTTCGAGGATGGCTGGATACGAGCGCCCCGGCGCCCCCCGCATCAAGCAGCTGCGAGCCAAACGAAAACCCCGGGCAGGACCCGGGGTTAGAAATAAAAACCCCCGGGCCAAAAGGGGAAATCGGCCCGGGGCAAAGTGCCTTAAGGTTTAAGGCATCCCGCTCAGGGAGGAGAAGCGGGAGACGACCTAAGCCGTCTGACGTATAGGAGCGGCGGGCGATGAAAAAGTTCCCGCGTTCAATCGTCTGAGAATAAGCGACTGATCCATCTGGCGAAAAAGGAGAGATCATGCAGGTCTACGGCAGTTTTCCCGCGGTGCGCATGCGCCGGATGCGGCGCGACGAGTTCTCGCGCCGGTTGATGCGCGAGCACGTGCTCAGCCCCGACGACCTGATCTATCCGGTGTTTGTGATCGAGGGCAAGAGCCGGACCCAGGCCGTCCCCTCCATGCCCGGGGTGTCGCGTTATACGCTCGATAAGCTTCTGCCCGTGGCTGAGCGCTGCCTGAAGCTGGGCGTACCGGCGATCGCGCTGTTTCCCGCCATCGAGTCCTCGCTCAAAACAGCGGACGGTCTGCAAGCGACCAATCCCGAAGGGCTCATTCCACGCGTCGCGAGCGCGCTGAAAAAACGCTTCCCGGGACTCGGCATCATGACCGACGTGGCGCTCGATCCCTACACGACTCACGGGCAGGACGGCGTGATCGACTCCGACGGTTATATTCTCAACGACGCGACGCTCGAGGTCCTCGAGAAGCAGGCGCTCGTCGAAGCGGCCGCCGGGGTCGATATCGTCGCCCCCTCGGACATGATGGACGGTCGCATCGGCCGCATCCGTGCCGCGCTCGAGGCGAATGAGTTCATCCACACGCGCATCATGGCTTACTCGGCGAAATACGCCTCCGGGTTCTACGGCCCGTTCCGCGACGCGGTCGGCTCGGCGGCGAATCTCGGCAAGGGCAACAAGTTCACCTACCAGATGGATCCTGCAAACAGCGACGAAGCGCTGTGGGAAGTCGGACTGGATTTGCAGGAGGGAGCGGACATGGTGATGGTGAAGCCGGGCATGCCCTATCTCGACATCGTTCGCCGCGTCAAGGATGAATTTAAGGCGCCGACCTACGTCTATCAGGTCAGCGGCGAGTACGCGATGTTGAAAGCGGCGTTCAAGAACGGCTGGTTGAGCGACAAGCAGTGCGTGATGGAGGCGCTGATCGGTTTCAAGCGTGCCGGCGCGGACGGCATCCTCACCTACTTCGCGCTCGATGCGGCGGGATGGCTGAAGGAAAAAGCTTAGTACTGCGCCGCCAGGTCGAGCGACTTGATGAATTTCTCCGGCGGCTGGTAGCCGATCACGCGCAGACCCTCGATCTCCCGGCCGTTCGCGTCGAAAAAGACGATGCCAGGCGGTCCGAACAGGCGAAATCGCCTGAGCAGCGCCTTGTCATCGGCCGTGTTGGCTGTGACGTCGGCGCGCAAGAGCGCCATCCGGCCCAGCCGGGTCTGTACCTGCGGATCGCTGAAGGTAAAGCGCTCCATTTCCTTGCACGACACGCACCAGTCGGCATAGAAATCGAGCATCGCGACTTTGTCTGCCGTCTTCAGACGCGCATCCAGGCCGGCAAGCGTTTTGACCGTTTCGAACGGCAGCGGCTTTTGCGATTCGGTTGATTCCGAAAAAATGCCGGCAAGGGGCCGCAGGGGATCGCGTGCCCCCGAAAAAGCCCCGATGCCCTGCGCGACGCCCGCGAGCAGCGCGAGGACGCCGAGAGCTTTCCAAAGGCGCACCCATCCCGAAGCCCCGATCGGCAAAGGCTCGAGCGCGCCCAAGAAAACTCCCGATCCGACCAGCAGCGCCGCCCAGAGGAGCATCTGCACCGCCACCGGAATCACCGGCGCGATGATCCAGGTCGCAACGGCCAGCAGCAGCACCCCAAAAAATTGTTTGACCGCGCGCATCCACTGGCCCGCTTTTGGCAGAAGCATGCCTCCGGAAACGCCGACCAGGACAAGCGGCGCGCCCATGCCGATCGCCATCGAGAACAGCGCCGTTCCGCCGAGGACGGCGTCGCGCGTCTGGCCGATGTAGAGCAGCGCACCGGCAAGGGGCGCTACGACGCAGGGAGAAACGATCGCGGCCGAGAGCATTCCCATCAGCGCCACTGCGCCCCAGTGGCCGCCGCCCAACCGCTTGCTCGCCTCGGCGAGCCGCGCCTGCCATCGCGAAGGCAGCTGCAGCTCATAGAAACCGAACATCGACAGCGCGAGAACCACGAAGATCGCAGCGAATGCGCCAAGCACCCAGGCGTTTTGCAGCGCCGCGGAGAACAAGCTCCCGGAAAGGGCCGCTGCGATCCCGATTGCGGTGTAAGCCACCGCCATGCCGAGGACATAGGCGAGCGAGACGAGCACGGCGCGCCCGCGCGTCACCGTGCGGCCTTCACCCACGATGATGCCTGACAGGATCGGGACCATCGGGAGGACGCACGGCGTAAACGTGAGCAGAAGCCCGGCGCCGAAGAATACCGCCATGACGGCCCACAGGCGGCCGGATTCGAGCACGCCGGCAAAGCGCACCTCGTCGCTCGCAACGTTCCCCGCAACGCGCTCCGGGAAAGAAGCGAAAGAGTCGTCCTTTCTGTAAATCGGGGAAAGCGGGCCGCCCGCCGAGGCCAAGCGAAGTTCGGCCGTTTGCACCTGCGGCACATAGCACACGCCGACGTCGGCGCACCCCTGGGAGGTGACCAGGAGTTTCACGCGCTCTGCCCCCGCAGCCTCGAGCGGCAGGCGAATGCGCACTTCCTTGCGATAGGTTTCCTGCTTGCCGAAGAACTTGTCCTCGTGGATCTGCCCCTTCGGAAACTGGGGCCGGCCGAGCGTCACCGAAGCGGGCTCGGCGGCAAAGCGGAAGCGCTCGCGGTAGAGGTAGTAGCCGTCAGCGATCGCGTAGCGCACCTCCAGCGTGGCGGCATCGAGCGCCCGCGCCGAAAAGCGGAACGCCTTCTCCGGCTCTAGCAGCTCGTCCGCGCTCGCCCCGTACGCCGGGGACAGTGCAGACAAGAGCAGCAGCGCGATAAGCAGTCGGTGCATGGGATCTAAGCCGTCCGCGTTTCGGAGTCGACCCAATCGAGATACGCCGGCAATCCCCCGGTCAATCGGACCGCGATGATTTCGGGAAGTTCGTAGGGATGGCCGGCGCGGATCGCCGCTTCGAGCTCGGCGTAGCGGCCGCCGGTGGTCTTGATGAACATCGGGAATTCCTCGGCATCCTCGGTCTTGCCCTTCCAGCGATAGATGGAACGGCATGGCGACAGGATATTGATGCACGCAGCGAGGCGCTTTTCCACGAGCTCGTGCGCG
This sequence comes from Burkholderiales bacterium, assembly GCA_035637655.1. Taxonomy (GTDB): domain Bacteria; phylum Pseudomonadota; class Gammaproteobacteria; order Burkholderiales; family SG8-39; genus VBDM01. Next base: position 16,013 of record DASPWT010000162.1, on the reverse strand, counting down.
AGCTTCGCGGCGCTGTCGCGGTCGGGCAGATTGGTGATGACGAGATAGGCGTCCGCAGCCTTCATGCGGTCTCCTTGATTCCGGGAACGCCATAACCGATGATGAGCAGACTTTCCACGAAGGGATTTTACCCCGCGCACCGATGACGCATCAGGTCACGATCCGCAATACCGGCCACCGGTTTCCGGCGCAGGACGGCTCGAGCATCCTCCAATCGGCGTTCGATGCAGGTCTCGTGCTGCCTTACGGCTGCCGCGACGGCGCCTGCGGCAGCTGCAAGGGAAAGCTCATCGATGGCCGGATCGACTACGGCCGTTACTCGGAAAAGGCGCTCACCGCGCAGGAGCGCGAGCGGGGCTACGCACTCTTTTGTCAGGCGAAGCCGCTGTCGGATGTGGTGATCGAAGCGCGCGAAGTGCGCAAAGCGGGCGATATCCAGGTAAGGAAGCTCCCTGCGCGCGTGCAAAAGCTCGAGCGCGCGGCGGACGACGCCATGATCGTCTATCTGAAGCTCCCGGCGAACGAGCGCCTGATGTTCCTGCCCGGCCAGTACATCGACATCCTCTTGAAGGACGGCACGCGGCGAAGCTTTTCCATGGCCAATGCGCCGCACGACGACGAGTTCGTGCAGCTGCACGTGCGACACGTGCCGGGCGGCTCATTCACCGATCACGTTTTCCAGACCATGAAGGAGCGCGACATCCTGCGCTTCGAAGGGCCGTTCGGAACGTTCTTCCTGCGCGATGAATCCGAAAAACCCATCGTGCTCGTCGCCTCGGGCACCGGTTTTGCGCCGATCAAGGCGCTCATCGAGGCCGCGTTCAAAAAAGGCGTCGCGCGCCCCATGAGGCTCTACTGGGGCGCTCGCCGTCCGAAAGATCTTTACCTGAACGGTTTGGCCGAGCGCTGGGTCACCGAGCATGCGGGCTTTGAGTACGTGCCGGTGATTTCCGACGCGCTGCCGGAGGACAAGTGGGGCGGCCGGAGGGGATTCGTGCACCGCGCGGTGATGGAGGACCTGTCCGACCTTTCCGGCCACCAGGTGTACGCCTGCGGTGTGCCGATCATGGTGGATTCCGCGCGGCGCGATTTCATCCAAGAATGCCGGCTGCCGGAAAACGAGTTTTTCGCAGATTCCTTCACGACCGCCGCCGACAAGGCGCCGTAGCGCGGGCTACCCCGCCGCCTCGCCGAGGTAGGCCTCGCGCACGCGGGGGTCGGCGAGCAGGGCGCGCGCTTCTCCCGAGAGCGTGATCTCTCCGCTTTCCATGACGTAGGCGCGGTGCGCCAGCGCGAGTGCGTTTCGGGCGTTCTGCTCCACCAGCAGCACCGTGACGCCGCTGCGATTGATGTCGCGGATCACCTGCAGGATCTTCTGCGCCGCGATCGGGGCGAGCCCCATGCTCGGCTCATCCAGCGCGAGGAGCTTCGGCCGGCTCATGAGGGCGCGCCCGATTGCAAGCATCTGTTGCTCGCCGCCGGACAGCGTCCCGGCGGTCTGGCGGCGCCGCTCCGCGAGCCGCGGAAACACCTCGAAAACGCGCGCGCGGTCGGAGGCGACCCCGGCGTCGGCCCGGGCGTAGGCCCCCATCGCGAGGTTCTCCTCGACGCTCAACTGCGCGAACACCCCGCGTCCCTCGGGTACCATGACGAGCCCGGCGCGCGCGCGCGCGAACGCGGGGATGCCGGCAAGATCGCGGCCGTCGAACCGAATCGACCCCGGAGCAGTCGGCGTAAGCCCCGAGATCGCGCGCAGCGTCGAGGACTTGCCCGCGCCGTTCGCGCCGATCAGGCAGACCAGCTCGCCCGCGGCGACCTCGAGATCGATCCCCTTCACCGCGCGGATTCCCCCGTAGCGGACTTGCAGGCTGCGGATTTCGAGCAGGATCATGCAGCCCCGGCCGTCACGGCGCCGAGGTAGGCCTCGATCACCTTCGGATCGCGCTGCACTTCGGCCGGCGCACCCTCCGCGATGCGCTTGCCGTAGTCGAGAACCAGCACCCGGTCGCATACGTTCATGACCAGGCGCATGTCGTGCTCGATGAGGAGCAGCGTCGTGCCGTCCCCGCGGATGCGCTCGAGCAGCGCTCGGAGCCCCTTGGTCTCCGAGGCGTTCATTCCCGCGGCGGGCTCGTCCAGAGCAAGCAAAACAGGGTCGGTTGCAAGCGCCCGCGCGATCTCCAGGCGCCGCTGATCGCCGTAGGGGAGGCTCCCCGCCGGATCGTCCGCCCGGGCGCGGATGCCGACGTAGTCGAGCAGTTCCGCCGCGCGCCGCTCGATGCCCGCTTCTTCGGCGCGTGTTGCCGGATCGCGCAGCACCGCGCCGAGGACACCCGCGCGCGTGCGGACATGGCGGCCGATCATGACGTTTTCGAGCGCGGACAGGTTGGCGAAGAGCCGGATGTTCTGGAAAGTGCGGCCGATGCCCCGCGCCGCGATCCTGTCGGGCTTGAGCCCGGTGAGGTCCTTTGCGCCGAGCAGAAAGCGGCCGCGGTCGGCCGGGTAGAGGCCGGTGAGCAGGTTGAACAGCGTGGTTTTGCCGGCGCCGTTCGGGCCGATCAGCCCGAAGATCTGGCCGCGCGAAATCGAAAAGCTGACATCGATAAGAGCCTCGACGCCACCGAAGCGCTTGCTGAGGTGTTCGGCCTCGAGCAGCAGGCTCACGGCTTGCGCTCCGCGAGTTCGCGCTTGCGCACCGCGGACGGCCACAAGCCGCCCGGCCGCAGCGTCATGACGAGCACGAGGGCGAATCCGAAAATCAGCATGCGGATCACCTCCGGCTCGATGATCATCCGCCCGAAGAGCTGTTTTTGCGCGGGCTCGACCGTAAACCGCAGGATCTCCGGAACAAAGGACAGCAGGACCGCCCCGAGGATCACGCCCCAGATGTTCCCCATGCCGCCGAGCACGACCATGGAAACCACCATGATGGATTCGACCAGGACGAAGCTCTCCGGCGAGACGAATCCCTGGATCGCGGAAAACATCCCGCCGGCGATGCCGCCGAACGAAGCGCCCATGGCAAAGGCGAGCAGCTTGATGTTCCTCGTGTCGATCCCCACCGCGCGCGCAGCGACCTCGTCCTCGCGCACCGCCTCCCAGGCACGGCCGATGCGCGAGTTCTGAAGCCGCACGTTGATGAAGATCACCGCGAGCAGCACCAGGAGCAGCAGGTAGTAGTACTTGATCGGCCCGCTGAAGCTGAGGCCGAGGAAGCTATCGGACTTCGAAAAATCGACCCCGTCCAAGCGCACCGGATCGATGCGCGCGATGCCCTGCGGGCCGTTGGTGATGTTGACGGGCTGCGACAGGTTGTTGAGGAAAATCCGCACGATCTCGCCGAAACCCAGCGTCACGATGGCGAGGTAGTCGCCGCGCAGCTTGAGCGTGGGGGCTCCGATCAGCACTCCGAAGAGAGCCGCCACCGCGGCCCCGATCGGCAGGATCGCCCAGAACGGCCAGTGGATGTTGAAGTGAGGCGAGGCGAGCAGTGCATATACATACGCGCCTACCGCATAGAAGGCGATGTAGCCGAGATCGAGCAGACCGGCGAAGCCGACCACGATGTTCAATCCCAGCGACAGGAACACGAACAGGATGGCGAGATTGGTGATCCGCACCCAGGCCGTCCCGACCGCTGCGAGCGCGAACGGCAGCGCAAGCAGCGCAAACGCGACGAGCGCGATGCCTGCCCGCACAACCGCCGGGTGCGTTCTCCACTGCGTCACGCTCTTTCCCCCACTCGTTCCCCGAGCAGGCCCGAAGGCCGGAGCACGAGCACGCCGATCAGGACGATGAAAGCGAATACGTCCTGATAGTTGGAGCCGAATACGTTGCCGGTAAGATCGCCGATGTAGCCGGCGCCGAGCGCCTCCACCAGGCCGAGCAGCACACCGCCGAGCATGGCCCCCGGAATGTTGCCAATTCCGCCCAGCACCGCCGCGCAGAACGCTTTCAGGCCCAGCTGCGATCCCATGGCGTAATGAGCGATGCCGTAATAGCTCGCCACCATGACTCCCGCCACCGCGGCGAGCGCCGCGCCGATGACGAAAGTCAGGGCGATGATGCGGTTTGCGTCTATGCCCATCAGGCCCGCGACCTGCGGGTTATGCGCGGTCGCCCGCATCGCGGTGCCGAGCCGCGTGCGGTACACGAGAGCCGCGAGTCCCGCCATCATCGCAAGGGAGATCGACAGAATGGCGATCTGCACGCTGGTGATGGTGGCCCCGGCAAAGTGGTACGACTCCACCTCGATGATCTGCGGAAAGGCGAGCGGGTTGCGGCTCCAGATCATCATCGCCAGGTGCTGCAAGATGATCGACACGCCGATCGCGGTGATCAGGGGCGCGAGGCGCGGCGCGCCTCGCAGGGGCCGGTACGCCGCCCGCTCCATCGCGTAGCCGATCAGCATGCACACTGGGATCGCGCACCCGGCTGCGACGAGGACGACGGCGAGCGGCGGCAAACCCGAGGGCGCGAGCGCGCTGATTACCGAGAACGCCACCATCGCGCCGACCATCACGACCTCGCCATGGGCGAAGTTGATGAGCTGGATGATGCCGTACACCATCGTATAGCCGAGCGCGACCATGGCATAGACCGCCCCCAGCGTCAGGCCGTTGATCACCTGCTGGATGAAAATGTCCATGCCTGGGCAAGACCCGTCAATAAAAACGGCACCCGCAGGTGCCGTCTTTGGAAATTCCCTTCAAGCGCGCCTACTTCTTGGCCGCGTCCCCGGACGTTGGTGCAGCCGCTGCAGCGGCGGCCTGCGCGACAAAGTCCTCGTAACTGACGGTCTTGCCGCTCTTGATGATGGCGACCGGCAGGAGCTTGCCGCCTTTCATGGTGAAGATGGTCATTTCGGCGTCCTTGCGGTCGCCTTTTTCATCGAAAGAAATCCTGCCCGTCGCGCCTGCGAAATCGATTTTCTGCAGAACCGGCAGATATTTCGCCGGGTCGGCCGAGTTGGCCTGCTTCATCGCCTCGATCAGCAGGTTGGCGGCGTCGTACGTGAACGGCGCGTAGAGGATCGGGTCGATATTGAAGCGCTTCTTGTAGGCGTCGAGGAATTTCTTCGAGGCCGCCTGCGGCGGGATTCCCGCCTGCGAGCACAACAAGCCTTCGGCGGCGCCGCCGGCGAACTCACCCATCTTGTCGGTGCAGGCACCGTCACCGAAGGAGAACACCGCCTTGACACCGAGCTCCTTGCCCTGCTTGAGCAGGGGACCGGCGGTGGAATCCATTCCGCCGTAGAACACCGCGTCCGGGCCGCGGCCCTTCAGCTTGGTGAGGACCGCCTTCCAGTCCACGGTCTTGTTGGTACCCTGCTCTCGCGCGAGTACTTTCACTCCGGCGGCCTTGAGCGTCTTTTCGACTTCATTCGCCAGACCCTTGCCATAGGCGGTCGCATCGTCAATGATCGCGACAAGCTTTGGCTTGGCGTTGGCGACCAGATAATTCGCGACCGCCGGGCCCTGCTGGTCGTCGCGACCGACCACGCGGAAAACACCCTTGAGACCCCGCTCCGTGAGCGCGGGATTGGTGGCGGAGCCGGTTATCATCGGGATATTCGCGCCGCTATAGACGTTGGACGCCGGAATCGAGGTGCCCGAATTGAGGTGACCGACGACGCCGGCGACTTTTGCGTCCACCAGCTTTTGCGCCACGGTATTGCCGACCTTGGCGTCTTCCTGATCGTCCTCTGCCAGCAATTCGAACGCGGTTTCCTTGCCGTCGATCCTGATTTTTGCCGCGTTGGCTTCCTCCACCGCAAGCCGCGCCCCGTTCTCGTTATCCTTGCCGAGGTGAGCGATGCCGCCGGTGAGCGGCGCGACGCTCCCGATCGCGATCGTGAGGGTCGTCGGAGCCTGCGCCTTCTTGCCTTCGCCGCAGCCGGTCAATACGACCATGGCCGCAATCACGAGAACGAAATGGGAGCGGATCATAGCAGCCTCCGGTTCAGGGTTTCGCCTACTTGACCGTTAGAATGTATTTCGCCAGAGTCTTTGCATCGTCATCGCCGACGGTCCCGTTCGGCGGCATCGGGATGGGACCCCATACGCCGGTCGAACCTTCCTTGATCTTCTTCACCAGATAGGCCTCGGCGTCCTTTCTGGACTTGTACTTGGCAGCCACTTCCTTGTACGCGGGACCGACCAGTTTCTTGTCCACCGTATGGCAGCTCAGGCAGGCTTTTTCCTTCAAGAGCTCCTGTGCGTCGGCGGCGAGGAGGGGGCCGCTCGCCGCTGTGAACGATGCGGTGAATGCGGCGGCTGCGGATAGCACTAGGGGTTTCATGAAATTCTCCGGGAAGGTAAAAAAATTTCTGCGCAAATGCTACTGCATTTCCTGCGGCTTGGATACCTGTTCGAGCAGGTCTTCGAGGCGATCGATGGGCGCAAGGCAGGTAACGCCCTCGCACACCCAGGCGTTGACCTCGGCTCCTGCGGGCTTGGCAAGGGCCGGCGGCAAGTCGCGGAATTCCGTCCCGGCCGCAATCACCGTGGTGTGCGGCAGATAGCGCTGGGCGAGGGCGCGCCCCCAGCGTCGCAGCTCCGCCGACGGCCCGCGCAGAATCACGGTGAGCGTCGGTCTCTGGTGCTCCTCCAGCGCGATGAGCAGCGTCGCGTGCCCCCCCGCCTGTTCGCTGATGGCGGAATGAAACTGCGCGAGCGTGCGCTCTGCGGCGAGCGCGTAGCGCGACTCGCCGGTGAGAAAGTGCAGGCGCTGCAGGGCGAACGCCGCCACGCCGTTCCCCGAAGGCGTAGCGTTGTCGTAGCCGGGCTTGGGGCGGTGGATGAGCCGCTCGTGATCGTGGCTGGTGAAGAAAAACCCGCCGTTCTCCCCGTCCTCGAACTGCTCGAGCAGCACTTCGGCGAGGTCCTCGGCAAAAGCGAGCGTTCCCGGGTCGAATTCCGCCTGCAGCAGCTCGAGGAGCGCGGCAAGGAGATAGGCATAGTCGTCCAGGTAGGCGTTGAGATGCGCCAGCCCGTCCTTGTAGGTCGCGAACAGCCGCCCGTTTTTCCACATCGTGCCGCGGATGAAACCGAGCGAGCGCTTCGCCGAAGCGAGCCAATCGTCGCGGCCGAACACCGCCGCCGCGCGCGCCATCCCCGCGATCATGAGCGCGTTCCAGCTGACCAGCACCTTGTCGTCGCGCCCCGGGCGCACGCGCTTCTCCCGCGCGGCAAAGAGCTTCTTTCTTCCCGAGTCGAGCAGGCGGGCGCAATCGTCCTCGCTCTTCCCGAGCGGCTGGGCCACGGCGACCAGGGTGCGCGCCACGCGCAGATGCCAGCGCGCATTCTCGAAGTTGGGAGGATCGTCCAGTCCGTAATACGGCGCGAGCACCGCGTACTCGTCCGGCGAAACGAGCGCCTGCGCTTCCTCAGGCGTCCAGACGTAGAACTTGCCCTCCTCGTGCTCGGAGTCGGCATCGAGCGACGAGTAGTAGCCGCCTTCGGGAGACTGCATCTCGCGCATCACCCACCCCGCGGTCTCTTCGGCCACGCGCGCGAACAGCGGGTTCCTCGTCACCGCCCACGCGTCGGAATACAGGCGCAAGAGCGGGCCGTTGTCGTAGAGCATCTTTTCGAAATGCGGGATCTGCCACTGCGCGTCCACGCTGTAGCGCGAGAACCCGCCCCCGATCTGGTCGTAGATACCCCCGAGCGCCATGCGCTCGAGCGTATACGTGGCAACTCGCTCGGCCGCGCCGTCGCCCGCCGCGGTGGAGCGGCGCAGGCAGAATTCCAGATCCGCGGGGTGCGGGAACTTGGGCGCCCCGCCGAACCCGCCGTAGCGCGAGTCGAAACTCGCCTTCAGGCTGCGCAAGGCCGCGGCTATCGGCGCCGCGGACAGCTCCGAGTGATGCGCGGGCGCGCCGGGTTGCATGCTCTCGAAGCTGGCGAGAATCGTCTCGTTCTGACGGCCGATTTCATCGCGGTGCTCGCGGTAGATCTGCGCGACGCGCTCGAGCAGCTGCGGAAATCCCGGAAGGTTGTAGCGCGGCTCCCTGGGGAAATAAGTGCCGCCGAAAAAAGGCGCGCCGTCGGGCGTGAGGAACATGGTGAGCGGCCAGCCGCCCGGCCGCTGGGCGAGCATCTGGTGCGCGAGCTGATAAATCTGATCGAGATCCGGACGTTCCTCCCGGTCCACCTTGACGTTCACGAACAGGCGATTCATCACCTCGGCCACCGCCGGGTCCTCGAAAGACTCGTGCGCCATGACGTGGCACCAGTGGCAGGCGGAGTATCCGACCGAGAGCAGGATCGGCTTGTCCTCTTCGCGCGCGCGTTTGAGCGCTTCTTCTCCCCAGGCGTGCCAGTCGACGGGATTCCCCGCGTGCTGCTGGAGATAAGGGCTGGTTTCCCGTGCGAGGCGATTGGGCATGACAGAGGACCGCGGGAGCGGTCCGCCAGTGTAGTTCCCGCGGGCCGCAGCGTAAACTAGCGGCCGACTACCGGGAGAACCCGCATGGAACTCCATCGCACGCGGCGCCGCGCACTGCTCGCCTTGGCCGCCGGAATCAGTTTGCCCGCGGCGCTTCGGCTGGCGCTTGCGCAATCGTCCGCGAAGCAGGGCGTGCGCACCGCGCAAGGAGAAGTCAAAATCAACGGCAGGCCCGCCGAGCCGGGGACGCTCCTGCGCCCGGGCGATACGATCGTGCTCGGAGACGGCGCCCTCGCCACATTCGTAGTGGGGGAGGATGCGTTTCTCATGCGGGGAAACAGCCGCGCGGAGCTGATCGGGATCGGCGTGCTCGTGAGCGCCCTGCAACTGGTCACAGGCAAGCTGCTCGGCGTCTTCGGCTCGGGCGGCGAGCGAAGGCTGGTGACGGCGACCGCGACCATCGGCATCCGGGGCACCGGCGCCTACATCGAGGCCGAACCAAGGCGCACCTACTTTTGCCTGTGCTACGGTACCGCCGACGTTGCCGCGACGATGGGCGGAGCGCGCGAGTCCTACAGCACGCGTCACCACGAATCACCGCGCTACATCTACAGCGACGGTCGAAAGCGGGCCATCGTTCCGGCGAGCGTCGCCAACCACACCGACAGCGAGCTGATCCTGCTCGAATCCCTGGTGGGAAGGACTCCGCCTCAGACTTTCATGGAGAGCCCGATTCGCTATTAGCTGAGTCGGACGCTCTCAGAGTTTCTTCTTGTTCTTGCCAAAGGTCTTGTGGCGTTTGGGCCGGGTCTTTCCTTTGCCGCCGTATTGGAATTGTTGCCGGTTATATTGTTCCACGAAATCTATATGGCTTTGCGAGGGCACCCGAAAGGAGAATTTTGTAATGCCACCGTTGTTCGTGACGGCGAAGTCACCTTGATTGATAACGTCCATCCCAATGAGCATTTCGGCACCCACGACCTGCCCTTTTGTAACGTGAACATTCTGGAACATCACCCTGTTGGGCAGATAGATGTTAACGAGGTAAACCTCCGCCGGACCAGAGCCACCCACGGTGTGGGCGATCGTCATGGAGGTAGACACTAGTCCGCAGGCGTCTACGACCGCTTGCGTGATTACCGAATTAGTTGCTCCAGTGTCCCAGATTGCGTCGAATTGCTTTACTTCCAGAGGAAGCGCGGGGGGTTGCCCTGGAGCTATGACAGGCGTGAATGCTTGGGAAACACCGCACTGGTTCTTGAGAACATTGAGCAGCCCGTGCCCCTGGGTGGTAAAGGCAGTCCAGTTGGGAGGAGGCATCCCCTACGAGAAAACGACCCGGGAGTGGAATGTCTGGTTGTATGAAGACGTACCGGGCGAGACCTTTTGTACAAGGAACGTTCCGAGCTTGTGAGTCTTTTGCGTCTCGTTGATAGCAGCGAGTTCGTCGTCATAAGACCCGAGCACGTTGCCATCCTTGATGGCAATGAACTTACCGTTGTACTTCTCCAGCAGCTCGCCCTGATGTGCGAGATAGAACTCGAATTCCTTCTTGAGTGGACTATCCATTTTGAGACCTACTGCATTACGTCAAATTGCGGGGAGCCGGTGATTGTATGCCTATACTGTTAGAGGCCGCAATCGTCGCTACTATGGCCGTTCGCCTAACTTGCGTTGTCATCCGGTACCGTCGGTGATCGCGCCCTTGCTGGCAGTGGACACTAACTTCATGTACTTCGCGAGGAGGCCGCGGGTATAGTGCGGCTTGGGCTGTTTCCACTTCTTTCTGCGCGAAGCAAGCTCCTTCGCAGAGACGTTCAGCTGCACCAGGCGCTTCTTCGCGTCGATCGTGATCGAGTCGCCTTCTTTCACGAGCGCGATCGCGCCGCCGACGTAGGCCTCGGGCGCCACGTGGCCCACGACCATGCCCCAGGTGCCGCCCGAGAAGCGGCCGTCGGTGATGAGGCCGACCGATTCGCCCAGGCCTTGGCCGATGAGCGCTGAGGTCGGCGCGAGCATCTCCTGCATGCCGGGGCCGCCCTTCGGGCCCTCGTAGCGGATGACGATCACGTCGCCCGCTTTGATCCTCTTTGCGAGGATCGCTTTCATCGCCGCCGGCTCCGAATCGAATACGCGCGCGGGACCGGTGATGGAAGTCTGCTTGAGACCTGTGATCTTGGCGACGCAGCCCTCGGTCGCGAGGTTGCCCTTGAGAATCGTGAGGTGCCCCTGCGGGTACAGGGGTTTTCCCCAGGGGCGAATGACGTCCTGGTCGGCTCTGGGCTCCCCGGGCACCTTCGCCAGTTCCTCCGCGAGAGTGCGGCCCGTGATCGTGATGCACTCCCCGTGAAGCACGCCGTGCGCGAGCAGCATCTTCAGCAGCTGCGGCACGCCGCCCGCGGCGTGAAAGTCGGTGGCGACGTACGGGCCCGAGGGCTTCAGGTTGCACAGCACCGGCACCTTGCGCCGCACGCGCTCGAAATCGTCGATCGTCCATCTGACGCCCGCGGCATGCGCGATAGCGAGGTAATGCAGCACCGCGTTGGTCGAGCCGCCGGTCGCCATCACCAGCGCAACCGCGTTCTCGATCGATTTCCGGGTGATGATGTCGCGCGGACGGATGTTCGCCCGGATCGCGGCCACCAGGACCTTTGCCGATTCCGCGGCTGAATCCGCCTTCTCCGGGTCGGGAGACGCGATCTGCGAGGAGCCGAGCAGGCTCATGCCGAGCGCCTCGAAGGACGACGACATCGTGTTGGCGGTGTACTGGCCGCCGCAGGCGCCCACCGACGGACAGGCGTTCTTCTCGATGCCGTCGAAATCCTCCTGCGAGATCTTCCCCGCGGCGAGCGCGCCCACCGCCTCGAAAGGCGAGACGATGGTGAGCTTCTGCCCCTTCCAGAATCCCGGCTTGATCGTTCCGGCATAGACGAAGATGCCCGGCACGTTGATGCGCGCCATCGCCATCATCGCCCCGGGCATGTTCTTGTCGCAACCGCCGACGCAGATCACCCCGTCCATCAGCTGCCCGTTCACCGCGGTCTCGATCGAGTCGGCGATCACCTCGCGCGAGACGAGCGAATACTTCATGCCCTCGGTGCCCATGCCGATGCCGTCGGTGACGGTCGGGAAACCGAACACCTGCGGCATGGCGCCCGCCGCCTTCACCGCCGCAATGGCGCTGTCGACGAGCGGCTGGATGCCGGCGTTGCAGGGATTCATGGTCGAGTAGCCGTTGGCGACGCCGACGATCGCCTTCTGGAAATCGCCGTCGCCGAATCCCACCGCGCGCAGCATGGCGCGGTTGGGCGAACGCGCTTCGCCCTGGGTGATGGTCCTGCTTCTCCAGTTGTCGGCCATGGGAAAAACTCCGAATGCAGAAAATCAGTTACGCTTCGACCGCATTTTACTTGAAAGCGCGCCGCAGCCCGCCATGCTCGTCCATCCGAACTTCGATCCCGTTGCGATCTCGCTCGGCCCGATCGCGATCCGGTGGTACGGGCTCATGTATCTGGTCGGCTTCGCGATATCCTATTGGCTCGGGCGCCTGCGCATCGCGCGCGCAACGTCGGGGCGCGTCACCGTCCCGACTCTCGATGATCTGCTGTTCTTGTGCGTGCTCGGCGTGGTGCTCGGCGGCAGGCTCGGCTACGTGCTCTTCTACAAGCCGGCGTATTACTTCTCCCATCCGCTGGAGATCTTCGCTGTCTGGCAAGGCGGCATGTCCTTCCACGGCGGGTTCCTCGGCGTGCTGCTCGCGATCGGGTGGGTCGCGCGAAAGCGCGGCCTGCGCTGGCTCGAGCTCACGGATTTCTTTGCGCCCCTGGCCCCGCTCGCGCTTGCCGCGGGGCGGATCGGCAATTTCATCAACGGCGAGCTTCCCGGCCGGGTCACCGATGTGCCCTGGGGAATGCTGTTCCGCGGCGCGGGGCCGCTCCCGCGCCACCCCTCTCAGCTCTACCAGTTCGCCCTCGAAGGGGTGCTTCTCTTCGTGATCCTGTGGCTCTATTCGGCGAAGCCGCGGCCCAGGGGAGCGGTGACGGGGGCGTTCCTCCTCGGCTACGGGGTGTTCCGTTTCGGGGTCGAGTACTTTCGCGAGCCCGATGATTTTCTTGGCCTTCTTGCGCTCAAGCTGTCCATGGGCCAGTGGCTGTCGGCGCCCATGGTCCTGATCGGTATCGGCATGCTGGTTTGGGCTTGGCGCAGGCCGCAAAAGGTCTAGAATAAAAGCGTGCCATGGTCGAAACGAGGGACGAACAGATGCAGGCGCAGATGAGGCAGCGGTTGCACGAGCTGCAGCTCGAGCACCGGGACCTGGACACCGCAATTCACCGGATCGCCGACGACCCTTCCCACGATCAGCTCGCCCTCACCCGCATGAAGCGCCGCAAGCTCCTCCTCAAGGACCAGATCTCCTGGATCGAGAGGCAGCTCGATCCCGACATCCCCGCCTGACGAGTTCCACGGTTCAACCGAGCCCGCGCGCGATCAGCGACGCGCCGCTCGCGAGCAGCAGGATTCCCACCGCGCGCATCACCATCTCGCGCGAGATCACGCGGAAAACCCGCGAGGCGATGTAGATCGCAGCGAGCCCGGCCGGGATCGCGGCGGCCGCGGTGATCCACACCCCGTCCTGCATCAGCAGGCCGGTCACCGCAAACGCGACCAGCCGCAGTCCGATGCTGAAGATGGTGGTGAGGGTCATGGTCGCGCGAAACTGCTCCTTGGTGAGGGAACGGTGGGAGAGATAGATCGCGTAAGGCGGCCCTCCCGCCCCGAACAGCGTTCCCGAGAGGCCGCCGCAGAATCCGGCGAGAAACGCCCAGTTCCGGCCGACGGCGGCGGGGGTCCCGCGCCGTGAGAGGCTGTAGATCGCGTAGCAGAGGACGAAGGCCCCGAGCGCGATGAGCGACGCGTTGCGCGGGAGGTTGACGAGCAGCGTGGTGCCGGTGACTATCCCCACGATCATCAGCGGAACCATGCGTGCGATGTCGCCCAAGACCGCGTTGCGCGGGTTTTCCAGCCCCAGCCGCAGGCCGTTCACGAAATCCACGATCGCGAACACGGCGAGCGCGAAGGGCAGGGGAACGAAAAACGTCGCGAGCGGAATGGTGACCAGCGCCGAACCGAACCCGGTGAGGCCCTGGATGAACCCGCCGGCGAAAGCGATCGGCGCAAGGGCGAGCGCCGCCGCGGCGCCTTCGAGGATCATCCGCAGCGGGCCCTTCTAGGCAAGGGCGCGGGCCAGCACCCGCGCGACGTGAACGGCCTCCCGAGCCGCGCCGTCGGCGATCTGGTGGCGGCAACTGGTGCCGTCGGCGACGACGATCGTATCGGCGCCCGCCGCGCGCACTTTGGGCAGGAGCGCGGCCTCGGCCATCTTCATCGAGACATCGTAGTTCGCGGCCTCGTAGCCGAAGCTGCCCGCCATTCCGCAGCACGACGATTCGATCGTCTCGACTTTCAGCTCAGGAACGAGCGACAGCGCCCGCTGGACCGCGGGCATGGCGCCGAAGGCCTTCTGGTGGCAGTGGCCGTGCAGGAGCGCGCGCTTTTCGGCGAGCGGCTTGAGCTTGAGCGCGAGGCGGCCGGCTTCGTGCTCGAGCGCGAGGAACTCCTCGAAGAGCAGCGCCTGCGCGGCGAGCGAGTCGGTCTCGCCGCCCGGGAGCATCGACTTGAATTCGTCGCGCAGGGTCAGAAGGCAGGAAGGTTCGAGGCCGACGACCTCGACTCCGCGTCCCACGTAGGGCTCGAGCGCGGCCAGCACCCGTTGCGCCTCGGCCTTCGCCTGCTCGACCATTCCCGCCGCGAGGAAAGTGCGCCCGCAGCACAGCGGCCGCGCATTTTCTTTGCCTGCGTCGCCTGCCCCGGCGATCTGCACGCCGTAGCCCGCCCGGTCGAGCACGGCGAGAGCGGCGCGGGCGTTTTCCGGCTCGAAGTAGTTGTTGAACGTGTCGACGAAGAGCACGACCTCGCCGGCCTTCCCGTCGCTGCTCGATCGGCGCAGCGAGTTCAGGAACGAGCGGCGCCACTTCGGCAGGGAGCGCTGGGCTGCGAAGCCGAAAGCGCGCTTGCCCATCCCCTGGACCGCGTTCGCCGTCCGCGGGAAGCGCGAGGCCAGAGGGCCGTAGCGCGGAAGGTAGGCGATCAGCTTGTCCTTCAGCGAGTAGCCGTGGCGGGCGTGGTAGTGATGCAGGAACTCGATCTTCATCTTCGCCATGTCCACGCCGGTCGGGCATTCGCGCCTGCAGCCCTTGCAGGACACGCACAGAGCCAGCGTGTCGTACATCTCGTCCGAGGTGAATGCGCCGGGCCCGAGCTGGCCGGAGAGCGCAAGGCGCAGCGAGTTGGCGCGGCCCCGGGTGAGGTGGCGCTCGTCGCCGGTGGCGCGGAAAGACGGGCACATCGTTCCGGCGTCGAACTTGCGGCAGTGCCCGTTGTTGTTGCACATCTCGATCGCCGCCGCGAAACCCTCGCTCGCCGCGCCCGGCACGCTCCACTCGCTCCAGTCGAGCACGGTGTCCAGGCGCTCGGCCGCGTATCCTGGCTTGAAACGGAAAAGCGTCCGGTCGTCCTGCTTCGAAGGCCGCACGATCTTTCCCGGGTTCAACAGGCCCTTCGGATCGAAAAGGTTCTTGATCTCCTCGAGCGCGCGCACAAGCCGTTCACCGATGATCGGCGCTATCCACTCCGAGCGCACCAGGCCGTCGCCGTGCTCCCCCGAGTAGGCGGCGCCCTTGTATTTTTTCACCAGCGCGCAGGCTTCCTCGGCGATCGCCCGCATTTTCCCGGCACCGTCTTTCCTCATGTCGAGAATCGGCCGCACGTGCAGCGTTCCGACCGAGGCGTGGGCGTACCAGGTGCCTTGCGTGCCGTGCTTCTCGAACACCTGCGTGAGCGAATCGGTGTACTCGGCGAGGTTTTCCAGCGGCACCGCGCAATCCTCGATGAAGGAAACGGGCTTGCCGTCACCCTTCATCGACATCATGATGTTCAAGCCGGCTTTTCTTACTTCCCACACGTCCCGCTGGAGCGCGGCGTCGATGATCCGGATCACGCTGCCGGGATTACCCAAGTCGGCCATAAGCGCGGAGAGCTGCTCGAGCTTGTCGGCAGGCCCGTCGCGATCGTCTCCGACGAACTCGACCAGCAGGATCGCGTCGGGATCGCCCCGCACGAATTTCTCCACGACTGCGCGGTAGGTCGGGTTGGCGCGCGCCAGGCCGATCATCGTTCGATCCACGAGCTCCACCGCGGTCGGCCCAAGCTTGACGATGTGCTGCGGCGCCTCCATCGATTGCCGGAAGGTCCGGAAATGGCACACGCCCAGAGTCCTGAACCGGGGCAGCGGCGAGAGCTTGAGGTGGATGCGCTTCGAATACGCGAGCGTGCCTTCCGAGCCGACCAGGAGCTGCGCGAAGTTCCATTCGCTCGCGGGCCGCACCCAGTCCAGGTTGTAGCCTTGCACGCGCCGCAGCACCTTCGGCCAGCGCGCTTCGATTTCGCGGGCTTCACGCTCCGCGATGGCGCGCACCTTCTTCGCGAGCTCGACGTAGCGCGCCTCGCCGGACAATCGCGAAATATCGGCCGGCACCACGCCGAAGTGGTGCTCGCTGCCGTCG
>DASPWT010000161.1:0-6634 GCA_035637655.1 Burkholderiales bacterium | reverse complement strand
GGCCGCGTGGCGATGAGCTTCGTCAACACCAGCACCACTCTCCAGCACGTCCGCGACGGCCGCTTGCGCGCGATCGCCGTGGCGGAGCTGAAGCGCATCGACGCCGCGCCCGAAATTCCCACGCTCGCGGAGTCGGGCCTGCCGGGGTTCGAGGCGACCCCGTGGCTGGGCCTCGGCGCGCGCTCGGGCACCTCGCGCGAAATCATCCACCGGCTGAACGACCGCGCTTCGCGCGCGCTCGCGCACGCGGAAGTCGCGCGCCGCATGGCGAACCTCGGCATCGAGGCGCGCCCTATGACGCCGGAGGAGTTTGCCGAATTCGTTCGCGCCGAGAGCGGAAAGTGGGCCGGCATCATCCGCCGCTCGGGAGCGAAGGTGGAGTAGGGTGGAGGGAGAGGCGACCTCGGTGCGGCGCCAAGTGAGCCGCCACTCCGCGCCCGTCTTAAGCAGGCCGCGGCGAAGTCAAGACCGCACCATGCGAGTTCTCGCCAGCCTCGTCGATGCGAACAGGATTAGCGCGCTCACCGCACCCGCGACATGCGTGGACGGCACAGGGACGAAGGTTGGCGATTCGCCCTCCGCAAAAGACCCAAATGATGTTCCCAGCGCCATTTCGATGCTCATCTTGATTACCAGAAAAATCAGCGCCGCCCAGCACAGCTGTCGCCACGTGCCCGTTTCCTTGAGCCCGTCCAGGCACGCATAGGTGAACGCCGCCATGACGATGCCCGACAAACCGCCAAACACGGATAACTCCGGACTGCCGACGTATACAGTCGCGCCAATCATCGCTGCGGAAACCAGACAGAGTATAGCGAAGTGGCGGTAGCCCCGGATCTCTATCAGTGCTCCCGCGACAAAGAGCGGAACGACGTCGTATAGAAAATGCGAAGGCGAAAGGTGAACAAGATTTCCGGTGATCAGGCGCCAGATCTCGCCCTCGTCTATCGCCGCACGGTCATAAATCAGCAGCGCTTGAAGGAGTGGCAGGGCAAAAACGACGCCCGCGGCGCCGCAAACCAGCAGCGTCGCGAGCGGGATCCGCAGGGGGATCAGGCGCGGCGTCGCCGCATCCACGGGAAACCCCCGCCAAGGACGGCGACCAGCACGAGCATGGAGGCGTCGAACGCTCCGCCGCCCCGGTATTCTTTCGAGGGCTGGACCTTGAATTCTGCAGGCCGCTCTTTGACCTTTTCCCGGAACGCGGAAAGCTGAACATCGAGATTTGCGATCATCTCCCTGGCCGCGCTCTCAAAGCCTGCCTGGCTATCTGCGCGCTGCTGCTCGCTCAGGTTCACGGGCGTGGCCGAGCCCTTGACGAGGCTGGTTCCTGGCGCGCGGAAAAGCATCTTGCGGCTGGGAATGTCATACACCACCGCGTCGAGCATGGTGTGAGTGTCGTTCTTCTCTCCCCTCACCAGGTACGCGCCGACGATCGTCCAGTAGGTGAGCGACAACGCGCCCTCGTCGGTGAACTGCGTCTGGTCGTATGAGAGCAGCACGATCACGCTCACGCCGTACATGGTCTTGATCTGATCGAGATTGGCGAAGCTCCCCCGGGGCGAGAGATAGGCCGACGGGATAACCTCGATGTCTTTCACGAACGGGTATTTCTTGAAGTGGTTCGCCACTTCCTGCATGAGGTCCTGCCTTTTCTTCTCGGTCAGCATGAACTGTCCGCCCGATCGGAGGTTCAGCGGCCTAACCGCGCGGGAAGTCCCCGACCGCGAAACCGAGTAATCGCCCGGCGTGAACGCGATCCCGACGCGGAGAGGCAGCGTCAATACCGGAACGCTCGGCGTCTCGGCCTTGTTGCTGTCGGGATAGAGATAATCCACGACACTCGTCGCGTTTCGCGTCGTGGTCGCGCATGCCGCAATGACGAGGGATAGAAGCGCCATCGCGACGACACGGCCAACCATACTTCTTTTCCATGTGTGAGCCATAGTTCCCCCTGTGACTTCGTTTAAAGCACGATAGACGCCGATTGCAACGGGTACAAGGCTCGGGCATCCGCTCGGATTACGCAACCCCTCATCCAGAAGTGATATAAGATGGCCCGCGAGGTATTACTTTTCGATACCGGATGCCCCAAGCCGCCTTACTGGTCGATGTGGTGAAAAGGAGCCTGCGTGAGCGCGGGCTGACCTACGCCCGTGTGGCAAAAGCGCTCAACACGCGCGAGGGAATGACGATGGTGATGGCGATCCGGCCCTGGGAGCTCGCGCTGTTCGCCGCGTTGCGGCGCGCACCGGCGCGCCCGAATCAGGCCGGCTAAAGCCGGTCCCCGCGCAGCTGCAGCACGATTCCGTGCAGTCCTTCAGGGGTCGCTTCGCGCGGCGGCACCGGCGCCGCCGCCACCAGGCTGATGCGTGAGAAAACGCGCTTGAGGATGCGGCTCCACTTCGTCATTGCCGGGCCCTCGTGCCGGGAAAAGAAGCTGCCCCACAGCCCGCGCAGCGCGAGCGGCACGACCGGCACGGGCGTGCGATCGACGATCTTCTTCACCCCCGGCTTGAACGGGTTCAGCTGGCCGTCGTGGGTGATCTTGCCCTCCGGGAAAATGCCGATCAGGTCGCCGTCCTCGAGCGCCTTGGCGATCTGGTCGTAGGCGCGTTCGAGTGCTTCCGGGTCCTCGCGCGCGGGCGCGATGGGAATCGCGCGTCCGGTGCGGAAGATGAAGCTCAGCACGGGAATTCTGAAAATCTGGTGGTCCATCACGAAGCGCACCGGACGCGGGCATGCGGCGGCGATGACGAGGGCGTCCACGTAGCTCACGTGATTGCATATCAGAACCGCCGGACCCGACTCGGGAATGTGCTCGAGTCCAGATTTTTCCAGGCGATAGACGGTGTGCACGAGCAACCAGATGAGAAAGCGCATCAGGAACTCGGGCACCAGCGTGTAGATGTATATCGCCACGGCGGCGTTGAGGAGAGCCGCGGCGAGGAAGAGCTGCGGAATGCTGAAGCCGAGGTCCAGCAGCGCGATCGCCAGGACGGCCGCACCCACGACGAAGAGCGCATTGAGGACATTGTTGCCGGCGATGACGCGCGAGCGGTGGCTCGCCTCCGTCCGGGTCTGGATGAGCGTGTAGAGGGGCACGATGTAGAAGCCGCCGAAGATCCCGATCAAGGCGAGGTCGGCGAGAATGCGCCAGTGCGCGGGCTCCCGGAGGAAATCCATTGCGCCGGCCGGCGCGTGTGTCGCGAGGCCCGTGCTCGCAAAATAGAAATCGATGCCGAAGAGCGTAAGCCCGATCGAGCCGAACGGCACCAATCCGAGCTCGATCCTGCGGCCCGAGGCGCGCTCGCACAGGAGCGAACCGACGCCGACCCCGACGGAGAACAGGGCGAGCAACAAGGTCACGACCTCTTCCTTGCCGAACAGGACCTCCTTCGTGTAGACGGGAAACTGCGACAGATACAGCGCACCGAGAAACCAGAACCAGGAAATCCCGAGCACCGAGAGAAAAACCGCCCGGTTGCCGCGTATGAACTGCAGGATCCGCCAGGTCTCGGAGAAAGGATTCCAGTTGATGGTGAGCTCAGGCGCGGCGGCGGGCGAATGCGGCACCCACCGGCTCGCCAGATAGCCGAGCGCCGCGAGCGCTACCACGGTTACGGCTACCGGTGCCGCCGAGCCCTCGGCGATGAGATATCCGCCGAGCAGCGTTCCGACGAGAATGGCGAGAAACGTCCCCATCTCCACCAGGCCGTTGCCGCCGACGATTTCCTCCTGCTTGAGGTGCTGGGGCAGGTACGCGTATTTCACCGGCCCGAACACCGTCGAATGCAGGCCCATCAGGAAGAGGGCAGTCATCAGCAAGGGGAGGCTGCGCCAGTGGAGTCCCATCGACCCCAGCACCATGATCGCGATCTCCGCGATCTTCACCAAGCGAATCAGAAACGATTTCTCCAGCTTGTCGGCGATCTGCCCGGCGGTCGCGGAAAAGAGAAAAAACGGCAGGATGAAAAGCGCCTGGGCGAGATTCGAAAGAGTATTCGCGTCGAGCCTGCTCAGGCTTGCCGCATGAAAGGCGACGAGAATGACCAGGGCGTTCTTGTAGACGTTGTCGTTGAAGGCACCGAGGAACTGCGTGAGAAAAAACGGGAGAAAGCGCTTTTGCCTGAGCAACTCGTACTGGCTGGGCTGACTCATGGCTTTCCCGGTCCTTCGACTCGCGATTGTCAGGGAGCTGCGGCTGAGCTTGGGTGCAAGGGAGTATATGATGGGCGGGGAAAGGCAGCATTGCGCCCGCACCCGATTCCACTTCCAATGCCCGAGAAACTCACCCGACTCTCCGCCGTCGAGCTCGCGCGGCTCGTCCGCACGAGAAAGGCGAGCCCGGTCGAACTGGCCGAGGCGCATCTCGCGGCGATCGGGAGAATCAATCCCGCGGTCAACGCCTTTTGCACCGTCGCGGCCGAGAAGACGCTCGCCTGGGCGCGCGAGGCGGAGCGCGCGGTGAAGAAGCGCGCGAAGCTCTCGCCCCTGCACGGGGTTCCGGTCGCGATCAAGGACCTCACGCTCACCGCGGACATACGCACGACCTTCGGCTCGACGCTGTTCCGGGATCATGTGCCCACCGAAGACGCGGAAGTGGTCCGAAGGCTGAAGGCGGCCGGCGCCATCGTCCTCGGCAAGACCAACACCTCTGAGTTCGGCGCGGGCGCGAACACCGTGAACAAAGTCTTCGGCGCGACGCGCAATCCCTGGAACACGGCGCTCTCGGCCTCGGGTTCGACCGGAGGCGGGGCGGCGGCGCTCGCGGCGCGCATGGCGCCGCTCGCCGAGGGGACGGATTTCGGCGGCTCCTTGCGCACGCCCGCGGCCTTCTGCGGCGTGGTGGGCCTGCGCACCACCGCGGGCCTCGTTCCCAAGCATCCCGCGGCGATGCCCTGGCACGACCAGAGCGTGACCGGACCGATGGCGCGCTCGGCCGAGGATTGCGCGCTGCTTCTCGATGCGATGACCGGGCTTTCCGGAAAGTCGCCGCTCTCCACTCCTGCGCCGTGGAAAAGCGCGCGCGAGGCGGTCGCGAAGGCGAGGAGCCTGAGGGGCCTGCGCCTTGCGTACGCGCCCGACATCGCCGGAATCGGCGTGGATGGGGAAATCGAGCGCATCTGCCGGAGCGCGGCGCGCGGTCTGCGCGACGCCGGCGCGGCGCTCGAGGAGATCGAATTCAACCTGTCGGACGGGCGCGACGCGTTTCTCGCGCTGCGCGGCGAAGCGATGGTTGGCAATCATTTCGACCGGCTGGAGCGCATCGGCGAGCTCGGTGACAATCTCGCCGGCAACATCCGCGCGGGGCTCGCCCTCACCATCAGCGAGATCGCGCGCGCGGAGCGCAAGCGCGCCGAGATCTGGCACCGCTGGCGAGCGCTGTTCGAGCAGTACGACCTGTTCCTCACGCCGACCGCGCCGGTGCCGCCGTTTCCGGTGGAAAAGAACTATCCCGAGGTGGTCGAGGGCAGGAAAATGCAGAACTACATCGACTGGATCGGCCCGACGTTTCTGGTGTCGCTTGCGGCGCTGCCCGCGGCGAGCGTGCCGGCGGGGTTGACGGCTATAGACCTGCCCGTGGGCTTGCAGATCGTCGGCCCGAGATTCTCCGAGCCTGCGATCCTCACGGTGGCGAGGTTCGTCGAAGCGGCGCACCCGATCGGGCTGCCGCCGAACTGCGCGTGAGGCGCGGAGCGAGCGTCCGCTTCGAGCTCGCCTACGGGGCAACCGCAACGGCGGTCAAGCTGCCTCCGGTGAGCGGGATTATCGCCGTCGCAGTAACCGATCCAGTAGCGGTGCTTACGCTGTTGACGATGTACACCCCGTTGACCCCGACCGCGTAGAGCCGGTCGTGGACGGTGTCCACCACGACATTCAAGATCCCGGATGGGAACCCAGATAGCGTCTTGGTCGGCGGCGTCGAGCCGTCCGCGGCGCTCGCGCCATTGAAGACCATCACGGTGGTGGCACCGGCGCCGCCTGCGACGTAGAGACGGTCGTTCCCGGTATCGAGAAAGATACCGCCCACGGCGGATGCCGGGTTCGGAGTGATCGTCCGGGTCGGCACGACGCTGTTGTTCACCGTGTCCGCGTTGGCGAAGACGCTGATCTGATCGCTGGAAGTGGTGTGGTTCGTATTCGATACGTAGAGAATGTTTCTCGCCGTCGTATCGACGGCGACCCCGTGTATTACAAAGGTCGCGCCGAAATCGCCCGTGATTGCGCGATCGGGAGCAGGTGCGCCGCTGACTGTGCTCGCCCCGTTGAAGACTTTTACCCCGTTGACATCATCGCCTACGTAGAGGCGGTTGCTGGCCGTATCCAGGAACAAGGAGCCAGTGTTGCCGATACCAGAGATCGCTCGCAGCGGGGAGACGTCTCCATTTGCCGTACTGGCCATGTAAAAAACGAGTATCGACGTGCCGTTTCCCACATAAAGATAGTTGAGCACCGGATCGAGCGCCAGGCTGCCGATGTTGTTCGACAGCTGCGTGTAGTAAGGGCCCTGGATGACACGGTCGACCGGGATGGTCCCGGAGCTTGGGTTGGGATCGGCGAGCGAGCCGATCGCACGATGGGGGGAGTCGGCGCCGAAGAGCTTGCTCGGCGCGGCGGCAACGGGCATGTT
>DASPWT010000160.1:0-11835 GCA_035637655.1 Burkholderiales bacterium | reverse complement strand
GAAATCGAATAGGGCGAGGTAACCGATGGACCGCATGAGCACCGCGCAAGCGGCGACGATGCCCGTTGAGTTCAAGCTGAACGGCAAGACCGTCGTGGGCAGGTCGGACGAGACCCTCATCGAGACCGCGAAGCATTACGGCATCGAGATCCCGCACCTATGCTACAAGGAGGGCATGCGGCCGGACGGCAACTGCCGCGCCTGCATGGTCGAGATCAAAGGCGAGCGCGTGCTCGCGCCTTCCTGCTGCCGCTATCCCAAGGACGGGATGGAGGTGACCACCGACAATCCGCGCTCGGTCGCGAGCCAGAAGATGGTGCTCGAGCTCCTGCTCTCGGACATTCCCGAGAAGTCCTACACGCTCGATTCCGAGCTCGATCACTGGGCGAACGAGCTGAAAGTCGGCAAGCCGCGCTTCCAATCGCGGCACCAGCCGAAGTCCGATCTCTCGCACGCCGCGATCGCTGTGAACCTGGATGCCTGCATCCAGTGCACGAGGTGCCTGCGCGCCTGCCGCGAGGAACAGGTGAACGACGTCATCGGCTATGCCTTCCGCGGCGAGCACTCGAAGATCGTGTTCGACTTCGACGATCCCATGGGCGAATCGACCTGCGTCGCCTGCGGCGAATGCGTGCAGGCCTGCCCGACCGGGGCGCTTAGCCCAGCGCGCGAACTCGGCAAGATCCAGGCGGACAAGACCGTGGACTCGGTCTGTCCGTATTGCGGCGTCGGGTGCCTCCTGACCTACAACGTGAAGGGCAACAAGATCCTCTGGGTGCAGGGCCGCGAGGGGCCCGCGAACTCGAGCCGCCTGTGCGTGAAGGGGCGCTACGGTTTCGACTACGTGCAGCACAAGCACCGGCTCACCCGGCCGCTCATCCGCAAGCCGGGAGTTAAAAAGCACAAGGACTTCACCGTCGATCCGGACAACTGGTCGCAGGTATTCCGCGAAGCGAGCTGGGACGAGGCGCTCGATTTCGCCGCAAAAGGCCTGCGCGACATCCGCGACAAGCACGGGAAAAAATCGCTCGCCGGGTTCGGCTCGGCGAAAGGCACGAACGAAGAGGCCTACCTCTTCCAGAAGCTGGTGCGCACCGGCTTCGGCTCGAACAACGTCGATCACTGCACGCGGCTGTGCCACGCCTCGTCGGTCGCCGCGCTCATGGAGGGCATCAATTCCGGGGCGGTCTCGAACCAGGTGCGCGACGTGATGAACGCGGAAGTGATTTTCCTGATCGGCGCCAACCCGACGGTGAACCACCCGGTCGCCGCGACCTGGATGAAGAACGCCGCGAAAGCGGGAGTGAAGCTCATCGTCGCCGATCCGCGCCGCAGCGAGCTCGCGCGCCATGCGACCTACAACCTGCAGTTCAAGGCCGACACCGATGTCGCACTCCTGAACGCGATGCTGCATACGATCGTCGAAGAGGGCCTGGTCAACGAAGCCTTCGTCCGCGACCGCACTTCGGGGTACGAGGCGCTCGCCGAGAACGTGAAGAAGTTTTCCCCCGAGGCGATGGCGCCCATCTGCGGCATAGCCGCAGAGACGATCCGCGAAGTCGCGCGCCTCTACGCGACCTCCAAGGCCTCGATCATCATGTGGGGCATGGGCATCTCGCAGCACGTGCACGGCACCGACAACGCGCGCTGTCTGATCGCGCTCGCGCTCGCGACCGGGCAGATCGGCAAGCCGGGCTCGGGCCTGCACCCTTTGCGCGGCCAGAACAACGTGCAGGGCGCGTCCGACTCGGGGCTGATCCCGATGTTCTACCCGGACTATCAGCGCGTGGCCACGCCCGAGGCCAAGGCGCGCTTCGAGAAATTGTGGGGCATGGAGCTCGACCCCAAGCCCGGCCTCACCGTGGTCGAGATCATGCACGCGGCGAAGAAAAGGGAAATCCGCGGCATGTACATCATGGGCGAGAACCCGGCGATGTCCGACCCCGACGTCGATCACGCGCGCGAGGCGCTCGCCACGCTCGACCACATGGTGGTGCAGGACATCTTTCTCACCGAAACGGCTTATCTCGCCGACGTGGTGCTCCCGGCGACCGCCTGGCCGGAAAAGGTCGGCACCGTCACCAACACCGACCGCATGGTGCAGCTGGGCAGGAAAGCGATCGAGCCGCCCGGCGAGGCCAAGGAAGACCTGTGGCTCATCAATGAGCTCGCCAGGCGCATCGGCCTTCCCTGGAACTACTCGCATCCGCGCGAAGTGTTCGACGAGATGCGCCGGTGCATGGACTCGATCGCCGGGATCACCTGGGAGCGCCTCGAGCGCGAGTCCTCGGTGACCTACCCCTGCGAGAAGGAAGGCGACCCGGGGGAGCCCGTCGTGTTCGTCACGCATTTCCCCACGGCCACGGGCCGCGGCAAGTTCGTTCCCGCGGACCTGATTTCGGCCGACGAACGCCCGGACGACCGGTACCCGATGGTCCTCATCACCGGCAGGCAGCTGGAGCACTGGCACACCGGTGCCATGACGCGCCGCGCCTCGGTCCTCGATCACATCGAGCCCGAGCCGGTCGCGTCCCTCCACCCGCTCGACCTCGACCGGTTCGGCGTGACACCGGGAGAGATCGTCACGGTGGAATCACGCCGCGGCAGGATTTCGCTCTACGCGCGCGCTGACGACGGAATGCCCGCGGGCGCGGTGTTCATTCCGTTCTGTTACTACGAGGCGGCGGCGAACATGCTGACCAACCCGGTGCTCGATCCGGTCGGGAAAATCCCGGAATTCAAGTACTGCGCGGTGAGAGTCACGAAAGGCGGGCCGACGCCGGTGCACGCGAGCTTCGGCGGCGGGACGCTGCTCGCCGAAAACGCGTCCTGATCCCGATCAGGTGAAAAAAAGCCCCGGGGCGACCGGGGCTTTTCGTTCCAGGCGTCTTGTTACGGCGGCAGCCGCATGCCCGGGATGTGCAGGCGCTGGTCCATGCACGAAATCTTCCCGATCTTGGCGGTTCCGGGCGCGATCTCACCGGCGGTATTGGGCGAATTGTCGCGCCGGTTGCCGTCCGAGTTGGCGGTGCACAACTTGCCGTCGAGAAGGAACGGGCTGGTCGGAGTCTCGAGCGGACCTTCGTTGCGCAAACGGGTCGTGGCGCTCGGCGCATTGCGGAACACTTCGACGGTCCGGCCTTCGCGGGTGACGGCCACGATGGCGTTGCGTTCGTTAGCGGCGATCCAAATGTTGCCCGCCTCGTCGAGGGCGATGCCGTCGGCGCCTTCGGATAGAGGATGCGTCACGAAAATATTTTCGAGGCACAGGGTATTGTCCGTAAAGGTCGTGTCGCAGCCCGTTCGGCTGCGAATATCGCCATGGCGGTCCATTTCCACTTTCCAGATCGAACCGCGTGCGGTATCGGCGATCAACAAATCACCGTCGTGGGTAAACGCGACCCCGTTTGCGACGAGCGCCTGCGAATTTCCGGTCGGCACGGTGCGGACATCGCGTCCTACGCCCACTGGGTTCAAGACCGGCTGCACGCGGAACATCTCGATCCCGGCGCCGCCGCCAGGCGCGACTCTCCACACGCGTCCCTGGCCCGTGGTGCCGTCGCCGGTCCAGAGATTGCCGCCGCGGTCGAACGCGAGGCCGTTCGTACCGGGCACGCCGGTCGCGTAAATCGCCGCGGTCGGCGGCGTTGCCGCGTTCGGCGTGAAAGTCCACACCTTGTCGTTGTCGGCGACGAACAGGTCCCCCTTCGCATCGAGGGCGATCCCCGAGGGGCTGCAGGGCGCGGGGACGTTGCCCACGGTCACCAGCGAAGGGTGGGTCACGGAGATCCTCCACACCGGGCAGGGAGAAGCGCCGCGGCCGGTGGTGTAGAGATTTCCCGCATCGTCCCCGGTCAGGCCCTCTATGGCCAGAGGCGTCAGAACCAGGGTGGAAAAACTCGCATCGCGCGGAAAGCGCGCGTGGTGATCGTCGTCGGCCCATGCGAGCGGCACGGCGAGCAACGAAAGACCGAGGAAAGCAAGAATTTTCTTTGCCATCTCACACCTCCTTTGATAAGCCGGATGATTGTTCTTGAAGAAAGGCCCGGATTTTCATCATACCTGACCGCAGCGAACACGGATGCGCGGGACATTGTTTCACCGGCGCTTCGCCGCGGCCTGTATCTTGACCTCCGTCAATGTTCGGCCAAACGCGCAGACCTTATAGTGTCTCGCCCATAAAATCAAAACAAGGTGTCCCGCAGCACAAGGAGCAGTCGATGGCCTCCGACATCGAAATCGCACAGAAAGCCAGGCTCGAGCGCATCTCCAAGATCGCGCTTGCCAAGCTCGGCATTCCTGAAGAACACCTCGAGCCCTACGGGCATTACAAGGCGAAGGTGTCGCTCGAATACCTGGACGGCCTCAAGGCGCGCCCGAACGCGAAGCTCGTCCTGGTTACGGCGATGACGCCCACGCCCGCGGGCGAGGGCAAGACCACCACCACGGTGGGGCTGGGCGACGCGCTCAATCACATCGGCAGGAAAGCGATGATCTGCCTGCGCGAACCCTCCCTCGGGCCGGTGTTCGGCATGAAAGGCGGCGCCGCCGGGGGCGGCTACGCGCAGGTCGTGCCGATGGAGGACATCAATCTGCACTTCACCGGCGATTTCAACGCCATCGCGCTCGCCAACAATCTGCTCGCGGCGATGCTCGACAACCACATCCATCACGGGAACGAATTGGGAATCGACGTGCGGCGGATCGCGTGGAGGCGCGTGGTGGACATGAACGACCGCGCGCTGCGCGACATCACGGTGAGCCTGGGCGGCCCGGGCAACGGCTATCCGCGCCAGGACGGATTCGACATCGTGGTCGCCTCCGAGGTCATGGCGATCTTCTGCTTGTCCACCTCGCTCGACGATCTCAAGCAGCGCCTCGGCAAGATCGTGGTCGGCTACACGCGCGACCAAAAGCCGGTGCTCGCCCGCGACCTCCAGGCCCACGGTGCGATGACCGTGCTCTTGAAGGATGCGATCAAGCCGAACCTCGTGCAGACGCTCGAGAACAATCCCGCCTTCATCCACGGTGGCCCGTTCGCCAACATCGCACACGGCTGCAACTCCGTGATCGCGACGAGCTCGGCGATGAAGCTGGTCGATTACGTGGTCACGGAAGCCGGTTTCGGCGCGGACCTCGGCGCGGAGAAATTCATCGACATCAAGTGCCGCAAGTCGGGCCTGAGGCCCTCGGCCGCCGTGATCGTGGGCACGGTGCGCGCGCTGAAGTACCACGGCGGCGCGGACCTGAAGACGGTAAACCAGGAGAACATGGCCGCGCTCGAGCGCGGTATCGTCAACCTCGAGCGGCACGTCGAGAACGTGAGCAAGCACTACGGGACCCCGTGCGTGGTGTCGATCAACCGCTTCACCTACGATACGCCGCGGGAGCACGACTTCATCAAGGCGCGAATGGCGAAGCTCGGCGTCCCGGTGGTGATCGCGACCCACTGGGGAGACGGGAGCCGCGGCGCCGCCGAGCTCGCCCGCATCGTGGTCGAGTTGTGCGAAACGAAGAGCAGTTTCCGCTTCGTCTATGGCGAAAACGACTCGCTGTGGGAGAAAATCAGCGCGATCGCGCAGCGCATCTACCGCGCTTCCGAGGTCACAGCCGATGCCAAGGTGCGCAACCAGATCAAGAAGCTGCAGGAGGAGGGCTACGGGCACTATCCGGTTTGCGTCGCCAAGACGCAGTACTCGTTTTCGACCGACCCGCAGCTGCGCGGCGCCCCCGACGGCCACGTGATCAACGTGCGCGAAGTGCGGCTGGCGGCAGGAGCCGAATTCGTCGTCATGATCTGCGGCGATATCATGACGATGCCCGGGCTTCCCAAGGTGCCGTCCGCGGTGAAGATCGACCTCGTCGACGGCAAGGTCGTCGGACTGTTCTGAACGCCGCGGGCGAGGTCAACGGGAGGATACCGCTGAATGGAAGAGCTTCTGACGTCGCAATTCTGGCTCGGGCTCGGGGCGATCATCTGGGTCAACATCATCCTGTCCGGCGACAACGCCGTCGTGATCGCGCTCGCGGCGCGCTCGTTGCCGGCGCACCAGCAGACAAAGGCGGTCATCTGGGGTGCGGGTGCGGCGGTGGTGCTGCGGATCGTGCTCACCATCGTCGCGGTCGAGTTGTTGAAGCTCTCCTACCTCAAGCTCCTCGGCGGCGCGCTGCTGTTCTGGATCGCGGTGAAGTTGTTGGTCCCGGAGGAGAATGGCGGGGACGGCGTCAAATCGAGCTCCAACCTGATGGGGGCGATCAAGACCATCCTGGTCGCGGACCTGGTAATGAGCCTGGACAATGTCATCGCGGTGGCCGCGGTGGCAAAGGGCAGCATCACGCTGCTGGTGCTGGGCCTGCTGATCAGCATTCCGCTGGTGGTTTTCGGCGCTACGATGCTGATGAAGCTCATGGAGAGCTATCCGGTGATCATCACGATCGGGGCCGCGCTGATCGGCTATGTGTCGGGCGAAATGCTGGTGACCGACCCGGTCGTGGTCGAATGGTTCAGGGTCAACGCCCATTGGATGATCGACTTCGACCTCTTTACGGTCTTCGGTCACAAGTTCGAGCTGTCGCTGGCCGGGCTGATCGGCGCGGCTTCGGTCATCGTGGCCGGAAAGTGGCTCGCCCGTCGAGAGCCATCGGGCTCCGGGAAGGGCTGAGTTCGCCGCGCGGCCTTGACCTCTGTCAAGGTTGCGCCCGGGGCTTGTGGCGATAATCGACGCGCGGATCGCGGCGGGTGCATAGAATAGATGGAACCGCCAGTGCTGATGGGTCCATTCCATTTGGTGTCTTGGCAATAGGAGGAGGAGAGATGAACAACTTTACCGATCGTCCCTGGCGTAAGACCGTGGTGCTCGCGCTGTTCGCCGCGGGGGCAGCCGTGCCCGTTCAGGCGTTCGCGGCCTGGGAGCCCACGAAAACGGTGGAGTTCGTCGTTCCCGCCGGCACCGGCGGGGGCGCCGACCAGATGGCGCGGATCATTCAAGGCATCATTGCCAAGAACAAGTTGATGAAGGAGCCGATGGTCGTCGTCAACAAGGCCGGAGGCGCGGGTGCCGAGGGGTTCCTGGACGTCAAGGAGTCGAAAGGCGACCCGCACAAGATCATCATCACCCTGTCGAATCTGTTCACGACTCCGCTTGCGACCAATACGCCGTTCAACTGGCGCGATCTGACGCCGGTACAGATGATGGCCCTGGACAACTTCGTTCTCTGGGTCAATGCAGAGACGCCCTACAAGACGCCCAAGGAGTACCTCGCCGCGGTCAAGGCCGGCGGCGGAAAGTTCAAGATGGGCGGTACGGGCTCGAAGCAGGAGGATCAGATCATTACCGTCGCTGTCGAGAAACAGGCCGGAGCCAAGTTCATCTACATTTCGTATCGCGGCGGCGGCGAGGTGGCGGTGCAGCTGGTCGGCAAGCACGTCGATTCGACGGTCAACAATCCGATCGAGGCCGTGGCCCAGTGGCGCGCCGGATCGTTGCGCCCGCTGTGCGTGTTCGACGCCAAGCGCATGCCCTACAAGACGAAGATCACCAAGACGATGTCCTGGTACGACATTCCCACGTGCAAGGAAACCGGGCTCAACGTCGAGTACCTGATGCTGCGCGGCATTTTCATGCCGGGCGGGGTTACCGCCGAGCAGGTCGGGTACTACGTGGACCTGCTGAAGAAGGTGCGTGCGACCCCCGACTGGAAGAATTTCCTTGAAACGGGGGCATTCAACCAGACTACCTTGAGCGGAAAGGAATACGAGGCCTGGGTGTCGCGCGAGGAGGCTCGCCACATCATGCTCATGAAGGAAGCGGGATTCCTGGCGAGGTAGGATAGGGCGGGCGCGAGGGGCCCGCGCGTCCGGAACCCGGATTGCGGGACGGGTGGAGCGAGGGGGGATGAAACGCAAGCGAGAACGTTCGGCGGCATCGGTCAGGGCGGTAGAAATCGGTGTCGCCGCCGTCATATTCCTCTTGGGCGCCGTGGTCGTATTCGACAGCTACCGACTCGGCGCCAAATGGGGGGGCGACGGGCCGCAAGCCGGCTATTTTCCCTTCTATGTCGGTCTGTTGATCTGCGCGTCCGGCGCAGCGATCTTGGTCCGTGCCTTGCGAAACCCGGCGTTCGCCGCCGAATCGTTCGTGTCGCGCGAGGAACTGAAGAAAATACTCACGGTCCTCGTGCCGACGGTCGTGTATGTCGCGCTGATCGCGTCTCTGGGTTTCTATCTCGCGTCTACCCTGTATATCGCTTACTTCATGTGGTATTTGGGCAAGTACCCGTGGATCAAGATCGCGCCGGTCTCGATAGGCGTCAGCGTCGCATTTTTCCTGATCTTCGAAATATGGTTCTCGGTGCCTCTTCCCAAAGGGCCGCTCGAGGCTGCATTGGGACTCAATTGAGCGCCATGCCGGCGGATTAGCTCGCCGGCGCTCGCGCCGGTAAAGGGAGGCTGAGTGGAGGAAGTCAACGCACTGATGCAGGGGTTCGGGGTCGCCGTGTCCCCGTTCAACCTGCTGCTGATGTTCGTCGGCGTCATTTTGGGAATCATCATCGGCGTGCTGCCCGGCTTGGGCGGCGCGAACGGCGTCGCCATCCTGCTGCCCCTTACGTTCTCGATGGCGCAGCAGCCCGGCGGCACCACCTCGGCAATCATCCTGCTTTCGTGCATCTATTGGGGTGCGCTCTTCGGCGGAGCCATCACGTCGATCCTCTTCAACATTCCCGGCGAACCCTGGTCGGTTGCCACCACCTTCGACGGCCACCCGCTGGCGCAGCACGGGCGCGCGGGGAGCGCGCTGACCGCCGCCTTTACCTCCTCGTTTATCGGGGCGCTGATCGCGGTGATCATGATCACGTTTCTCTCGCCCGTGGTGGCGGGATTCGCCCTCCAGTTCGGTCCGCCCGAATTCTTCTCGGTGTATCTGCTGACCTTCTGCGCCTTTGTCGGCATGAGCGGCGGCAACGCGGCGAAGACCGTTGCCTCCATGATGATCGGGTTCGCCCTGGCCGCTGTCGGCCTGGACAGTGTCACGGGAACCTTGCGCCTCACGTTCGGATTCACCTCGCTCCTGAAAGGGTTCGATTTCCTGATCGCGGTGATCGGCCTTTTCGGCATCGGCGAGATTCTGGAGACTCTCGAGGAAGGCCTTGCGTTCAAGGGGGCGAGCGCGAAAATCAACGCCAAGGTCGTCCTGGAAACCTGGAAAGAACTGCCGCGCTACTGGGCGACGTCCCTGCGCAGCGCCGCGGTAGGTTGTTTCATGGGGATCGTGCCCGGCGGGGCAACGCCGGCCTCCTTCATGAGTTATGGCCTCGCGCGCCGCCTCTCCAAGGATGGCCATGATTTC
The DNA here is from genome assembly GCA_035637655.1 of Burkholderiales bacterium. Lineage (GTDB taxonomy): Bacteria > Pseudomonadota > Gammaproteobacteria > Burkholderiales > SG8-39 > VBDM01. The sequence goes on along the minus strand of DASPWT010000160.1, from coordinate 2,488 downwards.
GGCAGCGGCAAGGTCGAGGGCGTCGTCGCGCCGGAAACTGCGGCTCACGCCGCCGGCACCTCCGCGCTCCTGCCGATGATCACGCTCGGGGTTCCGGGGTCGCCTACGGCCGCAGTGCTGCTCGGGGGCCTTCTGATCTGGGGACTCCAGCCTGGGCCGCTGCTGTTCGTCGAAAAACCGGACTTCGTGTGGGGCCTCATCGCCAGCATGTATCTCGGCAACATCGCCGGGCTGATCGTCGTGCTCACCTGCGTGCCCCTTTTCGCGGCGATCCTGCGCATCCCTTTTTCGATCATCGCACCCGTCATCATCGTGATCTGCGCGATCGGGGCGTACACCGTGCACAACTCGATGTTCGACGTCTACCTGATGGTCGTGTTCGGCGTGATCGGCTACGCCTTCAAGAAGCTCGGCTATCCGCTCGCCCCGTTGGTGCTGGCCCTGGTTCTGGGCGACCGGGCCGAGGAAAATTTCCGCAACGCGATCAAGGGCTCTCAGGGCGATCTGCTGGTGTTCTTCTCGAACGCTCTGGTGGGCGGCTTGACCGGTCTCGCATTGCTGCTGCTGTTCTGGCCGCTCATCCGAGCGGGGTGGCGCTTGGTGCTGGGAAAAAACTGAAAGCGAGACCGGCTCAGGCAACTCGTTGCCGGAGCCGGGAAAGCGTTTCCGGGGTGAGATTGAGATAGGAGGCCAGCTCTTTTTTAGGTATGCGGCCGAGCAGGTCTTGGTGCTTGCGCATGAAGCGCGCAAGGCGCCCGGGGGCGTCGAGCAGATGAAGCGTGATGGTATGAGCCATCACCTCGGACATCAGCCGCATGACCTCGTACTCGAAACGCAGCTTCACTTCGATATGGGCTTCGAGGAACTCGACCCAGTGGGGCATGGACAGGCGCGCAACGCGGACCTTGGTGACCGCTGCGATGCTGTAGGGGATGGGGGTTTTCATTCGCCAGGCGGCGTAGGAAGTGTCCATGTCGGTCTCGGCCGTGAAGCGCAGGATCATCTCCTTTCCCTGGGGGTTGCTCACGACGCGCTTCAGGATCCCATCCAGGATGAAGAACTGCTCCATGTTCGTGCTGCCCTGGCGCACCAGCGGCTCACCCTTCCTGTACTCCGCGATCTCCAGGAGCGGCTCCAAATCGTTCCAGGCGGACACCGGCATCTCGCGCAGGATCAGGTTCTGCTTGAGCTGCAGGCGAATCGTGTTGCGCTGGGGGTGGTTGAGGATGGTGGACACGGCGTGCGCTCGGACGCGAGGCGGGCCAATTAAGCGGGATTTATTGACTACAGTCAAGGTGGACTGACGGCCGGACTCCTAGACTTTCAGACCTGATTTTTGGACGTCTCGGGACCCGCATCCCGTCGCAAACGCGGGAGTCTCTCTATAGCGCAAGGAGGCGGTATGGGAACCGTTGAACCGCAAGTCGCACAATCGAGCGCCGTACAAGATGTGACCGACGGCTTTCATCTGGTCATCGATGCCCTCAAGCTCAACGACATCGACACGATCTTCGGTCTGCCCGGTATCCCGATCACCGACTTCACCCGCATGGCACAGGCCGCAGGCATGCGCGTGATTTCGTTCCGTCATGAGCAGAACGCCGGCAACGCCGCCGCCATCGCCGGCTTCATGACGCAAAAGCCGGGCATCTGCCTGACGGTGTCCGCCCCCGGCTTCCTCAACGGCCTGACCGCGCTCGCCAACGCCACCACCAATTGCTTCCCGATGATCCTCATCAGCGGCTCCAGCGAGCGCGAGATCGTCGACCTGCAGCAGGGTGACTACGAGGAGATGGACCAGTTGGCCATCGCCAAGCCGCTCGCCAAGGCCGCCTTCCGCGTGCTGCACGCCGAGGACATCGGTGTGGGCATCGCGCGCGCCATCCGCGCCGCCGTCTCCGGCCGCCCGGGCGGCGTCTACCTCGACCTGCCGGCGAAGCTCTTCGCCCAGACCATGGATGCCGAGGCCGGCAAGAAGTCCCTCATCAAGGTCGTCGATCCGGCGCCGAAGCAGATCCCCGGCACCGACGCCGTCAAGCGCGCCGTCGACCTGCTCAAGAGCGCGAAGAAGCCGCTGATCGTTCTCGGCAAGGGCGCTGCCTATGCTCAGGTCGACAACGAGATCCGATCGCTCGTCGAAAAGACCGGCATTCCCTACCTGCCGATGTCCATGGCGAAGGGCCTGCTTCCCGACACGCACCAGCAGTGCGCTTCCGCCGCCCGGTCCTTCGTGCTGCCCGAGGCGGACGTGGTGATGCTGATCGGCGCGCGCCTGAACTGGCTGCTCTCGCACGGCAAGGGCAAGACCTGGGGCGGCAAGGACCACAAGAGCTGGGGCGGGCAGAAATTCATCCAGATCGACATCTCGCCCCAGGAGATGGACAGCAACGTCCGTATCGACGCCCCGCTCGTCGGTGACATCGGTTCCTGCGTCGCAGCGCTGCTCGCCGCCATTGACTCAAATGCGGGCTCGAACTGGAAAAAGCCG
>DASPWT010000159.1:0-4346 GCA_035637655.1 Burkholderiales bacterium | reverse complement strand
TGTGAAAGGCTCGCGCTTCATGCGCATGGAGCGGGTCGTGGCGGCGCTCACCGGGGAGGGCAACTAGATGCTGCTCGCTCTTACGCAATGGCTCGCCCAGGACGTGCGCGCGTTCAACGTGTTCCAGTACATCACGCTGCGCGCGGTTCTCGCGACGCTCACCGCACTCGCGATCTCGCTGCTCGCAGGACCTCTGGTGATTCGCAAGCTCACCACCTACAAGATCGGCCAGGCGGTGCGCAACGACGGTCCCCAATCCCACCTCACCAAGGCGGGCACGCCCACCATGGGCGGAGCGCTCGTGCTGCTCTCCATCCTGATCACCACGCTCTTGTGGGGAGACCTCTCCAACCGCTTCGTCTGGGCCGTGCTCGTGGTCACCTTCGGGTTCGGTGCGATCGGCTGGATCGACGATTACCGCAAGGTCGTGAAGAACAATCCCAAGGGACTCTCGCCGAGGGCCAAATTTTTCTGGCAATCGCTGATCGGCCTCGTCGCGGCGGTGTATCTCGCCTTCGCCGTATCGGCCCCGAGCACCGCCAAGGTCCTCGACTTCTTCATGGCCTGGGTGGGGAGCGGGTTTTCCATGGATCTGCCGCCGCAGGCCGACCTGATCGTGCCGTTCTTCAAGAACATCGCCTATCCGCTCGGCGTGTTCGGCTTCATCACGCTCAGCTACTTCGTCATCGTCGGGACCTCGAACGCGGTCAACCTGACCGACGGGTTGGACGGGCTTGCGATCATGCCGGCGGTGATGGTCGCGGGGGGCCTTGGGGTATTCGCGATGGTCACGGGGCGAGTGGACTACTCCCGCTATCTGCTGTTTCCCTACATTCCCGGGGCAGCGGAGCTCACGGTGTTTTGCGGCGCGCTCGTCGGTGCGGGCCTGGGCTTTCTCTGGTTCAACGCCTACCCGGCCGACGTCTTCATGGGCGACGTCGGCGCGCTTTCCCTGGGCGCTGCCCTCGGAACGGTCGCGGTGATCGTCCGGCAGGAAATCGTGCTTTTCATCATGGGCGGGGTGTTCGTCGCGGAAACGCTCTCGGTGATGCTCCAGGTGCTCTATTTCAAGTGGAGCGGCGGCAAGCGCATTTTCCGAATGGCGCCGTTGCATCACCACTACGAGCTCTCGGGATGGAAGGAGTCGCAGGTGGTCGTGCGCTTCTGGATCATCACCATGATGCTGGTCCTGTTCGGTCTGTCTACTTTGAAGCTGCGGTGAATTTCGCAGGCAGAAAGGTGCTGGTGCTCGGCTTGGGTGACACGGGTTTATCGATGGCGAAATGGCTCGCCCGCCGGGGCGCGTCGGTGCGTGTCGCCGACACGCGCACGGAGCCGCCGCGACTGGCCGAACTCAAGCGTTCGCTGCCGGCTGTACCGGCATACTGCGGCCCGTTCCGGGACGAAATATTCGCGGGCGTCGACCTCATCGCGATCAGCCCGGGTGTGCCGCTCGCGGCCCCGAATGTGCAGGGCGCAATTGCCGCCGGGACACGGGTGGTCGGCGATATCGAATTATTCGCCGTGGCGGTTGCGGACCGGCGCCCGCGGATCATCGCGGTGACGGGCACCAACGGCAAGAGCACCGTGACTTCGCTCGCCGGCGCGATGGCGAGAGCCGCCGGGGCCGACTGCGAGGTCGCCGGAAACATCGGGCCGCCAGTGCTGGACGCACTCACGCGCCGCGAGGACGCAGGGCGCGCCGCGGGCTTGTGGGTGCTGGAGCTCTCCAGCTTCCAGCTCGAGACGACCACTTCGCTTGCCGCTGACGCAGCCGTGGTCCTCAACATCACCGAAGACCATCTGGACCGTTACCGCGGCATCGACGACTACGCCCGCGTCAAGGCGCGGGTCTTTTCCGGCGACGGCATCCAGGTCCTCAACCGCGATGACCCGCGCAGCCTCGCAATGGAGCTTCCCGGCCGAAAGGCGATCAGCTTCGGGCTCGACACCCCACGGCGCGCGGAAGATTGGGGTCTGCTCGAGCGCGGCGGCGAGTCCTGGTTCGCTCAAGGTGCAAACGCGCTCCTTGCGGTGCGGGAAATGAGGCTTGCCGGCCTTCACAACGCCGCCAATGCGCTCGCCGCGCTCGCGCTGTGCCGCGCGCTTGGCTTGCCGCTCCAGCCCTTGCTTGCGGCGCTGCGCGAGTTCAAGGGGCTGCCGCATCGCACCGAGCTGATCGGGGAAGCGGACGGAGTGCGCTGGTACGACGATTCCAAGGGCACCAACGTCGGCTCGACGGTTGCTGCGCTCGCCGGGCTCGCGCAGGGTGACGCGAAGGTGATCCTCATCGCCGGAGGCGACGGCAAGGGGCAGGACTTTTCCCCGCTGAGAAACGCACTGGAACGCTCGGCGCGAGGACTGGTGCTGATCGGCCGCGACGCGTCGTTGATCGAAGCGGCGGTCGCGGGCGCAGGCGTCCCGATCCGACGTGCCGCATCCATGGACCAGGCGGTGGCGCTGGCCGCGCAAGCGGCGCGCCCGGGCGATGCGGTGCTGCTTTCGCCCGCCTGCGCGAGCTTCGACATGTTCCGTGACTACAAGCATCGGGGGGAAGTGTTTCGCCTGGCGGTGGAAAGAGTCATCGATGCTCCGAAGCATTAGCCCGGGTCGAGCGCCGCTTGCCGAATACGACAGCGGCGTGCTGTGGGCGGCGCTCCTCCTGCTCACGTTCGGCGTGGTGATGGTGTACTCCTCGTCGATCGCGATGGCCGAGGCGAGCAAGTTCACCGGGGGAAGTTCCGCGTATTTCCTCCAGCGGCACGCGCTGTTTCTCGCCGCGAGCCTGTTCGCGGGGATGCTCGCTTTTCAGGTGCCAGTGCGTCTCTGGCAGCAGGCAGCGCCGTGGCTTTTCGTGCTCGGTGTCGCGCTGCTCGCCCTGCTGCTCGCTCCAGGATTGGGCCGGGAAGTCAATGGCGCGCGGCGCTGGCTCTCGCTCGGGGTTGTAAACCTGCAGCCCTCCGAATTCATGAAGCTGTTCGTCGTTCTCTACGCAGCCGACTACACCGTGCGCAAGCTCGCTCTGATGCACAGCTTCAGGCGGGGCCTTCTCCCGATGTTTGCGGTGATGCTGGTGGTCGGCTGGCTCTTGCTGCGGGAGCCTGATTTTGGCGCTTTTGTCGTGATCACGGCGATCGCCACGGGGATCCTGTTCCTCGGTGGCATGAACGGCATGTGGTTTGCGGGTTTGCTCGTGATGATGGCCGCAGGCTTCGTCGGCCTGGTCCTGTCTTCCCCGTACCGCATGCAGCGTATTTTCGGCTTCATGGACCCCTGGTCGGATCCGTTCGGCCACGGCTACCAGCTTTCGCACGCGCTGATCGCCTTCGGCCGCGGCGAATGGTTCGGTGTGGGACTGGGGGCAAGCGTCGAGAAGCTCCTCTATCTCCCCGAGGCGCACACCGACTTCCTGCTCGCGGTGATCGGCGAAGAGCTGGGATTTGCGGGGGTGATCGCGGTGATCGCGCTCTTTTCGTGGCTGGTGCTGCGGGCATTCGCCATCGGCCGCCAGGCGGTGGCCCTCGAGCGCCCGTACCCGGCGCTGGTCGCTCAAGGGATCGGGGTGTGGTTCGGGGTGCAGTCGTTCATCAACATGGGCGTGAACATGGGCGTGCTGCCCACCAAGGGCCTCACCCTTCCGCTCATGAGCTTCGGCGGGAGCGGCCTGCTCGCGAATTGCCTGGCGCTCGCGGTTTTGCTCCGAATCGACTGGGAAAACAGACAACTCATGCGAGGTGCGCGCGCATGAGAGAGAAGCGGTGCGTGCGATGGCGCGAACCATCATGATCATGGCGGGTGGAACGGGGGGACATGTCTTTCCCGGTCTCGCCGTGGCCGACTACCTGCGCGAAGCCGGCTGGCGCGTGGTGTGGCTCGGGGCGAAGACGGGCATGGAAGCGACCCTGGTCCCCAAGCACGGCTACCCCATGGCCTGGGTCAGTTTTTCGGGTCTGCGCGGCAGGGGGCCGGTTGCGTTGTTTCTCCTGCCGCTCAGGCTGCTCGTCGCTTTCTGGCAGAGCGCGCGCGCGATCTTCGCGCATCGCCCGGACGTGGTCCTCGGCATGGGCGGCTATGTTTCGTTTCCCGGCGGCATGATGGCGGCCCTTCTCGGAAAGCCGCTCGTCGTCCATGAACAGAATGCGATACCCGGTCTCGCCAACAGGGTGCTCGCCGCAGTCGCGGACAGGGTCCTGTGCGCGTTCCCCGGAGCGCTCAAGCGCGCAAGCGTGACCGGCAATCCGGTACGGCCGGAGATCACGGCGATCGCGGCGCCGGAGAGCCGCTACGCCGGACGCTCGGGCCCGCTTCGGGTTCTGGTCGTCGGCGGCAGTCTCGGCGCACAGGCG
>DASPWT010000158.1:0-5201 GCA_035637655.1 Burkholderiales bacterium | reverse complement strand
CCGGTCGCGCCGGCGATCCTGGGCATGGTGCTCGGCGCCATGCTGGAGGAGAACTTCATCAGCTCCATGATCAAGGCGGACGGGCGGATATTCGCGTTCTTCGAGCGGCCGATCGCGGGCTCCCTGGGGATTCTGACCCTGACGGTGGTTTCCGTCCCACTGCTGCGGCGCTGGTATCGCGCTGCAGGATAAAATTTTTGACGCTTGCTGGGCCGGCGGGCCGTGTGGCGGGAGCGGCCCTAGAGTAGGATAGTCGCCGAGAACAACAATCTCCGCAGCGCCCATGGACCTTTCCCTCGCCTGGCTGATCGCCGCCTTCATCCTCGTCATCGCCGAGCTGGTGACGGGTACCTTCTACCTGCTCGTCCTCGGCATCGCGGCCCTGGTCGGCGCGGGAGTCGGCTATGCGAGCGGCGGGTTCGTCTGGCAGGCGATAGGCGCGGCGATCGTTGCCGTCGCCGGAGTGATCTGGGTGAATCAGTACAAGAAAAAGATGGCGCCGAAGCGTATGCGGGGGCTCGACGTTGGCCAGCCGGCCGCCTTCGACTCCTGGGTCAACAAGGGCGCCGGCCACGCGCGCGTGAAATACCGCGACGCGCTGTGGGACGCGCAGGTCGCGGGCGACGCCTCGGGCGAGCCCGGCGAAATTCTCTATATCACTTCAGTCGATGGCAGCACCCTCAAAGTTTCCAAGACGCGGCCCGCCTGATCTCGCGCACGCGGCGGAAGAAATCTCACGTTCAGCGGGAGGCAGCATGCTTTTCAAGATAATCGCCGTTCTCATCGCCACGATCCTCATCTATGGTTACGAGCCGCTCCGTCCGCTTTGGATCCCTTTCGCCATCATCGCGCTGGCGGTGGTGTTCGTCATCGAGGGCGTGCGCGTGGTGCCGCAGCAGAGCGCCTGGGTGGTCGAGCGGCTCGGCAAATTCCACCAGGTGCTCGAGCCGGGGCTGAACGTCATCATCCCGTTCATCGATCGCGTCGCCTACCGGCACTCGTTGAAGGAAGTGCCGCTCGACGTCGCCGAGCAGGTGTGCATCACCAAGGACAACACCCAGCTCGCGGTGGACGGCCTCATCTACTATCAGGTGACCGATCCGCGCCTGGCTTCATACGGGACGTCCGACTACGTCACCGCGATCGTGCAGCTCTCACAGACCACCCTGCGCTCCGAGGTCGGCAAGATGGAGCTCGACCAGTCGCTGCAGAGCCGCGACGTGATCAACCGCTCGATCGTCGCGGTGCTCGACGAGGCCGGCCGCTCCTGGGGCGTGAAAGTGCTGCGCTACGAGGTGAAGAACCTCACCCCGCCCGAGGCGATCCTGCGCGCGATGCAGGCGCAGATCACCGCCGAGCGCGAGAAGCGCGCGCTGATCGCCAAGTCCGAGGGCGAGAAGCAGCAGGAGATCAACCTCGCCGAGGGCGAGAAGCAGGCGGCGATCCTCACCTCCGAAGGACAGAAGCAGTCGGCGATCAACAAGGCGCAAGGCGAGGCGACCGCGCTGCGCCTCGTCGCGGATGCGACCGCCGCGGCGGTAAACGTCGTCGCCGAGGCGATCGGCAAGGAAGGCGGCCTGCAGGCTGCGAACCTCAAGGTGGCCGAGCTCTATATCGGCGCCTTCGGCAATCTCGCCAAGACCAACAACACCATGATCGTTCCTTCGAACCTCGCCGACGTTGCGAGCGTCGTCGCTTCGGCGATGACGGTGCTCGACAGGACACGCGCCGGCGCGAAGCCCGCGTAAGGCCGGACCCGACGCCGATCGTTTGAATGAAACTGATCGGCATCGTCGGCGGCATCGGTCCGGAATCCACGATCGATTACTACCGGCTTTTCATCTCGACCTATCGGGAGCGCAGGCCGGACGGGGGTTATCCTCCCGTCCTCATCAACAGCATCGACCTGGCAAAAGTCCTGAAGCTCGTCACCTCGAACGACCTGGCGGGCTTGGCGGCGTACATGCTCGAGGAAATCCGCCGCCTCGCCCGGGCCGGCGCGACGCACGGACTGTTGTCCTCCAACACGCCGCACATCGTGTTCGACGAGATCCGGCGCGCCTCGCCCATCCCGCTCATCAGCATCGTCGAGATCGCGTGCAGGGCGGCAGCCGAGCGCAGGCTGAAGCGCGTCGGTCTTTTCGGTACTCGTTTCACCATGCAGGGCGGCTTCTACCAGAAAGTCTTCGCGCGCGAAGGGATAGCCGTCGCGATTCCCGATTCCGGCGACCAGGAATTCATCCACGACACCTATCTGAACGAACTGGTCAACGGGGTCGTTCTGGCGGCAACGCGCGAGCGCTACGTCACCATCGCCCGGCGCATGAAAAGGGAGCACGGCATCGAAGCGCTGATCCTCGGCGGCACCGAGCTGCCTTTGTTGTTGCGCGACGCGATCGACATCGGCATGACGCTGCTCGACACCGCCCGGCTGCACGTGGAGGCGGCCGTGAGCGAGCTCCTGTCGGACGAGACAAGGCGATGAACGAAGGTGTCGCGGTTCCGGCCTGGCTGCTCGTCCTCATGGCGGCGCTCGCCGTCTGGGCGCTCTACGAGCACGTGCTGGCGCCCGCGCTGCGCTTCTTGGTGACGCATCCCGCGAACCGGGTGATCGACGAGCTGGGCGAGCGCCTGCGCATCGGCATCCGGCCCTTCCAGCGCACCAAGCGCCAGGCGCTCATCCACAGCCTGCTCGCCGACCCCAGGGTGCAGGCTGCCGCCGAGCAGTACGCGCGGGACAAGGACATCAGCCTGCCCGCCGCGCTGCGCAGGGTCGAGCGCTACGCGCGCGAGATCGTCCCGGCGTTCAACGCCTACCTCTACTTCCGCATCGGCTACTGGATCGGGCGTTGGATCGCGCGGTCGCTGTACCGCGTGCGGCTCGGGTACGTCGATTCGGAGGGCATCGCGAAGGTCGGGTCCGACGCGACCGTGGTGTTCGTAATGAACCACCGCTCCAACATGGACTACGTCCTCGCCGCCTATCTCGCAGCGGATCAGGTGGCGCTCTCCTACGCCGTGGGCGAATGGGCGCGCATCTGGCCGCTCTCGGCGCTCGTCCGCGCCATGGGCGCCTACTTCGTGCGCCGCAACTCGAAGGACGAGCTCTACCGGCGGGTGCTCGAGCGCTACATCGCGATGGCGACCGAGGCCGGCGTCCCGCAGGCGGTCTTCCCGGAAGGGGGCCTCACGCGCGACGGGCGCTTGAGGGAGCCCAAGCTCGGGGTGATCGACTACATGATGCGCGGCTTCCGCATCGAGGGCGAGCGCGACCTCGTGTTCGTGCCGCTCGGGATCAACTACGACCGCGTGCTCGAGGACCGCAGCCTCCTGCGCGCGCTCGATGCGGACGCGCCGCGAGTCGGCCGCGTGAAGGCGCTGTGGAACGCGCTCGCTTTCGCCGCGCGCAACCTGAGATTGATGCTGAAGAGCGAGTGGCACCGCTTCGGCTACGCCTGCGTCAATTTCGGCTCGCCGGTCTCGATGCGCGCCTACTGCCGGGAGCGCGGCGTGGATTTCCAGCGGCTGTCGGGCGAGGAGCGCAGGCGCGAGACGGCGGCGCTGGGCGAGCACCTCATGCGCTCGGTGGGGCAGGTGGTGCCGGTGGTGCCGGTGCCGCTGATGGCGACGGTGTTCGTGTGCAATCCCGAGCGCAGGCTCTCCGCGCTCGAACTGAAGGCCGAGGTCGGGCGGCTGATCGAGCGGCTCGACCGCTCCGCAGCGCGCGTCTACGTGCCGCGGCGCGATCTCGACTATGCGCTCGACGTGGGCCTGCGGATGCTGCTCATGCGGCACCTCGTCGACGAGGTCGAAGGGATCTACCTCGCGCGGGAGAAGGAGCTGCCGCTCCTGCGCTACTACGCGAACTCCATCGCCCACCTGCTGGATTGATTCCCGGCGCGCGCGTTGATATGTTCGGTCCAGACGATTAGGATTGTCCTACCCGCATACCTGACGGAGGGCACCATGGCTGCCGCAAAGAAGAAAGCCAAAGTCAAACGCAAGAAAGCGCCGGCGAGGAAGCCGGCAACCGGCAAGAAGCTCGTCCTGAAGAAAAAGGCCCCGGCGAGGAAGCCGGCGGCGCGACGCGCGGCGCCGAAGAAACAACCCGCGGCACGCCCTGCGCCCAGCCCGCGGCCGGCGGCCCCTCCGGTGGCGCCGCGCGGCCCTTTGCCGGGCGAAGAGCGGGTGGGTTTCGTGACCCACTACTACGGCCATCTTTCCGTCGCGGCGATACGTCTCGAATCGGGCAGCCTGCGCGTGGGCGACACGATCCGCATCCTCGGCCACACCAGCGACTTCCGCCAGCGCGTCGAATCCATGCAGATCGAGCACCAGCCCGTCACCGAAGCCGGCAAGAGGCAGGAGATCGGCTTGAAGGTGACCGAGCACGCGCGCGAGGGCGATGACGTGTACAAGGTGACGTAGGCGCGAAGCCCGGGTAGAAGGCATTTCGGGCAGGGAAAAGGACCGCAGCATGGACAAGGCGCCCCGGGTCAAGCTCCATTCGACCGCGCACTATTTTCTCGACGGCCTGAACGACATCGGGATCGAGTATCTGTTCTCCAACTTCGGCACGGACCACGCGCCGCTGATCGAGGAAATGGCGCGCTGGAAAAAATCGGGGTGGCACTATCCCAAGGTTGTGAACTGCCCGCACGAGAACACGGCGATGCACATGGCGGCGGGCTTCGCCATGGCGACCGGCCGCGGGCAGGCGGTGATGGTGCACGTGGACGCGGGCACGGCCAATTCCGCGATGGCGATGCACAACGCGCGCCGCGGGCGGCTGCCGCTCGTGCTCATGGCGGGCAAGGCGCCTTATACGGTGCGCGGAGAATTGCCGGGCTCCCGCGACAACTACGTGCACTTCATCCAGGAGCCGTTCGACCAGGCGGGGATCGTGCGCCCGTACGCGAAGTGGGAATGGACGCTGCCCTCGGGCGTGATGACGAAGGAAACGCTGCGCCGCGCGCACACGGTCGCGCACAGCGATCCGATGGGCCCCGTTTACCTGATGCTGCCGCGCGAGACGCTTACCCAGACCTGGGACGAGGCTGCGATGCGGCCGTTCCCCGGGGAGCGCTACGGCGCGGTGTCCGCCGGCGCGGCCGATACGGCCGCAGTCGCGCAGATCGCGGACAAGCTCCTTTGGGCGAAGCACCCCGTGATGGTGACCTCCTACGCGGGGCGCAACCTCG
>DASPWT010000157.1:0-23829 GCA_035637655.1 Burkholderiales bacterium | reverse complement strand
GCGCGGGAAGCCGATTTTCGCGGCGGCCTTGAGCGCGGTCGGATTCATCACGCCCCAGCCGCGCAGGATCACCCAGTCGGGCTTGATCTGCCGGACCTGCAGCCATTGCGCCTGCTGCTCGTTGCCCGGGTGCGCGACCGGAATGTGGCTCACCTCGAAGCCGTATTTCTTCGCCTGCGCATCGAGCACGGGAATCGTTTCCTTGCCGTAGGCCGAGTCGTGATAGATGTTCACGATCTTCTTGCCCTTCAGCTTGTCCATCCCGCCTTCCTTCATGCCGATGAACTTGATCTTGGCGGTGTTCTGGCTCCAATAGTTGGTGATCAGAGGAAATACCCACGGGAACACGCGCCCGTCGGAGGCGTCGGTGCGGCCGTAGCCGATCGACACGATCGGGACGTGGTCCGCCGTGCCCTTGTCGATGAGCGAATAGGTGATGCCGGTCGAGAGCGGGTGCACCAGCGACGCTCCGGTCGGGCCGCGCTTCTTGGTGCGCTCGTAGCATTCCACGCCGCGCGCGTTGTTGTACTCGGTCTCGCACTTCTCCCAAGTGAGCTTGACGCCGTTGATGCCGCCGTCTCGGGCGTTCAGCATGTTCATGTAGTCGATGAACCCGCCGAAGATGCCCGAGCCGCCCGCGGCGTACGGCCCGACCCAGTAGCCGTTCATCGGGATGAACTGCTCGTTCTGCGAATAGGCAGTGCCGGCGACGGCGAATGCCGCGGCGCCCAGCAGCGCGGCTCGTCTGATTTTTCGCAACATCGGAACCCTCCTTTGGATGGAAATCTCCCTGTTTCTACAGGTTATCGGAATGAACAGCCGCGCCTACTATAGCCCAATTGTCACGGGCTGGGAAAACCGGCCCGGATCAGTGGGGAAAAGGCCAGAGGCGCAGTTTTTCCTTGGCGATCTGCCACAGGCGCGCGAGACCCAACGGCTCGACGACGAGGAAAAAGATGATGAGCGCGCCGAACAGAATGAGGGTCAAATTGGACACCAGCCCCGCGGGAAGGGCCAAGCCGAAAGAGCGCTCGATCGAGGCGGCCGAAAGGTCCATGAAGATCGGCAGAAGCACGATGAAAGCGGCGCCGAGGAACGATCCTAGGATGCTGCCGACGCCGCCGACGATGATCATGAAGAGGATCCTGAAGGAAAGATCGAGCTCGAATCCCGCCGGCTCGACGGTACCCAGATACGCAAACGCGTAAAGCGCGCCGGCCACGCCGCAGTAAAAGGAACTGATGGCAAAGGCGAGGAGCTTGGTTTTCATCATCGGGATGCCGACGACCTCGGCCGCGACGTCCATGTCACGCACCGCCATCCAGGCCCGGCCGATGGAGCTGCGCACCATGTTTTTCGCAGCGAGCGCCATGACGCTCACGATCGCGAGCACCAGGAGGTAGCGCTTCACCGGGGTGTCGACCGCGTAGCCGAACACGACGAGTTTCTGCGCGGTGATCACGCCGGAGGAGCTGTAATTGGAAAACCATCCGAACTTGGTCAGCGCCCATACGACGAAGAACTGCGCCGCGAGCGTCGCCACCGCGAGATAGAAACCCTTGATGCGCAGGCTCGGCAGCCCGAACACGATCCCGATCAGCGCGGCAACGATCCCGGCGAGAACGAAGGACAGCAGCATCGGCATGCCCGGCATACGAAGCTCGAAGTTGTAGGCGGCAAACGCACCCACCGCCATGAACGCCGCGGTCCCGAGCGAGAGCTGCCCGGCGTAACCGGTGAGGATGTTCAGGCCCAGAGCAGCGAGCGAGAAGATGAGGAACGGGATCAACACGCCGCTGAACCAGTAGTTGAAGTCGATCGCGCCAGCGATCGCGGGCGTCGCGGCGGCGAGCGGCACGCCGACGAATGCGACCGCCAGGAGGATCGCCATGCCGATCCGGTCCTGACGGATCGGGAAGAGCTGCTGGTCCGCGGCGTAGGTGGTCTTGAACTGCCCGGTTTCGCGGTAGAGCATGGCCGTTCGTCAGACCCGGTCGATGCGCCGCTCGCCGAACAAGCCTTCGGGGCGCACCAAGAGGAAAGCGAGCGCGAGCACGTACGGGAACCAGGATTCGATGCCGCCGCCGACGTGCGGGCCGATATAGACCTCGGCGAGTTTTTCGGATGCGCCGACGATGAGACCGCCGACGATGGCCCCGGCGATCGATTCGAACCCCCCCAGGATCAGCACCGGCAACGCCTTCAGCGCGAGAAAGGTGAGTGCGAACTGCACGCCGTTGCGCGCACCCCACAGAAGTCCCGTCACGAGCGCGACGAATCCGGCAACCGCCCACACGATCACCCAGATACTCTGCAGGGAAATGCCGACGGCGAGAGCCGCCTGATGGTCGTCCGCGACCGCGCGCAGCGCGCGGCCGGTTCGGGTCTTGTTGAAGAACACCGCAAGCACCGCCACCAGCGCGGCCGCGATCCCGGAGGCGACGAGATCGAATTTGCTGATGTTCATCCCGGTATTGTCCATCAGCCATTGGATCGGCTCGTCGGCGATTCCCAGGTCGAGGGCGTGGACCTGGGCGCCCCAGGTGAGCTGCGCGATGCCCTCGATGAAGAAGGCCAAGCCGATGGTCGCCATGAAGAGCGTGATCGGCGGCTGGTTGACGAGCGGGCGCAGCACCATGCGCTCGGTGAAAAACGCGAGCGCCACCATCGCCGCGAGCGCGAGCGCCACGGCGAGCCAGAACGGGGCACCCATCGAGATGAATCCCACGGTGGTGAGCGCGGCGAAGAACACCATTGCTCCTTGCGCGAAGTTGAACACGCCCGACGCCTTGTAAACCAGCACGAAGCCGAGCGCGACGAGCGAATACATCACCCCCGCCAGCAGCCCGCCGATCAGCACTTCGAAAAAGAATTGCATGCTAGCGCGCGATTCCGACCAAGCGCCTCAGTGTGCGACTCCCAAATACGCGTCGATCACGTCCTTGTTGTTGCGCACTTCCTCGGGCGTGCCGTCGGCGATCTTGCGGCCGTAATCGAGGACGATCACCCGGTCCGAGAGGTCCATGACCACGCTCATGTCGTGCTCGATCAGCACGATGGTGGTGCCGAACTGGTCGTTGGCGTCGAGGATGAAGCGGCTCATGTCCTGCTTTTCCTCGAGGTTCATGCCTGCCATCGGCTCATCGAGCAGGAGCACCTCGGGCTCGGCTGCCAACGCGCGTCCGAGCTCCACGCGTTTTTGCAGCCCGTAAGGCAGCCTGCCCACCGGGGTCTTGCGGATGTGCTGGATCTCGAGAAAGTCGATCACCGCCTCGGCCTTGGCGCGGTGCTCGAGCTCCTCGCGCCTCGCGGCGCCCCAATAGACCGCCTGCTGCAGGAAATTGGATTTCATCTTCAGGTTGCGCCCGGTCATGATGTTGTCGAGCACCGTCATGCCGCGAAAGAGCGCGATGTTCTGGAAGGTCCGGGCGATACCCTGCTGCGCGGCCTCGTGAGGATCCACGCTGTGACGCTTCCGGCCCTTGAAGGCAACCGTCCCTTGCTGCGGGTGGTATACGCCGTTGATGACGTTGAGCATCGAGGATTTGCCTGCGCCGTTCGGACCGATGATGGCGCGGATCTCGTGCTCGTGCACATCGAACGAGACCGCCTGCAGCGCCACGACTCCGCCGAATGCGAGCGAGATGTCGTCGATCTCGAGGAGTGCCGCGCCGATTTTTCTGCCCGCGGTCATGTCGAGCGAAGCTCAGGCGGCTTTCCTGGCCGCGGCGGCGCTGTAGCTCTTCGTCTCCACGATCCGCAGGTCGGCGGACACGGTTCCGGTGCGGCCGTCCTCGAAGCGCATCTGCGTCTCGACGAAACAGCTCGTCTTGTCCGAGTAAAGAGCGTCGACCAGCACCGCGTACTTGTCGCCGATGTGGCGGCGTCGCACCTTGCGCGTGCGCGTGAGCTCGCCGTCGTCGGCGTCGAGCTCCTTGTGCAGGACCAGGAAGCGCCGGATCTGCGAGTTGCCGAGCGCGGAGTCCTGGGCGAGATCGCGGTTGACCTTCTCCACGCATTCGCGGATGAGATCGAGCACCGCGGGCTGCGAGGCGAGGTCGGTGTAGCCGGTATACGGCAGGTTGCGCCGCTCGGCCCAGTTGCCGATCGCGGCCATGTCGATGTTGATGAACGCGCAGACCTTGCCGCGCCCCTGGCCGAAGCACACTGCCTCCTTGATATAGGGGAAGAACTTGAGCTTGTTCTCGAGGTACTTTGGCGCGAACAAGGTGCCGTCGGCGAGCTTGCCCACGTCTTTTGCGCGATCGATGATTTTCAAGTGGCCCCCGGCATCGAAATAGCCCGCGTCGCCGGTGTGGAAGAAGCCCTCCGCGTCGATCGCCTCGCGCGTCGCATCCGGCTGCTTGTAGTACTCCTTCATGAGACCCGGGGAGCGCACCAGCACTTCGCCCGATTCCGCGATGCGAACCTCGACCCCCGGCATGGGCGGGCCCACGGTTTCCAGCTTGACGTCGCCCGAGGGGTGCATGCACACCGTCACGCAGGTCTCGGTCATGCCGTAGAGCTGTTTCAGGTTGATGCCGATCGAGCGGTAGAAATCGAACAGGTCCGGGCCGATCGCCTCGCCGCCAGTGTAGGCAACGCGGATGCGCGACATGCCGAGCACGTTCTTGAGCGGCCCGTATACGAGGATCTCGCCAAGCCGGTACAGCAGCCGGTCCCGGAGCGGTATCCCGGGCTTGCCTTCGAGGATTTTCATCCCGACGCGCTTGGCGACGCCCATGAAGGCGTGGAACATGCGGCGCTTGATCCAGCTTGCGTCCTCGATGCGGATCATCACCTGGGTCAGGATGTTTTCGTACACGCGCGGCGGCCCGAAGTAATAGGTCGGGCCGATCTCGCGCAGATCGGTCATCACGGTGTCGGGGGACTCGGGGCAGTTGAGGCAGAAACCGGCGATGTGCATCTGCGCGTAGGAGTAGAGAAAATCCCCGACCCAGGCCATGGGCAGGTAGCACAGAATGTCGTCCTTATCGGCGAAGCCGTCGAAGGCCACGAGCACCCGCGCCGTCTGGATCAGCGCAGCGTGCGTCTGGGTTACGCCTTTGGGCTGACCGGTGGTGCCCGAGGTATAGAGAATCACCGCGACATCGGAAGGCCGGCCCTTTTCGATCTCGTCGGCGAAGAATTCCGGATGGCGCTGCGCCAATTCCCGGCCGCCTGCCTGAAGGTCCTCGAACGCGGTCAGCTCCGCCTGCCCGTAATGGCGCAGCCCGCGCGGGTCGTCGAAACAGATGTGCTTCAACCGGGGGCACTGCGGCAGGGCTTCCAGCAGCTTGTCGACCTGCTCCTGGTCCTCGACGACGGCGAAGCCGATATCGGCGTCCTGGAGCACGAACACCATCTCGGCCGCGACGGCGTCCTGGTAGAGCGGCACCGGCACGCCGCCCAGGGCCTGCGCGGCCATCATGGCCCAGTACAGGCGCGGCCGGTTGTCCCCGATCACCGCGAGGCGGTCGCCGCGCTTGAACCCTCGAGCGGCAAGACCGCAGGCGAGAATACGGACCTCGCCGGCGACCTGAGCCCAGGTCCAGGTCTGCCAGATGCCCAGGTCCTTCTCCCGGAACGCCGGCCCGTCGGGCCGCACTTTCGCCTGGTGCAGCAGCAGGCGCGGAAAGGTGTCGGGCTGTTCCGTCACGGGGTCCTCCTCGGCCGCGCACCGCCGCAAACCTTGCCGGCGGTCCCGGCCGGCGAATCTTACAGCAGATGAAGGGACGGGATTTGCGCCGCTGGCTGACGGCGCCAAAGGCTCCCACGTCTGCCCATAACGCTTAACGCACTGAAACCAAAGGGAACTGATTTTGACGTCGGAACCTCAAGAAAACATCTCGGGTGAGTTCTGTGAATGGGCCGGATCGCCCAGCTTCAAAGCGACTCAAATTTCACGAGATCGGATCACTTTAGCCTGATTTTCCATTACACTTCGCAGATAAAAAGAACCTTCTGCGGTCCGCAGCAATCTTCCGCACGCGGACTGCGGGGCGACAGCGAACTAGAAATAAAGATTCGCGCGGTGCGGTAACTGGCTGGGGGGCAGCGCTTCATCCTGTGACGATCGCAAATGCATAAGATCTTGATCGTTGAGGATGTCGAAGTCGTTGCCGATTTACTGATCCTCATGCTGATCCGCGCGGGGATCGCGCTCGAGGCACGGCGCGTCGAGACGGCCGAGGATTTCACACGGCAAATAGAGCTCGCCGTTCCGGACGCGATTCTCTACAGCGCTTCCATGCCGCAGTTCAGCGGGCTCGTCGCACTGGCAAAGGCGCAGACCCTGTGCCCCGATACGCCGTTCATTTTCGTCTCCGGAACCCACAGCGAGGAAATCGCGGCCGAAACGCGCGGGCACGCGACGACCGATTACGTTTTCACAACCAGCCTCGCCGAGCTTCCTTCGACGTTCGATCGCGCGATCAAGGAAGCCGAAGAACGCAAAAAAAGAAAAGCCCAGGAATCCGCGATCACGCGCCTGACTCGCATGTACGCCGATCAGACCCGCGACCTGGAACAGGTCCATGTTCAACACGTCACGTTTCGCAAACTGAGCCGGTATCTCAGGACCAGCGCGACGTCGGCCGAAGTCTACGCGGCCATAGAATGTTTCGGCCCTCAATTGTTTCAGGGCACGAACGGCAGGCTGTATATCATTCATCCTCCGGGACTGCACCTGGAGTCGGTCGCCGCCTGGGGCGACAAATCGCTCACCGGGCACACGTTCACCATCCAGGATTGCTGGGGATTGCGCCAGGCGCAACCCCACCGGTTCCAGAATCCGCAGACCGAGCTGCTCTGCGGACACGTCACGGCGGATTCGAATTCGGCGCAGACGTATCTGTGTGTTCCCCTCTTTGCGGACGGCGAGACGCTCGGACTACTGCACTTGCGACGCGTGAAGGAAGAATCAAATCCCTCGGAGAATGCCGGTTCGACGGAATCCGGCCTGAATCTGGCGGTGGCGGCGGCGGTGGCGGAGGACACCAGCCTTGCGCTTGCCAATCTGAAAGTCCACGAAACCTTGCATGAGCAATCGATCCGCGATTCGCTCACCGGCTTGTACAACCGCCGTTTTCTGGAGGAATTTCTTTTACGCGAACTGGCGCGCGCGGACCGCAAGAAACACCCCCTCTCCGTCATCACGATGGACATCGATCACTTCAAGCGCATCAATGACGCGCTGGGCCATGGCGCGGGCGACATCGTCCTGCGGCGCGTGGGTCTCCTGTTGCAAGGATTTGTTCGCCAGAGCGATATCGCGTGCCGGGTCGGCGGAGAGGAATTCTCGGTGCTCCTGCCGGAGGCATCCATGCAAATCGCGACTCAGCGCGCGGAGGCCATTCGCATAGCGGTACAGGAGCTGAAGCTTAAATACGAGGATCAGACTCTCAGCGCCATCACCGCTTCGCTGGGGGTCGCCGCTTTTCCGGATCATGGCACGACGCCGGCCGCGCTCCTGCACGCTGCGGACCAGGCTCTGTATGACGCCAAGTATCGGGGCCGCGACAGAGTGGAATCGGCGTGAACGGCGGTCATCCGCGCTGCAAGACGTGCCGCCCCCTCTTCCCTTAGACTTTCCCGAATCTCGGTTATAATTGCCGCTCCACACGCCTGTAGCTCGGCTGGGCGAGGGGGGAGATTTCGCGGACACACTCAACCTGTGTCCGCGCCGCCGAGCACCAGACCACGGGTTAGGTGGAGTTATCGCGAGTGTTCTATGGACATTCGCGCCGCCGAACGGGTATGCCGCGGCCCGACCGTCGTTTCAAGCCGAACACCGCTGCTCGCTTGCCCTCGCGCGGCGTGACGTGTCCCGTGAAACTCGCCGACGATTAACTGGAGAAAGATCATGACCGCAAGAGCGCTGGTTGTCCTAATCGCCCCGCTGCTGGCGATGTCCGGCTGTGCCGCCACGATTCATGGCACGGTGCAACTCGTTGACAGCCGTCAGCAGCCGGTCCCGAACGAGAGCCCGAAGGGGGCAGTGGTCAACATGATCAATACGACCGCTGCGGTCGAGCTGGCTTCGAGCTCTGCGACGGTGGACGAGAAGGGCGAATTCGAGTCGCCCAAGGGCAGCATCAAGCCGGGCATCTACAAAGTGGAGGCGAGCCGCATCGGCTACGAGACGCGGACCGAGACGGTCGAGATCGGCTCCTTCTTCGGCAAGAAGGTCGAGTTCAAGTTGCCGAAGATCCAGGAGGCCAAGCGCAAGTCGATCAAAGGTTCGGCCACCGACGAGGACAAGATCATCAATCCCGGCGAGGTCAATATCCAGCCGCCCGCGATGTGAGCGGACGCATCCGCCGTGCCCCTTAGACCCGACGCCATAACCGAAGGTATCGCCATGGTCACAACCCACCTGCGTTTTCTTTCCATCCTGCTTGCCACCGCCTTGCTCGGCGCTTGCGGCCAGCGTCTCGATATCGAGGTCAAGGCGCGTATCGACGGCCAGCCCGCGGCACAGGCGAAAGTCAGCGTGGACCGCGAGGAGCTTGGCGTCACCGACGCCCAAGGCAGGTTCGCGCAGCAGCTGCGCAAGAAGGCCGGCAGCGAGATTGAAGTGACGGTGAGCAAGGAGGCGCCTGGCTACCGCTTCGATCCGTGGAAAACGACCTTCCTCGTGAAGCTGCCGAAAGGGGACCAGATCGACACGTACCGCGTCGAGGCCGATCTCAAAGCGATGCGTTACGTCACCCTGCGCGTGAGCGAGAAGGGTACGCCCTTGCCCGAGGCCAAGGTGACGGTCGGCGGGCAGGAGGCAGGCGTCACCGATGCCAAGGGCGAATTCGTGTACCTCTATCGGACGCAGCCGGCGAAGGGGGCCGAGTTCAACGTCGCCAGGACCGGTTACAGCACCTACCGCGCGACACGTCAGCTCGAGCCGAGCCAGGTGATCGAAGTCGCGCTCAACCGCCAGACTGTGGTGGCGATCAAGGCGCTTACCGACGAGTACGGCCGCGCGAGCGGAGTGCCGGGCTTGAGCGTGAGCATAGACGGCAAGACGGTTGGCAAGACCGACGCGCAGGGCAGCTACACGTACGACTACCGCGGCGAGCCGGGCAAGAAGGTCGTGATCGCGCTCGCGGCGCCCGGCTACGTCCCCGCGGCGTGGAAAACCACGGTCCGGCTTGAAGGGCAAGTCAACCTCCAGCGCTACTTCTACCCGACTACGCCCAAGCCGATCCGTATCGGTATCTACCGCGTCGTCGGCAACACGCCGGGCGTGGACCTGAAGGAGGTCGCGGCCCAAGCCGAGCAGGCGCTCGCGACGCAGCTGTTCAAGTTCCCGGCGTTCCGCGAGGTGCCCGCAGAGAAGCTGAAGGCCGAGGTCAATCAGCGCAAGCTCAATATCGACCGCATCATGACCAAGGGCTGGCAGGACACTCCCCTGCGCGCGACCGTGGACATGATCGCGCTCGGGAGCGTCGCCAAGGACGATGGCGGCTATTTGGTCGAGGTCAAATTCCACACCGCGAACGGCAAAATCATTTTCTCGGAGATCGCGCGCGCCCGCAGCGCCGGCGGGATCAACGGCGCGGCGCGCGACATTGCGAGCAACGTTATCGAGCGCTTCCCGCTGGAGGGCACGGTGATCGGCAAGGAGGATGATCGCTATCGCATCAACATCGGCAAGAACTGGCGTATCGGCCGCGGCACCGAGTTCACCCTCACCACACCGACGTTCGGTGAGGGCGGCAAGGTGGCGGGTTACCGCGAGACCGGCAGGATCGAGGTCAAGCGCGGTGAAGACGCGAGCTCGCTTGCCGAAGTCGCAACACTCAAGCAGGGCGAGAAGGTGCAGATCGGAGATCGCGTGGTACGGCGCATCGCACGCGAGGGCGAGGAAGGCGATCAACGCACCTACGTCGTGCTCACCGCGAAGGGTGGCATCGGCACGGATGTCAACCCGCTTGCGGGGACCAGCGTCTACTTGAACGGTGACTGGGCCGGCGCGACCGGTATGAACGGTCAGGCGGAGATCCCCCTGCGGCTCGGCCGCAATTATGCGCTCACGCTGTACCGCCACGGCTACCAGCAGCTCACCGACAAGATCCGAGTCGGCAAGAGCGGCGAAGCGCGCGAGTTCCTGCTCACCGCCAACAATGTCCTGTTCAAGGTCGACTCCACGCCGTCGTCGGCGACCGTCTACATCGACGACGAGCAGATCGGCAAGACACCGATCACCGGCGGCAAGCTGATCACGCTCGGCTTTCACAGCGTGCGCCTGACCTACGGCGAGGACTACCGCGACTTCTTCGAGGTCATGGAGTTCAACAAGAAGGAGGAAGACCGCACCGGCGAGCGCCGCATCGTTCTGCAAAAGGATTTCCTCAAGATCGGCGAGCGCGCGCGCCAGAAAGGCGACATCGAGGGCGCCATCAAGACCTATGCCTCCACCGAGCGCGACCACCCAGACTACGCCGAAGCGCACCGGCGCCTGGGCGACATCTACCTCGACGACAAGGAGGACTACGACCGCGCGATCGCCGAGTTCGAGGCCGTGCTGGCGCTGCCCGAGAACCAGCAGCTGATCTACAAGCAGTTCGCGGTCACCTTCACCAACCTCGGCCATGCGTACTGCGAGAAGGGCAACCGCCTGCTGGACAGCGATCGCGCCGCCGCGCCCACGTACTTCGCCAAGGCGATCAAGGCGCTGCAGACCGCCAAGCAGAACACGCGCTTCTTCCCGAGCGCGGAGTACGACGAGGCCGTGCACGACACCTACTACTACACGGCGCTGTCGTATCACAAGCTGTATCTGATGACGAAGCAGCCCGCGGTGATGAACAGCGCGAGCCTCGCGTGGCGGGAATATTTCGACTTCTTCCCGAAAAAGCTCGAGGGCAATCCGGCCTTTGTGCAGGCTCGCGAGGGAGCGCGCCGATACCGCGATCAGATCCAGGAGCCGTAATCGCGCCGACCCGAACGCGATGCCCCTCTTGCGCCCTTTGATGGCCCTGCTCGTCGCGGTCGCGTTGCCCGCAGTTGCGTTGCCTGCGGCCAGCGAAGAGCCGGCGGCCCCGAGCGCGGGGGAGCCGGCCGGGATCGAACCGGAGTTCGTGCGGCCGCTCGTCCCCATCGCTCGCGGGCGCAACGACTCGAACCCGGTGTGGTCGCCCTCAGGCGAGCTGGTCGCGTTCGAGCGCTCGCGCGGCGACAACAAGGAAATCGCGATCGTGCGCTCGAACGGCGACCTCGTTCAGACCATTCACCAGCAGTCTCCGAGCGCACCGGGACAGGACCGGTTCTTTTTCCCGGAGGTCGTGGAGGAGACGAGCTACAACTCCGGCATCAGCTGGTCGCCGAACGGCAAGCGGTTCGTGTTCATGAGCAACGGCGGCGAAGGCAACTACGACCTCTACCTGCGCGAGCCCGACGGCCGCATCACGCGTATTACGACTCACAGAGAGAAGGATGGACACGCGCACTGGTCGCCGGCGCGCGACCAGATCGCGTTCATCTCCGGCCGCACCGGAAAAGGCGACGTGTATTTGCTCGATCTCGCCACGAAGACCACGACTCGACTGACGCACGGCGAGTGGCCCTATCTCTATCCGCAGTGGTCGCCCGACGGCAAGCACCTCGCGGTCATCCAGGGCATCAACGAGAACCACGACATTTACGTACTCGAACCGGGGCGCATTCCGCCCGCGCCGCCGAAGCCGCTCAGCACCTGGCGTTACGACGATCTGCGGCCGGTGTGGTCGCCGGACGGCAAGCGCCTCGCGTTCTACACCAATTACAACCCCGCCGACGATCCCAAGACCTGGGCCATCGTGGTCGTTGCCGCGGACGGTTCCGACCCGACCGAGGGCGAAGGGCTGGCGGCGCGGGTGGTGGCGACCGACGTGGTCCCGGACATCGAGCGCGGCCCGGCGTGGATGCCGGATAACCGCCGGATCGTGTACGTGCGCAACGAAAGACAGGCCTACAACCCGATCTACATCGCCGATGTCGACAGCCGCACGAGCGCGCTCGTGCGCACGGGGACCAAGATGAACCACGACGTCACCTGCTCGACTAGCGGCGTGATCGCGTTCCGCGCCCAGGTCGACCAGTGGGACCAAGTGTACCTCGCGAAGCTGAAGGACTGACGCCGTGACGCGCCGCGATACCTGCCATCACCTGCCGTTCGCCCCGCTGCTCGCGCAATGGCTAGCGGTGGCGCTCGCGCTGGGGGTGAGCGCGCCTGCATACTGCGCCGACGACCCGGTGGATGCGGCGATGAAGCTCTACGAGAAGCGCCGCTACGAACAGGCGGCGCGCATGCTCGAGGACGCGCTTGCCCGCCCCGAAGCCGGGCGCCGGGCGCAGGGGCAGCTCGTGCTCGGCATGATTTACCTGCGCAACGCCGATCTGCACGAGGCGCTCGCCCGCACCGCTGCGACGGCCGAGCTGGACTATCTCGACAAACTGCTCAAAACCGGCACCGAAGACCGCAGCCGCTACGCGCGGCTGTACCTCGCCGAGGGCTTGCTCGCGCGCGGAAACGCGGCCGAAGCGCGGCGCCATTTCGAGCAGGTCCGCGCCGACCCGGGTATCGAGAGGCGCTACCAGGCGATCGCCAGCGTCGGCCTCGGGAGCGTCCTCTGGGCGCAGCGCGACGCAGAACGGGCGCGCGGCATGTGGGCCGGTGCGGGCGCAGCGTCGGAGATCGCGCTGGCGCGCGCTGCGGCACAGGGCCGCGCCCAGGTCGTGGACGCGAAATCCTTGCAGCGCGTGGCGGACGACGCGAGCCGCGCACGCGAGTTGTCGCCGCGCACGCGGCGCTATCTCATCGAGATTTATACTGCGACCGGCGCGCCGGACAAGGCGCTCGCCGTGGCGCGCGCCGCCGACTTGGGAATGGCTTCCTATGTCGAAAGGTTCAGGGTGGTCAAGGGGACGGCCAAAAGCATCAACCTCTACGATCTCGCGCTGCTCACGGACCTGGCGCGGCTTTATCGCGAGCTCGCGCGGCGTCAGCTCGAGCAGGCCACCGCCGACGCGCGCATGAAACCGAGCGCGGAATACTATCTTGCCGAGGTATTGAGCGGTCTGGGCGCGAGCGACGAGGCGCTGACGTACGTGCAAGCCTTCCTCGCTCGGCCACAGACGCCGGGACAGTACCGCGAACGCGCACTGGCGCGTCAGGCCCTGATCGCGCACCGCCAGGGCCGGCGCGCCGAAGCGGAGAGCGCCTGGACCGCGATGGCGGACCAGGGCAGCGACCCGGAGGTATTGGCCGACATCGTGCTCGGCTGCGCCGACGCCGAGGCCCAGTGCGGCAAAGTGCTCGCACGCGCCGGCCAGGTGACCGAGGCGGGTGACGGACGGCGCTACCAGCGACTCAACTTTGCGCTCGGCAGCTACTATCTTCGCAAGAAGGACTACGCGCGCGCCATCGCCTACATGGAGGCCGGGCGCGACAAGAGCAACAAGAACAAGATCGAAGCCAATGACCCGGAAATGCTCGCCGGCCTGGCCGAGGCCTACTATCGGACCAAGAAATTCTCCGAAAGTCTCGAGATCTTTTTCGAGATGAGCAAGGAGTTTCCCGTGGTGCGCCAGATTCAGGAGGCGATGCAGGGCGTCTACTCCATGGAGCAGCGCAGCGCCGGCGACGTGAAGATACTTTGAGAAGCGGCAGGATGAACCATAACTATCGGGGTCAACAAGCGAGGAGCGTATGAAACGGATCCTTACTACTACGGTACTGGGCCTGGGCGCGGCGATGGCATTGTGCATTCCGGTGCATGCCGCACCGAAGGGCGACGGGCGCCCCGACGGCGGCGTCCTCAACTACAGCGAGTACGGCCGGCCGGCGACGCTGGACCCGATCACGAGCAACGAAACGATTTCGCTGCGCATCACGGAGCTCGTGTTCAACGGCCTGGTCGGCATCGACGAGAAGCAGGAAATCGTGCCGGAGCTGGCCGAGCGCTGGGAGGCGTCGAAGGACGGCCGCGTATACACGTTCTTTCTGCGCAAGGACGTGAAGTGGCACCCGCGCGAGGGCGAGACGCCTAGGGCCTTTACCGCCGACGATGTGGTGTTCACCTATAACATCATGATGCACCCGAAGACCATCACGCCGCTCAAGGTGCGCTACGAATTCATCGAGAAAGTCGAGAAGACCGGCGAGTACACGGTGGTATGCACGCTCAAGCGCCCGATCCTGAACGCGCTGGCGAAGTTCAGCTTCAAGATCATCCCCAAGCACGGCCCGGCGAACTCGCAGTACCTGACGCGCGAGGACCGGTTCGCCCACAGCCCGATCGGCACCGGGCCGTACATGCTCCAGACCGTAACCGGTGACGGCGAGGTAGTGCTGGTCTCGAACCCGGACTACTTCAAGGGCCGCGCGCACATCGACAAGTTCGTCGCCAGACCGTTCGCCGACCAGAACATCATGGCCCAAGCGCTGATGTTCAACGCCATCGACATGATCGTGCTGGTCAACCCGCGCAACCTGCCGGAGGTTCAGGGCGACAAGCGCTTCGTGCTGCAACCGTACAATGCGTTGTCGTACTCGTTCTTCGGCTACAACGTGCGCAACCCTCTTCTCGCGGACCGGCGCGTGCGCCAGGCGATCACGGCTGCGGTCAACCGCCAGGAAATGCTCGACTCGTTCTTCAACGGCCAGGGCACGGTCATCTCCGGCCCGTTCGCGCCCGGCAGTTGGGCATACAACCTCGACGTCAAGCCGTTGCCGTTCGGCACGGAGCGCGCGCGCGCGTTGCTCGCTGAGGCGGGCTTCAAGGCCGGCTCCGACGGGATCATGGAGAAGGGCGGCAAGAAGCTCGTGTTCTCGCTCAAGGTCCCCATCGAGAAGGAGAGCGAAGCGGTCAAGCGCGTCGTGCTCGCGTTCCAGAATTACCTCAAGAACGCCGGGATCGCGATCACGGTCGAGTTCAAGGAGTGGCAGGCGTGGAAGGAGGACGTCTTCTTCGAGCACAATTTCGACATCATGTTCGCGTCCTGGGTGTTCGACGACTCGGCGGACATCTCGTCGCTGTTCCATTCGGCCGAGATCGGCGACTGGAAGAACAACTTCGGCGGCTACTCCAACCCCGAAGTGGACGGGCTGATCGTCGAGAGCAAGCTGACGCTCGACCACGAGAAGCGTCGCACGATCAACCGCAAGCTGCACGCGATCTTGGCCGAGGAGCAGCCCTACACCTTTCTCTGGACGCTCACCAACTACAGCGCGTACCACAAGAAGCTGCGGCGCGTGCAGATCCACCCTTACAAGTTCTTCTCGTTCGCCGACGAGTGGTTCATTCCTACGAGCGAACAGAAGTGAATAGTAGGGGGTGAGGGCCGGCGCCGGCACTCACCATGAAGCTCGCCGCGATCAAGCCCGTCTGCCGCGTGCTCGCGCGCGAGCTCGCGATCACCGCGTTGTTGCTTTTCGGCGTGAGCGTGGTCGTGTTTGCCATTCTCTATCTCGCGCCCGGCGATCCGCTCAACGTCCTGCTCGAGGGCCAGTCGCCGCGCTCGGAGCTCGCCCTCGGCATGCGCGAGGCGCTGGGCGTGCCCCGGACCTGGTATGGCCAGTACGCGGCGTGGTTCGGCAAGATGCTGCAGGGCAACTTCGGCAACTCGATCCGCACCGGCCTGCCGGTGCTGCCTGAGCTCGCGCGCGTCGGGATCTACACGCTCACCCTCACGCTCGGCTCGCTCGCGCTCACGCTCCTGATCGCGGTGCCGATCGCGGTGCACGCGGCCGCGCACGGCGACACCGCCGGCAACACCGCGGCGACCCTGGGCGCGTACGTCCTCTCGGCGGTGCCGGTATTCTGGTTCGGCTACATCGTGGTCTACGTCTTCATCCATCAGTTCGGCATGTTCCCGCTGATCTCGGGAACGGCGACGAAGCAGGAGCACGCGTGGCTGTATTTCCTCGTGCCGATCTTCGTGCTCGGGACGGCGAGCGGCACGCTCTCCGAAATGATCCGCCACCTACGCGAGGAGTTGTCGCGGGTGCTCGCCGAAGACTACATCCGCACCGCGCGCGCCAAGGGCGCTGCGGTGTGGCGCCACGCGTTCAAGGAGGGTTTCCTGATTCCGGTCACCGAGATCATGAGCGCCAAGATCCCGTTCCTGCTCGGCGGCGCGGTCATCGTCGAACAGGTGTTCAACTGGCCCGGCATGGGGCGCATGGCGTGGCAGGCGGCGCAGGACCGCGACTTCCCGGTCATCATGGGCATCGCCCTCGTTGCCGCGGCGTTCGTGCGTCTCGGCAACCTGTTGCAGCGCGTCGTCTTCACCGCGGTCAACCCGCGCGCATCGAGAGAATAGGGGCAGCGCATGCGTCGCTACGTCCAGACGCCCGGCCCCATCGGCGAGTTCTCGGAGCTGTCGCTGCGGCAGCGCGCGGAGCCGCTCGATCTCGTCTACGTGGGCTACGGCCTGCTGGTGGTGGCGGTGGTGGTGGCTTCGTACCTGCTCGGGGCGTTCGGCTGGCTGCCCGATGATCCTCAAGCGATGAACGTCGGGCTGATCAACGCGGCGCCGTTCACCTCCGGGCACCTGCTCGGCACCGATTTCCTCGGGCGCGACCTGCAGGCGCGGCTGATTCTCGGCATCCAGGCCTACTTTCTCCCCGGACTGCTTGCAATCACGATTTCCGTCGTCGGCGGAAGCATTCTCGGCATCCTGGCCGGCTACCGTGGCGGCTGGTTCGATACGATCATCACCTATTTCGACAACCTGCTCGACTCGTTCCCGCGCCTGGTGCTGATCCTGCTCGTGATCGCCGCGTTCAAAGCCGACATCTATTACGTCATGGTCGTGGTCGGCATCACCGGCATGCCAGGGATCGCCAACCTGATCGCGGGCAAGATCGCGTTTCTTCGACAGAAGAGCTTCATCGAGGCGGCGCACGCGCTCGGGTTGCCGGCGCACACGGTCATTCTCAAGCATATCCTGTGGTTGAATTGCCGGGCGCTGCTCGTGATCCAGGCCACCCTCGGCATGGCCGAGGCGATCCTGGTCGAGACGAGTCTCTCCTACCTCGGCTTCGGCGTGCAGGAGCCCACGCCTTCGTGGGGCAACATGGTCCAGGCCGGCGCGAACTATTTTCTGCAAGGCAACTTCTGGCCCTCGACCGCGCCGGCGCTCGCGATCCTCGCGACCATCCTCGGATTCCAGCTGCTCGGCGACGGGCTCAACAACCTCCTCGAAGGCAAGCGGAGGAAGTGATGGATGCGCCGCTGCTCGCCATCGAGAACCTGCGGACCTACTTCTACTCGCGCGCCAAGCGCGCTTTCATCCGCTCGGTGGACGGCGTGAGCCTTGGCGTCGCGCGCGGCGAGACCCTCGGCATCGTGGGCGAGAGCGGCAGCGGCAAGAGCGTCACCGCGCTCTCGGCCGCGGGCCTGGTTACCTCCGGGCCGGGCGTGATCAGCGGCCGCATCGACCTGCACTCGAACGGCGCGCGGCGCAACCTGCTCGACGGTCTGGAGAACTACGCGCGCGTCACGGAGCACGATGGACGCGTCATGGCGGTGGAGAAGGACGAGCGCGGTTGGCGCAAACACTCGGAGACACTGATGGCGGGCGTGCGCGGCAAGGAGATCGCCATGATTTTCCAGAACCCGCGCTCGGCGCTGAACCCTTACTCCACGATCGGCACGCAGCTCGTGGAGACCATCCGCATGCACACAACCTTCAAGGGCGAAGGCGAAGCCAAGGAACGCGCGATCCACTGGCTCGATCGCGTGCGCATAGATTCACCCAGGCTGCGCTTCGACAACTTCCCCTTCGGCATGTCCGGGGGCATGTGTCAGCGTGCCATGATCGCGATGGCGCTCTCCGCCGAACCCTCGCTCCTGATCGCCGACGAGCCGACCACCGGCCTCGACGCCACCATCCAGTCCCGCATCGTGGATTTGCTGGCCCAGCTCAAGACCGAGACCGGCATCACCACGCTCCTCATCAGCCACGACATCAGCGTGATCCAGCGCCTCTCGGATCGCATTGCGGTGATGTACGGCGGCACGGTGGTGGAGGCCGGTCGTGCCGCGGAGGTGCTCGCGCCGGGGGCGAGGGTGCGCCACCCGTATACCGCGGCGCTGCTCGCCTCGATCCCGAGTGCGGAGACGATACGCCGGAAAAGTTATCTGCAGGCGATCGAAGGCGAGGTTCTGGATACCATCGAAGTGCCGCGCGGTTGCCGCTTCTACGGTCGCTGCAACCGCGTCACCGAGGCGATCAGCGAAAACTGCGCCGGCATTGAGCCGCCGCTCGGCGAGGTCGCGCCCGGTCACAAGGTGCGCTGCTGGCTGTACCCTGCTGCGGAAGGAAAAGCATGAGCCGCACCATTCTCGAAGTCACCGATCTGCGCAAGCACTACAGTCAGCGCCGTGGCCTCGTCTCGATGCTGACCGGTCAGGGGCGCGTGATCCCGGCGGTGGATGGCGTGAGCTTTTATCTCAGGGAAAACGAGACCGTCGGCCTCGTCGGCGAGTCCGGCTGCGGCAAGACCACGATCGGACGCACGGTGCTGCGGCTGACCGACCCGAGCAGCGGGCGTATCGTGTTCGACGGGCGCGACATCACTACCTTGAGCCGAGCCGAGCTGCGCCCCTTAAGGCGCGAGATGCAGATGATCTTCCAGGACCTCGACGCGGGCCTGAACCCGAAGATGCGCGTGCGCGACATCCTGCGCGAGGCGCTCACCGTGCACGAGCGCCCGAGCGATGCCGAAATCGCGAGCCGCGTCCGCGAGCTGCTGGAGCAGGTGAGTCTCAAGGACAGCAAGCTCGCGAACTTTCCCTCGGAGCTTTCCGGCGGCGAGAAGCGCCGCGTGGGAATCGCGCGCGTGCTCGCGGTGCGCCCGCGCCTGATCGTGGCCGACGAGCCCACCAGCGCGCTCGACATCTCGATCCAGGCGCAGGTGGTGAACCTGCTGCGCGACCTGCAAAAGGACCTGGGGCTCACGTATCTGTTCATCTCGCACGATCTCCCGGTCGTCGAGCTGGTCAGTCAGAAAGTGGCAGTCATGTATCTCGGACGCATCGTCGAAATGGGTCTGGCGGAGAACATCGCGCACCAGCCGCGCCATCCCTACACAGGCGTCCTGTGGTCGTCGCTCGCGGACAAGCAGAGCACCGAGGTGAGTCTGTACGCCAGCGGCGACGCAACCGCCGAGCGCGAGCGCCGCGCCTGGGGCGTGTTCGATTTCGAGCAGCCGGTCAGCGGCTGCCGCTTCGCCCCGCGCTGCCCGCTGTATAAAGACAAGGGCCGCCCCGCGGTCTGCACCGACCCGGCTTCCGAGCCGCAGCTGAGGGACGTGGGGCACGGGCACGTGGTGGCGTGCCATTTCGCATAGATGACGCGCGCTCGCGCGTCACATGTTGCGGCGGTATCGACCCCCCACTGCGAACAGCGCTGAAGTGATCTGACCGAGCGAGCAGCAGCGCACTGCGTCCATAAGCACCGCGAAGACGTTCTCGTCCCCGATCACCGCCTGCTGCAAGCGCTTCAGCGCGGGACCGGATTCGGCCTTGTGCCGCTCGTGAAACTCGGCCAGGCGCCTGAGCTGGGATTGCTTCTCCTCCTCGGTCGAGCGGATCAACTCCAGCTTCTGCGGGACCGGGATTGCGTGCGGATTGCGGAAGGTGTTCACGCCGATGATGGGATAAGTGCCGTCGTGCTTGCGGTGCTCGTAGAGCATGGACTCTTCCTGGATCTTGCCCCGCTGGTAGCCTGTCTCCATCGCGCCGAGCACGCCGCCGCGCTCGGAGATCGCTTCGAACTCTTTCAGCACGGCTTCCTCGACGAGGTCGGTCAGCTCCTCGATGATGAACGAGCCCTGGTTGGGGTTCTCGTTCTTCCCAAGACCCCATTCCTTGTTGATGACGAGCTGGATCGCCATGGCGCGGCGCACCGATTCCTCGGTGGGCGTCGTGATGGCTTCATCGTAGGCGTTGGTGTGCAGGGAATTGGTGTTGTCGTAAGTCGAGATCAGCGCCTGCAGCGTGGTGCGGATGTCGTTGAAAGCGATTTCCTGGGCGTGGAGCGAGCGTCCTGAGGTCTGCGAATGGAATTTGAGCTTCTGGCTGCGCTCGTTCGCGCCGTACTTGTCCCGCATCGCCACCGCCCAGATGCGCCGCGCCACGCGCCCGAGCACCGCGTACTCGGGCTCCATGCCGTAGCTGAAGAAAAACGACAGGTTCGGCGCGAAATCGTCGATCTTCATTCCGCGGGCCAGGTAAGCCTCAACGAAAGTGAAGCCGTTGGCGAGCGTAAAGGCGAGCTGCGAGATCGGGTTCGCGCCCGCCTCGGCGATGTGGTACCCGGAGATCGAGGCGGAGTAGAAATTCCGCACGTCGTGGTCGATGAAGTACTCCTGGATGTCGCCCATCACCTTGAGCGAGAACTCGGTCGAGAAGATGCAGGTGTTCTGGCCCTGGTCTTCCTTCAGAATGTCCGCCTGCACCGTGCCGCGCACGGCAGAAAGCGTTCGGGCCTCGATCTCCGTGCCTTCATCGGGCGTGGCATCACGGCCATTCTCCTCCCGGAACTTGTCCGTCTGCTGGTCGATGGCGGTGTTGAAAAACATCGCGAGGAGGGTCGGAGCCGGCCCGTTGATCGTCATGCTGACGCTCGTCGCCGGATCGCACAGGTCGAAGCCCGAGTACAGCCCTTTCATGTCTTCGAGCGTCGCGATCGACACGCCCGAATTGCCGACCTTGCCGTAGATGTCCGGCCGCGGATCCGGGTCGAACCCGTAGAGCGTCACCGAGTCGAACGCGGTCGAAAGGCGCTTCGCCGGCATGTCTTTCGACAGGAGATGGAAGCGCCGGTTGGTGCGGAACGGATCGCCCTCGCCCGCGAACATGCGCGTCGGATCCTCGTTCTCGCGCTTGAAGGAAAATACACCTGCGGTGAACGGGAAGGAGCCGGGCAGATTCTCGCGCATGCGCCACTTGACGATCTCGCCGTGGTCCTCGAATCCCGGCAGCGCGACTTTCGGCAGCTTGGTTCCCGAAAGGGAAACCGTGTTGAGCCGGGTGCGGATTTCCTTGTCGCGCACCTTGACCACCTGCTCGTCGCCGGCGTAGGTCTTTTTCGTCTCCGGCCAATCCTCGAGGAGTTTTTTTGAGCTCGCATCGAGCTTGGCGTTCTTCTCCACGATGAGGGGATCGAGCACACCGGCGTCTTTGCCAGCCGCAGCGAGCATTGCCTTCGACGCGAGCAACTGCTGCCGCTCGCGCGCTATTCCCGATTGCTCGCCGGCTCGCGCGTGATAGCCGCGCAGCGTTTCCGCGATTTCAGCGAGATAGCGGTTGCGCGCCGGGGACACGATCGCGTTCTTTCCGGAGGAGGCCCGCGCCTTGACCGCCGGGAGCGCGCCGGGCTTCGCTTTCAGGCCGTGCTCGATGAGCGCCGGCAGGATGCCCTGGTAGAGCGCGGTGACGCCGTCGTCGTTGAAGCGCGAGGCGATGGTGCCGTACACCGGCATCTCCTCGGCGGAACGGTCGAAGAGCTTGCGGTTGCGCTGGACCTGCTTGCGCACGTCCCGCAGCGCATCCTGGCCGCCCTTGCGGTCGAATTTGTTGATGGCGACGAAATCGGCGAAATCGAGCATGTCGATCTTCTCGAGCTGGCTCGGCGCGCCGTACTCGGGCGTCATCACGTAGAGCGAAGTGTCGACGAGCGGCACGATCGCGGCGTCGCCCTGGCCGATTCCCGAAGTCTCGACGAGCACCAGGTCGAAACCCGCCGCCTTGCAGGCGGCGATCGCGTCGGGAAGGCTCTTCGGGATCTCCGCCTCCGCGCCGCGCGTGGCGAGCGAGCGCATGAAGACGCACTCCCCTTCGATGGCGTTCATCCGGATACGGTCGCCGAGCAGCGCACCGCCGGATTTCCGCCGCGAAGGATCGACGGCGAGGATAGCGATGTCGAGCCGGTCCTCCTGGTCGAGGCGGAAGCGGCGCACCAGCTCGTCGGCGAGCGAGGATTTTCCCGAGCCTCCGGTGCCCGTCACCCCGAGCGTCGGTACGGAGAGCGCGTCGGCTTCCTTCAGAATCTGCGCTCGGAGCTTGAGGTCGGTCGTGCCGTTCTCGAGCGCCGTGATCAGCCGAGCAAGCCCCCGGCGGTCGCCTCGCTTCACGCCGCTCGACTGCTCGGGCACATGCAGCGACGGGTCCTCGTCGCAGCGCGCGAGCATGTCGTTGATCATGCCCTGCAGACCCATCTTCTGGCCGTCTTCGGGCGTATAAATGCGCGTGACGCCGTAGGCCTGCAGCTCGCGAATCTCCTCGGCGACGATCACCCCGCCGCCGCCGCCGAACACCTTGATGTTTTCTCCCCCGCGCTCGCGCAGCAGGTCGATCATGTACTTGAAGTACTCGAGGTGACCGCCCTGGTAGGAGGAGACCGCGATCCCCTGGACGTCTTCCTGCAGCGCGGCGGTCACGACTTCGTCGACCGAGCGATTGTGCCCGAGATGGATCACTTCGGCGCCGCTCGCCTGCAGGATGCGGCGCATGATGTTGATTGCGGCGTCGTGGCCGTCGAAGAGCGACGCCGCCGTCACGAAGCGGATCTTGTTCTTCGTCTTGTATTCGGTGTGCCGGGAGGCACTCAGATCGGTCATGGCTGCCCCAACGCGTCCGGATCTGGCTGGAGAAAAGGGAGGTTACTTGACGTTTACGTAAACGTCAAGCGCGCTCCATCCTTAGGCCACAGTCTATCCCTTCGCGCGGCCGTGCATCCCGTCAGATCGCGGCGCGGCGCAGCCGCAGCGCGTTGGTGACCACGGACACCGAGCTCATCGCCATCGCCGCACCGGCGAAGATCGGCGAGAGCAGCAACCCAAAAAAGGGATAGAGAACGCCCGCCGCGATCGGCACGCCGATGGCGTTGTAGACGAAGGCGAAGAAGAGGTTCTGCTTCACGTTGCGCATGGTCGCGCGGGAGAGGCGGATCGCCTTGACGATCCCCAGCAGATCGCCTTTGACGAGCGTCACGCTGCCGCTCTCGATCGCGACGTCGGTTCCGGTACCCATGGCGATGCCGACGTTGGCCTGAGCGAGCGCCGGCGCGTCGTTGATGCCATCGCCCGCCATCGCCACCGCGCGGCCGTTTTTCTGCAGCGACTCGATCGCGTCGACCTTCTGCGCGGGCAGCACTTCGGCGATCACTTCGTCGATGCCGAGCTGCCGGCCGACGGCTTCCGCCGTCTTGCGCGAATCGCCCGACAGCATCACCACGCGCACGCCTTCGGATTGCAGCGTCTTGATAGCCTCGGGCGTCGTTTCCTTGATCGGATCGGCGACGGCGACCACCGCAACCGCGCGCCCGTCGATCGCGGCGTAGAGAGCGGTCTTGCCCTGCGTCCTCAGCATATCGGCCCTGTCCGCGAGCGACGCAGGCAGGGTTCCCTGCGATTCCATGAATCGGCGGCTGCCGACCGCGACTTTCCGGCCGCCGATCTCCCCGCGAACACCCTGCCCCGTGACCGACTCGAATTTCTCCACCGGAGAGAGGGGCAGGCTGCGGTCTTCCGCACCCTTGACGATGGCTTGAGCAAGCGGGTGCTCGCTCGCGCGCTCGAGACTCGCGACCAGGGCAAGCGCCTCGTTCTCCGCGATTCCCGGTTCGACGATCAGGTCGACGAGCTGCGGCCGGCCGAGCGTGAGGGTGCCGGTCTTGTCAACGACGAGCGTGTCGATCTCGCGCAGCTTCTCCACCGCCTCGGCGTTGCGGAAGAGGATCCCGTTGATTGCGCCTTGCCCCATCGCCACCGTGATCGAGATCGGCGTCGCGAGGCCGACCGCGCAGGGACAGGCGATGATGAGCACCGCCACGGCATTG
>DASPWT010000156.1:0-30886 GCA_035637655.1 Burkholderiales bacterium | reverse complement strand
CGCCCCCGCAGCAGCATCCGTCGCGGCATCACTGCGTAGACGCCACAGATGCGCCCGTGTTGCTCAGCCACCCAGGAGGGTATCTGGAGGTCGCGCCACGGGTTGTCGAACAGCATCTCCCGAAAGTAGGACTCGCACGCCGCGGGTGAAATCCAGTGTCGCTCCGAATAGACGCGTCCGAAGAGTTCGGTTACCGCGGGTAGATCGTCTTCGGTTAAGACACGAATCGTCGCCATAGCAGGTTCTGGCCCTCGCTCGAAACCCGAAGCGCCAGCATCCGCCTCGACTCAAACGGACGGGACGGCCATCGTGCCGTTCCTAACCACGAGCCGCGCGATCCGCGCGAGCGTCCGCAAATCGTCAAGGTCGATGTCGTCGATCTTGATGCGCACGCCAAAGCGCTGCTCGAGCTGCAGGAGCAGCTCTACAAACTGGAACGAGTCGAGAATGCCCGTCTCGAGGAGATCGGTGTCCGGGGATGGCGCTTCAATGTGAAAATTCTCGGCGAACACGGCGCCCAGGCGCTCGATGATGGCGTTTGCGTCTCTCACTGTTTCCTTCCTTCAGCTCCGCCCGGCCGCCGCGCTGACCATACGACGATTAGTCGCGCTCGCGTGATCGGGAGGCAGCGCTTGCGTCTGCATTGGGCGGAGTTCGGCGTCGAGGAACGCTTTCTTCAACCGCGGACGGTCGATCTTGCCGTTGTCATTCTTGGGCAGGACGTCATGGCGCATCCAGCGGGCCGGGAGCATGTAGCCGGGCACGATCTCCGCCAAGGTCTTGCGCAGGCTCTTCGTGGAGACGCTGCCGTCCGGCACCGGGACATAGGCGCAGCAGATCAACCATCCTTCGAAACCTTCGGATTGAATCGCCACGACCGCGCTCTCGCGCAAGCCAGGAAGCGAGTGCAGCGCCGCCTCGATCTCGCCCAGTTCGATGCGGTAGCCGCGGCTCTTGATCTGCGTATCGGCCCGGCCCACGTAGTAGAACAGGCCGTCGGCTCCGCGGCGCGCCAGGTCGCCGGTCTTGTAGATGCGGTCCTGCGGACCGGGTCCGCCAGGGTAGGGGAGAAACGCGCCGCGGGTTTTCTCCGTGTCGTGCCAATAACCGGGGCTCAAGCCCACGCCGCGGATATACAGGTCGCCGATTTCGCCCGCAGCCACGGGCTGCAGTCGGCCGTCGAGGATCAGCAGCTCCTCGCCGGCGCACGCGGTGCCGATGGGAATCGGCTCGCGTTCGTCGGCCGGGCATCCGGGCAGCGTGTAGTAGCTGCTCACGATGGTGGTCTCGGTCGGGCCGTACAGGTTGGTGAATTGCACGTGCGGCAGTCGGCGCATCCAATGGATAAGCGTAGGCGTCGGCAAGGGTTCTCCGGCAAACAACACCCGGCGAAGGGACGGGAAGTCGTCCTGGCCCACGACGTCGAAATTCGCCATCAGGTTGAGGACCGAGGGCACCGAGAACCACTGTGTGAGCCGGGCTTCGCGAATGAACTGTGCCAACTTATGCGGCAGGAGATTGAGCTCCGGGGGCACCAGGTGCA
Organism: Burkholderiales bacterium; assembly: GCA_035637655.1. Taxonomy (GTDB): domain Bacteria; phylum Pseudomonadota; class Gammaproteobacteria; order Burkholderiales; family SG8-39; genus VBDM01. Next base: position 29,343 of record DASPWT010000156.1, on the reverse strand, counting down.
GCTCTGCCCCCGCCCAAAGAGTGCCGAACACGTCGAACGTGGATACGTCGAAACGCAGCGGCGGGTGCTGCGAGATGCGATCGGTGTGGACAATGCCGAAGTACGTCAGCGCCCAGCGGATGAGATGCGCGACGCTCGCGTGGGTGATCATCACGCCCTTGGGGACACCTGTGGAACCAGACGTGAACAGAATGTGCGCCACGTCGCCTTCGGTGTTGGCGCAGGCGGGCGGCGTCGCCGGATAGGTGGGGAGGTCGTACAGGGTGAAGAGCGGCGCCGGATCGACTTTGGAGGGTGCGGCTCCGTCCAGCCATCCGATCATAGGCCGCTGGGTGAGCGTCGCAACCGCCAGCGCGTCGCGCAGATTCTGGCCGACCGCGCCGGCGGCGAGTATGCAGCGGCAGTCGCTGACCTCGAGCACCCTCGCCTGCCGCGCTGCGGGACTCGCCGGATCCATCGGCACGTAGATCGCATCGGCTTTCAGCGCGCCGAGCATGGCCACGATCGCCTCAAGGCTCTTCGGCATCAGCAGACCGACGCGATCTCCCCGCCGGCAGCCTGCCTCCTTCAGCGCACGGGCGAGCCGGTTGCTCGCTTCCTCGAGCGCACCGTAGGTGAGGCGGGTGCCTTTGAATACGAGCGCGGTCGCCTCAGGTCGCGCCTGTGCTTGCGCCGTCACGCCTTGCTGTAACAGCAGGGTCATGCCACGAGGCAGCGCGCGACGGCGCGCTCGAACACGACACCGGTGTGCTGCATTTCTTCCACACTCGCGGGCACGTCGAGTATGAAAGTGCGGTAGCCGACGTCGACGTAGCGCGCCACTTCGTCCGCCACCCGATCGTAACTTCCCACGAGAAAAGGACAGACCGCCTTGTAGTTCTGGAATGGCACCAACCAGTACGGGTTCTCCTCTCCCGACGCGGTTTTCCCGAGCTCGGAGAGCTGGCGGTGCCAGGATGAATCCGACACTTTCATCGCAAACTGATGGGTGAGTTGACCCTTGCGGTCTTCCGGGTACCGGGCGCGAGCGACCGACCAGGCTTGCGCGTCTTCGGAGCGGGCGATGATGCCGATGCGGATGCCCCGCGATGCGACGTTCGCCGACGGGGCGGCGGCGTACTCGGCCGGCGGCTTGGGGTACTCCACGGCCGTGGCCTTCAGTTGCCGCGCTGCGTCCATACCCGCTTGCGAGGATCCCGAGACGAGAACGCCCGGCATCAATTCGGCCGGCAGAGGCGGCGTCAGCTTGAGGTTGGTCACCTTGTAGTACCGCCCTTCGAAGCTGACCGGGTCCGCGGTTTGCAATAAGCTCTGAATGACGGTGGTGTACTCCAAGAGCCGCGCGTAGCGCTCGTCGTGGGGCGTGAGGTCGTTCAACGCGAGCAAATCGTTCTTGAATCCCCCAGCCACCATGTTGAGATGCAGGCGGCGGCCGTACAGATGCGCGAACGACGTGATCATTTTGGCGACGCTGTAGGGATGCATGTAGGTCGGCTGAATGGCTACCAGCGGGCACAGGCGCTTGGTCGACTCGATGATGATCTGCGAGACCAGCCACGGATCCAGTTGGCCGTTGTCGGTAAACACGAGGATGCCCTCGTACCCCGCGTCTTCGCTCGAGCGCGCGAACTCCTGCAGTTCGCGAACGCATCTCTCAGGCTGTGCTTGGGCGGAAAGAGGACAGGTGGAGAAGATCTTCAAGCCGTGATTGGGGGCGGGCATATGGACGCTCGAGCGCTCCAAGTCTTTGGAAGGCTCAATCTACTCGTCGGAAATTGAAGACCATTATCGTCGGAGACTCCGACACCTGATCCATCCGGCTCATGACTGGGCGAGCGTCGGGTTTGGATTTCGATTGGTAGAATTGATCGCCGAAATAGCAGGAGAATGCATCTTTGGACGTCGGGGACCGAGACGCGGTAGGCCATTCAGCGGATGCAAGGTGTCGTGAGACAACTACGCTCTGCCATCGAATCGCCACAGAATTATCAAGCTCCCTCGATAGTGGGTAGATACCCCACCCACTATCATGGTTTGGTGCCTTGATATCATGGGTATTCCCTGACCGGGACTGTGAGGGGTCTTATCGCATACGTGCCAGCCGGAGTAAGGGAGTGACTCTCGCGAAGGCGCCAGGAAAATATTCCGAAGCGAAGCAGAGCCGATTCCGAATGTACCTAGTTTGGCGCTTTGCGGCGCGGTTTTGGAAAAACAGGCTTGTTGAGAGGTCGAAAATGACAAATATGCAATTTATCCCGGATGGTCTCGACCGCAAGGGGCTTTTGAGCGCGTTGCGAGCCTTCAAAAAGGGCGATTTTTCGGTCCACCTGCCCATGGATCTGATCGGGATCGACGGAGAGATCGCACAGGCCTTCAACGACGTCGTGGAAGTGAACAAGAAGGTGACCGACGAGTTCGCGCGCATCCGAGACGAGGTCGGAAGGGAAGGGCAGATCAATCAACGCGTCAGGCTGCCCGCGGCGACGGGATCGTGGGCCGACTGCGTGGACTCGGTGAACACGCTGATCGGAGATCTCGTCCGGCCGACCTCGGAGGTGGCACGGGTCATCGAATCGGTGGCAAGAGGCGATCTCTCCCAGCGGATGTTGCTCGAGATCGACGGCAGGCCGTTGCGGGGCGAATTCTTGCGGATCTGGAAAATCGTCAACACGATGGTCGATCAGCTCGGCGGGTTCGCCTCGGAGGTGTCGCGGGTGGCGCGCGAGGTGGGCAGCGACGGCAAGCTCGGGGGCCAGGCGCAGGTGCCTGGAGCGGCCGGGACCTGGAAGGACTTGACCGACAACGTGAACTCGATGGCGGCGAACCTGACGGGCCAGGTGCGAAACATCGCGGAGGTGACCACGGCGGTGGCGAAGGGCGACCTCTCGAAGAAGATCACGGTGGACGTGAAGGGCGAGATCCTGGAGCTGAAGAGCACGATCAACACGATGGTGGATCAGTTGAACGGGTTCGCCTCGGAGGTGTCGCGGGTGGCGCGCGAGGTGGGCAGCGACGGCAAGCTCGGGGGCCAGGCGCAGGTGCCTGGAGTGGCCGGGACCTGGAAGGACCTCACCGACAACGTCAACTCGATGGCGGCGAACCTCACCAACCATGTGCGCGGCATCGCGCAGGTGGTGACCGCCGTGGCGAAGGGCGACCTGAAGCGGAAAGTGGCTTTCGAGGCGAAAGGCGAAATCGCGGCGCTGGCCGACACCATCAACGGCATGATCGACACGCTGGCGACATTCGCCGATCAGGTGACCAACGTGGCGCGCGAGGTGGGCACCGACGGCAAGCTCGGGGGCCAGGCGCGGGTGCCGGGTGCCGCCGGACTGTGGCGCGATCTCACCGACAACGTGAATCAGTTGGCGGCGAACCTCACGACCCAGGTGCGATCCATCGCGGAGGTCGCGACGGCGGTGACGAAAGGCGATTTCACGCGATCGATCATGGTGGAAGCGATGGGGGAAGTGGCGGTCCTGAAGGACAACATCAACGAGATGATCCGCAATCTCAAGAACACGACCCTCAAGAACAACGAGCAGGACTGGCTCAAGACCAATCTCGCAAAATTCACGCAGATGCTGCAAGGTCACACCGACTTGGTGACGGTATCGAAACTGGTGCTCTCGGAGCTGACGCCGCTCGTGAACGCTCAGCAAGGCGTCTTCTACACCCAGGTGAAGCGCGGCGACGAGCCCAGTCTCGAACTGCTCGCCAGCTACGCCTCCAAGCCCAACAAGCATCTCTCGAAAACCCTGCGGATCGGCGAGGGCCTGGTAGGGCAATGCGCTTACGAGAAGAAGCGCATTCTGATCGAGGATGTCCCCGACGACTACATCCGCGTCAGCTCGATTCTCGGTTCCGCCACGCCAATGAACATCATCATCCTGCCGGTGGTGTTTGAAGGCGAGGTCAAGGCGGTCGTCGAGCTGGCCTCGCTCAGAAAGTTCAGCGAAACGCACCTGTCGTTTCTCGATCAGCTGACCGAAAGCATCGGCGTCGTATTCAACACCATCGAGGCCAACATGCGCACTGAATTCCTGCTCGAACAGTCGCAATCGCTCACCAAGGAGCTGCAAAGCCAGCAGGAGGAGCTCAAGGAAACCAACGACCGTCTCGAGCAGCAGGCGCAGAATCTGCAGAACTCCGAGAGACTGCTCAAGAATCAGCAGGAGGAGCTGCAGCGCACCAACGAGCAGCTTCAGGAAAAGGCCAAGCTTCTTTCGGAACAGATGAGGCAGGTCGAATACAAGAATCGGGAAGTCGAGCAGGCAAAAGCCGCGCTCGAGGAAAAAGCCGAGCAGCTCGCGCTGTCCTCGCGCTACAAATCCGAGTTTCTGGCCAACATGTCGCACGAGCTGCGCACCCCGTTGAACAGCCTGCTCATCCTGGCGAAGCTGCTCGCGGACAACGCAGGCAACAACCTCATGCCGAAACAGATTGATTACGCGCAGACCATCTATGCCGCCGGCACGGATCTTCTTTCCCTCATCAACGATATTCTCGATCTGGCCAAGATCGAATCGGGTACCGTCACGCTCGACATTGCACCCGAACGCTTCTCCGGGCTGCGGGACTACGTCGAGCGGACCTTCCGCCAGGTCGCCCGGGACAAGGGCTTGGGGTTCACGGTGGACGCGGCCCCCGGCTTGCCCGCGGTGATCTACACCGATGAAAAGCGGCTCCAGCAGATCCTGAAGAATCTGCTCTCGAATGCGATCAAGTTTACCGAAAAGGGCAAAGTGGATCTGCGGATTGCTCTCGCGAAATCCGGATGGACGCCCGGCCACCCGCAACTGGATGCAGCGGAAGAAGTGGTGGCGTTTGCCGTGACGGACACCGGGATCGGAATTCCCGAAAACAAGAAGAAGGTCATTTTCGAGGCCTTCCAGCAAGCTGACGGAACCACCAGCCGCAAATACGGCGGCACGGGACTGGGACTTTCCATCAGCCGCGAACTCACGCGCCTGCTTGGTGGGGAAATCCGGGTCGAAAGCCATCCGGGCAAAGGCAGCACGTTTACGTTTTACCTGCCGCTCGCCCACGAGCCGGCCGAGGCCGAGGCGAGAACCCCGAAAACACCCGCCGAGGAAACACCCGCCGGGGAGCCCAGGCTTGACCCGGCATACGCCAAGCGATCGAGCGGGAGCCCGGGGCTGCAGCCGCAGGTAAGCGACGACCGCGAGAACATCCAACCCGGCGACCGCGTCGTGCTGATCGTCGAAGACGACGCGAAGTTCGCCGCGACCCTGCTCGATGTCGCGCGCGAAAGCGGGTTCAAGGGCGTAGTCGCCCTGGACGGCAACACGGCGCTCGTTCTGGTCAAGGAGCTTGCGCCCGACGCGATCACGCTGGATTTGAAACTTCCGGACATGGACGGATGGGCCGTCCTGGATCTCCTGAAACACGATCCGAAAACGCGGCACATCCCGGTGAGCGTCATCTCCGTGACCGATCAGATGCACAAATGCCTTCACATGGGAGCCCTGGGGACGGTGCGCAAGCCCGCGGTGAAGGAAGCTCTCCAGGAGGCCCTCGCCAAGACGCGCAGGATGATCGAGCACGAGATCAGAACGCTGCTCGTCGCCGATGGAAACGATGCCGAGCGGGCGAGCATCACCGAAGCCCTGCGCGGGGAGGACGTGCAGATCACGGGTGTACGCGCCGGCAAGCAGGCCCTCGATGCCCTGCGGAAAAATCAGTTCGATTGCATGGTGCTCGGTTCGACGTTTCGGGATACGACGGCGATCGACCTCATCAAAAAGATCGTTCAATCCGAAACGGCGTCCGAATTACCGATCGTGATCTATGAAACGGACGCCCTAAGCGGCAGCGAGCGGGACAAGGTCAGAAAGCTGGCGGAAGTCGCCGTCCTGAAAAGCGCGCGAACCCTCGAAGCCGTTTTGGAAGAGACGACGCTGTTCCTGCATCAGACGGTCAACGAACTGCCGACGAACAAGCGCGACCAGCTGCTGACCACCATGCAAAGGGCCACGCCGGATCTGGCTGGCAAAAAAGTGCTGATTGTCGACGACGACATAAGAAACATATTCGCTTTGACCGGGGTTCTGGAGCAGCACGGGATAACGGTGCTCAACGCGGAGAACGGCAAAGACGGGCTCGAGACGCTGAAAAACAATCCCGGTATCGACGTGGTCCTCATGGACATCATGATGCCCGAGCTCGACGGATACGACACGATCCGGATCATCCGCAAGCTGGAGGAATTCAAGAATCTTCCGATCATCGCGGTGACTGCGAAAGCGATGAAGGGGGACCGCGAGAAATGCATCGAGTCCGGCGCCTCGGACTACATCTCCAAGCCGGTCAATATCGAACAGCTGTTGTCGCTCTTGCGGGTCGGACTCGCCAGGTGACCGGAGACGGCAGTGTCCGGCTCGGCGCAAGCTAACGTTCTTGTGGTCGATGACGAACGGCATAGCCTCGTTGCGATGCAGGAGCTCCTCTCCGGGCCCGACCGGAACGTATTCGCGGTCGGGTCGGGAAAGGAGGCGCTGAGACAGATTCTCGAAACCGACTTCGCGCTTATTCTCCTCGACATCCGGATGCCTGTAATGGACGGTTTCGAAACCGCCGCATTGATCCGAAAGCTCAAGCGTTCCCGTCACACCCCAATCATTTTCCTCACTGCGGCCCTCGAAGACGCGCAATCGGTATTCCGGGGATATGAAATCGGGGCCGTGGATTACATTCTGAAGCCGGTGAACCCCGACATCCTGAAGTCGAAGGTGGCGGTGTTTGTCGATTTGTACAGCAAGAGCGCGGAGCTCGCGACGCAAGTCAACCAGCGCAAGATCGCGGAACGGGAGTTGTCCAGGGTCAACGAGAGCCTTGAAACCAAAATACGGGAGCGTACCGCGAGTGTGATCGCGGCGAACGACCTGCTGCGAAAAGAAATCGAGATGCGCAAGCAAGCCGAAGAGGATCTGCACAAGGCGAAGCGGGCGGCCGAAGCGGCGAATCTGGCAAAGTCGGAGTTTCTGGCCAATATGAGTCACGAAATCCGGACTCCAATGAATGCCATCATCGGGATGACCGAACTCGCCCTGCAGACGACTCTGACGCCGGAACAGCGCGAGTACCTTGATCTCGTAAAGGCCTCCGGCGGCTCCCTTTTGACGGTCATCAACGACATTCTGGATTTCTCGAAGATCGAGGCCGGGCGGCTGGAAGTCGAGACCATCCCGTTCTCGCTGCGCGAGAACCTGGGCGACACCATGAAAACGCTGGCGCTCGAGGCCCACAGGAAGGGCCTGGAGCTCGCCTATGAACTTACGCCCGGCACTCCCGACGCGCTGCTCGGTGACCCGGTCAGGTTGCGCCAGATCGTACTCAACCTAGCGGGCAATGCCATCAAGTTCACCGAGCGCGGCGAAGTGGTGATGCGCGTTCAACCCCAATCGAGCGATCACGGCGAAGTGACCTGTTATTTCACCGTGAGCGACACGGGGGTCGGCATCGAAGAACAAAAGCAGGCCGCCATCTTTGCGCCGTTCCTGCAGGGCGACACCTCGACGACGCGCATCTACGGGGGCACCGGACTGGGGTTGACGATTTCGGCGCGCCTAGTGGAAATGATGGACGGAAAGATCTGGGTCGAAAGCGAACCGGGCAAGGGAAGCATTTTCCACTTCACGGTACGTTTCGGGCTGCAGGCGGCGGCGCAAGCGGAACTGAGCGCGATCGATTTCAAGGGACTCCGGGCTCTGGTGGTGGAAGACCATCCCGTGAGCCGCCGCATCCTCGTGGACACGCTGAGACGATGGAACATCGAAGTGCACGAAGCGGAGAGCGACAAATCCGCGACGGAGTTCCTGGAACGGGCGAAACGGGCAAAGGCACCGTTCCGACTGGTGCTCCTCGATGACACCCTGCCCGGCGTGGATAGCTATGAGCTCGCCGCGCAGATACGGAAGAGCCCGCGCCTCGGGGTCCAGGCCGTAATAGTTCTCGGCTCGGCCCTGCGGCGCGAGGCAGACCGTCTCGATAGCGGGGTCCTGTCCTGCCTGACCAAGCCGGTCAAGCAGTCGGAACTGCTGGATGCGGTCCGCTCCGTGTCCGGCATCTCGCCCCGGAGCGGAGCTCGGGGGGCATCGGCGGCGGGGCCTGCGAAAAGAATCAAGCCGGCGCTGGATATTTTGCTGGTCGAGGACAATCCCGTCAACCGCAGACTTGCCCAGCACGTGCTTGAGAAAGAGGGTTACAGAGTCGTTGCGGCGGACAACGGCGCTGCGGCGCTGAAGACGCTCGAACGCGAGCATTTCGATCTTGTCCTCATGGACGTGCAGATGCCCAGAATGGACGGGATTGAAACTACCACGGCAATTCGAAACCTGGAAAAAATCACCGGCGGATACATTCCCATCGTCGCATTGACTGCGCATGCGATGGCGGGCGATCGCGAACGCTGCCTGAAGGCGGGCATGGATGGCTATCTGATCAAGCCGATCCAGCCGGCGATGCTGCTCAAAGCCATCGAGCGGCTGCATCTTGTCTGCGGCGGGCGGTCAAAGTCGACGCAAGCCGAAAAGATCGTGCTCGATCGGGCGGCGTTGCTCGATCGAGTCGACGGCGACATGCAGTTGCTCGGCGAAATTGCGAAACTGTTCCTGCAGGAATGCGGGCCGCTCATGGCGAGTGCGCGCGACGCGATGAAAACCGGGAACGCCGGTCGTTTTGCCTACGACATCCACACCCTGCGCGGGATGTTCCGCAACCTCTCCGCCACTGCGGCGCAGGAAGCGGCGGGAAAACTGGAGGAACTCGATCTGGTGAAGAATCGGGAGAAAGTGCAGGCGGCCTTTGCATTACTCGAGCAGGAAGCGCAAGCGCTCAAAGCTGACCTCGGCGGCCTGATCGATAAAACCGTCGTTTCCTCCGGGGCGATGTGAGGGGATGAGGCTCGCGCCTGGAAAAAAAACCCCGGCGAGCGCCGGGGCTGCCTGCCCGCATCCGCACCGGGAGGGAGGGAGGTGCTTGCAGGCAGACTTTCATGATAGCGAATCACATTTCTATCTGCCATAGCGCAACCGCGAATTTCTTGTGGCAAACGAGCGACCGGAGGTAGCTGTCTCGCTACTTTTTGGGAAAGCGACAATCAAAGCTCGTTCCATGCAGGCAAATCGAGGGAAGGACCTGTCAGGAATTACCTTACAAATTCCAGGGGGCCTGCGCCGGAGAAGTCTGATCCGTGGAGGCTATTCGCATTGTGGCAATTCGTCATTTCCTTTTGGTACCAAGTAATGTTTTCTTGCGCGGCCAGTCTGCGAACTGTGGTATCGATTTTCCCGGGCACCCGAGGCGGATGGAGGCGCGGCGCGCTTTAAACATGTTGTACAAAATCACCATCGAGCCGGAATATTTGAGGGCCGAACTCTTCAATCGTGAGACGATGGAGGAGACGCGGGAATTTTTGCGAATCGTCGCCGACGCCGCGATGAAGCATCGGCGATCATGGGTGCTGATCTGCGTGAATTCCTCGAACCCGGTTTTCACGGTGGAGAGGTCTGGATTTCTCGCGTACTTCAAGAAACTCAGCGCCGATCCTTCACATAAGATCGCTCTGCTGGGTGATTCTGAGGAGCTGGGCATCTCACATCAGTACATCGAATTGATAGGGCGCCAGCAAGGCGTCAACGTTCAGAGTTTTCGAGACGAGGCGTCTGCGGTCAAGTGGTTCAATGCCGAGCGATGATGCGGCCGCGACCCGAGCCGTTCTGCCAGGCCGGTAATTTGTCCGGAATGGACGCAGGTAAGCACCGACGGAGCTTCCTGACCCCTCCTTTCGGCCCACACTCTGTGATATTTTTGTTACTTGTATTGACCCATGACAGGGGCATAATTATCCACTTCGCACTCAGTTGTCCGGGAACGGGCGGAAGCGGGCCCTCCGGGCACCGAGCGAAAATTGGGGAAGATCGTGGCCGCGATTCTTACCATCGAGGACAGACCCGTCAATCTGCGCTTCGTCGCGGCACTGCTCCGAGACCGCGGGCATCGTTTGCTGGAGGCTTGCGACGGTGAGGAAGGGCTGAGGATCGTTCGCGCCGAAAAGCCCGACTTGGTGATCATCGACGTACTCACCTCGGGTATGGACGGTTGTCAGTTCGTTCTCAATCTGCGCTCAGAACCGAACGCGGTCCAGCCGCGGATGGTGTTTCGGGCCGCCGCCCACATCGCGGCCGAAGCCGAGGCCTTGGCGACAGCCTTTGGCGCGTCCTTCATCGCCAAGCCCGTCAACCCCGAGAGGCTGCTCGCGGTCGTCGATGCGGCTCTTTCTGCGCCGAGTCCGCCGCCCGTGGAGCCGCATTCCGACCATAATTCCATCGACTCGTTCCTGCGCCCGATCGCTCGGAAGCTCCATCGGCACACGGCGAATCTCGAACGGCTGAACGCGCAGCTGGATCGTGGCATCGCCGAGCGCGATACGCAGCTCGAAGTGGTGAGGGCCGCCCTGGACCAGGAGATCAAAAAGCGGCTGTGGGCGGAGCAGGAACTGACGCAGGCCAACCTCCGCCTGCAGGACCAGGTTGTACATGACGGCCTCACCGGCCTGCATAACCGCCGCTACCTCGAAGAGTCGCTGGGCCGGGAAGAGAGCCGCGCCCGGCGCAGCAGCCAGCCCTTCGGCGTGATGATGATCGACATCGACAACTTCAAGCGGTTCAACGACACGCTCGGCCACGCGGCGGGGGACGCTGTGTTGCGTGCGATAGGCCAGTACATGCTTTCCGCCGCCCGGGGCGAGGATATCGTCTCCCGCTATGGCGGCGAAGAGTTCGTGCTGGTCATGGCTCCGGCCGCGCAGGCCACGGTCTGGGAGCGCGCCGAAAAGCTCCGCCGGGGGGTGCAGGATCTCGAGATCGAGTACGAGGGCCGGCGCGTCGGGCCCATCACGATCTCCGTGGGCATCGCGATGTTTCCCGATCACGGCGGGACCGGACAGGAGGTACTGCGAGTCGCCGACGCTGCCCTGTATCACGCCAAGCGGGCCGGGCGCAACTGTGTTGTCGTTGGGGACGAGGTCAAAGCTTGACTGTGGCGCGCGAAGTCAGGCGCGGGGATCGTACGCGACGAAGTGGTAGCTGAAGCCTCCCGTGCCGTCGAGAACGCGCGACTCGCGCGAGACCTCGCGCCATCGTGAGCGGTCGAACCCCGGGAAAAACGCGTCGCCCTCGAAGTCGCGCTCGATCTCGGTCATATAGAGACGGCGGGCGATCGGAAGAGCGAGCGCGTAGATCTCCGCGCCGCCGATGACGAACGCGTCCTGGGACCCGTGGACCACTGCGAGAGCGGCTGCCAGTGAGTGGGCGGCGTGGCAGCCCGGTCGGGTCCAATCGGGCGAGCGGGTGACCACGATGTTGTTTCGTCCGGCAAGGGGCTTGCCGATCGATTCAAATGTTCGGCGACCCATTATTACCGCGTGACCCAGCGTAAGCTGCCTGAAACGCTTCAAGTCCTCCGGCAAGTGCCAGGGCATCCGGTTGCGCTGGCCGATGACGCCGTTGCGCGCTACGGCGGCGATGATAGCGATGCGCGAAATGACGGTCATTTCGGGCCAACGGGACGGGAGAGCAGGTTCACGATGCTCAAAACTGCGGCATTATAGCGGGCCATGAAAATCGGCCTCGACTTCCCCCAGCGCTATTACCCGCGATCGTTCCTGAGCCTGCTGCTGCTCGCCTTCGCGCTCGTCGCGGCGCCGCTCGTCGTGGCCTTTTACAATGCTGCGGTGTACGTCGAACAGCTGGCAGGCCAGAGCCAGACCGCGGTTTCTCAGGCGGCGCAGGCCTCTCGCGGCAGCCGGCTCCTCGTCGAGCAAACCACCGCGCTCGAACGGGTGGTGCGCCAGTACCTCATCCTCGACGACGAGGAACTCCTCAATGACTACGCTCGGCTGAGGGCGAATTTCAAGGCGAATACCAGCGAGCTGTCCCTGCAGCCGCTCGACGAGCCGCAGCTTCACGAGCTCAACAACACGATCGACAAGGAGCAGGGGCTCTACGAACAGTTGCTCGGCAAACCGAAGACGGCGGCCGACAAGAAGGCGCTCGTAGAAGGCTACGTGGTGCTGTCGGAGTTGGCGCGGGACGTGCTTAACACGAGCAACGCCTTGATCGACCGCGAGGTGGAATCCATGCGGCGCACGGGCGAGCGCGCTCAGCGCATCCTCTGGCTGCAGCTCGCGGCGACGATACCGCTCGGGATACTGCTTGCGGTCGGGGTCACGCTCCTCATCGCGAGACCGATCCGCCAGCTCGACCAGGCGATCCGGCGCCTCGGCGCGGGCGAGTTCGAAGGTGATATCCGGGTCGGCGGGCCGGCGGACCTGAAATACCTGGGCAGCCGGCTCGATTGGCTGCGTCAGCGGCTGATCGAGCTCGAACAGCAGAAGCGCTTGTTCCTGGGGCACGTCTCGCACGAGCTGAAAACGCCGCTGACGGCGCTTCGCGAAGGATCCGAGCTGCTGGTCGAGGGGACTGCTGGACCGCTCTCGCCGGGACAGCGCGAAATCGTCGAAATCCTCCGCCAAAAGAGCGTGCAATTGCAGCAGTTGATCGAGGGCCTGCTCAACTACCATCGAGCGCAGGAGAGCGTGGGGCGCCTGGAGCTGACGGGGGTGCGATTCGACCGGGTCGTGGAACAGGTGCTCGAGGATCACCGGCTCGCGGTCCAGGCCCGCGGCATCCGGGCACACCTGCGGCTGGATCCGGTCATGCTTGAAGCGGACGAGGAAAAATTACGCGCCGTCGCCGCGAATCTGGTCTCCAATGCGATCAAATACTCGCCGGACGAGGGTATGATTTCGCTGGCGCTGCGACGAGAGGGGAACGAGGTGGTGTTCGACGTGAGAGACGCGGGTCCGGGAATTCCTCCCGAGGATCACGACCGGATTTTTGATTGGTTTTATCAAGGGGAGGACGTCCATCGCGGTCGCGTGCGGGGGAGCGGTCTGGGTCTGGCGATCGCGAGGGAGTTCGTGGTCGCTCACGGCGGGCGAATCGAGGTCGTGAAGGATCTCGCTGCCGGCGCCCACTTCCGCGTCACGCTTGCGGCCGGGACGCCGCATCCTGTGCCATGATCCGAATCGTTGCAATCCTCTGCTGCATCTCGGTGCTCGCCGGGTGCGCCGACTTGTTCACTCCAGGTGCGGCTCCTGCAGCCTCAGGCGCTCCTTGGGTCCGCGACAACCGCGAATCGCGCCAAGTCATCGAGCTGATCGCTTACACCCAGCGAGTCGCGGCGCTCCAGGCCGAGGAGCAGCAGCGCGAATTGAACGCTTCGACCCAGATGCTTTCCAAGGATCGCAGTGCCTACGCGCGGGTCCGGCTCGCGCTGCTGCTTGCGTTGCCCGGAACGGCGTTCAACGACGATGCCCGGGCTTCAGGCCTGCTCGAATCCCTCGCGGGCGCGGGCGTTTCCGAACCGCCGCCGGGCCCCATGCAGCAGTTTGCCGGACTGCTTCACGCCCAGCTCAGCGAGCGCCTGCGCGAGCAGCGCCGCACGGCCCAACTGAAGGAGCAGCTCGAGGCGCTGAAGGCGGTCGAGCGCAATATAATCGAACGCGAGCGAGCGCGGCCAAGATGAGCAGCATTCTTCTCGTCGACGACGATCCGGACATTCTGAAACTCATTTCCCTGCGGCTCACCGCCGCGGGCCACAGCGTCAAGGGAGCGGACAGCGGGGAGAAGGCGCTCGCCGTGCTCGCGGCGTCGCGCCCGGAACTCGTCATTACGGACCTCAAGATGGGCGGAATGGACGGTTTGAGCTTGTTCGACGAAATCCGCAAGCAGGCGCCGACTCTTCCCGTCATCATCCTGACCGCGCACGGCACGATCCCCGACGCGGTCGCCGCCACGCGCCGCGGGGTTTTCGGCTTTCAGTCCAAGCCGTTCGACGGAAAGCACCTGCTCGACCAGGTGGAACAGGCGCTGCGGCTCTCCGGAGTCGGACAAGGCGGGGGCGAGGAGGACTGGCGGCGCGACTTCGTGACGCAGAGCCCGAAAATGGAAAACGTGCTCCATCAGGCGCGCCTGGTTGCCCAGTCGGAGGCGAGCGTGTTCATCCAGGGCGCGAGCGGCACGGGAAAGGAGCTCCTCGCACGCGCGATACACCGCGCAAGCCGCCGCTCGGGGGGACCCTTCGTAGCGGTCAATTGCGCAGCCATCCCGGAAAATCTGCTCGAATCGGAGTTGTTCGGCCACCGCAAAGGCTCGTTTACCGGGGCGAGCTACGATCACAAGGGGCTCATCCCCGCCGCCGACGAAGGGACGCTGTTTCTGGATGAAATCGGCGACATGCCTCTCGCTTTGCAGGCCAAGCTCTTGCGTGTGCTGCAGGACCGCGAGGTGCGTGCTGTCGGTGCGACTCAAGGGACCGCGGTCGACGTGCGGATCATCTCCGCCACGCACCGCGACCTCGACGCTCAGATGAAGGCGGGGCGATTCCGCGAGGATCTCTACTATCGCCTGAACGTCGTCTCGCTCGCTCTCCCGCCTCTCTCGGAGCGGCGTGAGGACATCGTCCCGCTGGCGGCGCATTACCTGAGAGTCACCGCCGCGCGTTACGGGAAGGACATCCAGGCATTGGCTCCCGAGGCGCTTCAAATGCTCCTTGCAGCGCCTTGGCCGGGCAACGTGCGGCAGCTCGTCAACGTGATCGAACAGGCGGTTGCGCTCTGCGCTTCGGGCGTCGTGCCGGCCTCGCTCATCCAGCAGGCGCTGAAGGAGGAACCCGCGCAGCTCGCCTCCCTCGAGGAGGCGCGGGGCGCTTTCGAGCGGGAATACCTGGTTCGCATCCTGCGCATCACGGGAGGCAGCGTGACCCGGGCGGCGAAGCTCGCGCAACGCAATCGCACCGAGTTCTACAAGCTGCTCGAGCGCCACAAACTCGAGCCGAAGATGTTCAAGCCCGAAAAGGGCTGAAGTCAGGCCAAGCGCGCGCGGAATTCGTCGCGTTGTCGCCCCAGGGCGACAACAAATTCCCTTTCCCATCAGCTTGGTTTTCATCGGCTTCTGGAAAGCGTCGTTGACAAACGACGCATGGAGAGTTTTTGGCATCACGGATTCTCAAGTAACCCATTGAGTTGATTCGAAAGCTTCCTCTTGGCACGGGGATTGCACTCATCAGGCAAACGCACTTCGATCTAGACCAATGCGGATCCATCCACTCATTGCGGGACCGGCGGCTTCGGTGATGATAGTGACCCTGATCGGCGTCGTCGCGGTCAAAGGCTGGCTGCCGGGCGGATCGTCGCCAAAGCAGGGCGACGTGCGGCCGGCGGAGCCTGGAGGTATATCCGTCCCGTCGAGCACCTGCGCCTTGTGCGGTACCGTGGAGTCCATCCGGACCGTCGAAATACGCGATGAAGCGGGCGGTGCAAGTGCCACGGCCGGTGCAGGTGCCGCGCCCGGCGGGCCCGCAGGCCCCGGAGCCGGCGAGCAGACGGACGGGGGGAGCCGCGGCACTGCGGTGACGCTCCTCGGGGCCGGAGGCGCAAGCGCCGGGAACGAGATCGAGAAGAGCGTGAAAAAGCGCTACGCGTACCGTGTGACGGTGCGCATGGACGACGGCTCCTTTCGCACCGTTTCTCTGTCGAGCCCGCCCACCCTCGCCGTGGGCGACAAGGTCCGAGTAGTGGAAGGCAGGCTCGTGCGCACATGAAAAGTCGGGTATAAGAAAACCCTACTTTTTCACGTGAGGAGGAAAGAAGATGCCAAGCCTTAACCGGACCATTGAATGTGTTCTTGTCGTCAGCCTGTGCACCCTGGGTCTGCCGATTCCGGCCGCGCAAGCCGAGCTGGTTGCAACCGACCGGGTCGAAACCACCCGGCAGGGGCAGCTTTCGGCGCGCGAGGTTCTGGGTTCTCTTTTTGACCGGGCCGACGTCCGGGCCGCCCTTGAGCGGCACGGTGTGAGTGCCGACGACGCGAAAGCCCGCGTCAACGCCTTGAGCGATGAGGAAGTCGAGCGGCTCGCCGCGCGGTTCGACTCGCTTCCCGCAGCGGGCAACGGGTTCGAGAGCGCGCTGTGGCTTGGGGTTCTCGTGTTCCTGATCCTTCTCGTAACGGATATTCTGGGCTTTACCAAGGTTTTCAGCTTCACCCGGCCGGCCAAGTGATCCTCCCCTCTCGACCGCGCCGGCGTGTCGCCCGCCGCCTAACGGCGGCGGGCATCTTTCTTCTCGGGCTTGCGGGCTGCGCCGCGCCGCAGCTGCAGGCCCTGGTCGGGGGCGATTCCGCTGGAATTCCGCAGCGCGCCGAGCTCGACGCAGTCCCGTTTTATTCGCAGGACGACTATCAATGCGGCCCGGCCGCTCTCGCGATGGTGCTCGGAGCCGGAGGCAAGGCGATCGAGCCGGAGGCGCTGCAGCCGCAGGTCTATCTCCCCGACCGGCACGGGAGCCTGCAGATCGAGATGCTCGCGGCGGCGCGTCGCAACGGCTTTGTCGCGATCGAGCTCAATCCGAGCCTTTCGGATCTCCTCACCGAGATCTCCGCCGGAAACCCCGTGGTCGTGCTGCAGAACCTCGCCCTCGACTGGTATCCGGCCTGGCATTACGCCGTGGCGATCGGTTACGACCTCCAGGCCCAGCGCATCACCTTGCGTTCGGGCGCAGAGCGGCGCTTACAAATGCCGCTCAAGACCTTCGAACATACTTGGCGGCGCAGCGGCTATTGGGCGATGCTCGCGCTGCCGCCGCGACGCTTGCCGGCGAGCGTCGCGGCAAACGACTATTTGAGCGCCGTGGCGCGTCTCGAGAAAACCGGTCCGCTCGCGTCGGCGCGGGGAGCCTACGCGCGCGCGCTCGAGCGCTGGCCCGACAATCTCACGGCGCTCATGGGGTCGGGAAATACCGCCCATCGGGCCGGTGATTTCGAAGCGGCCGAGCAGGCGTTCCGGCGGGCCACTCTGGTTCATCCGCGGTCGGCCGCCGCGCACAACAATCTGGCCCAGACGCTCGCGGACCTCGGCCGTCACGATGAGGCCCTGGTCGAAGCGCGCGTGGCGGTCGGACTCGGCGGGCCTCTCGAGGACACGTCGATCCGCACACTGGATGCCATCGTATCGCGCACCGGCCGGGGCGAGCAGGAATGGCACCGATGATCCGAGCGGAGCTCGCAGCAGCATGAAAACCCTAATGGCGATATACCGTGGGACGCCCACGCACGATCTGTGGACCGGCCTGCGACATTTTCTATCGCATGGTGTCATTACCTTGCTCGCTGTCGCCATCGCGTTCTCGCTCCCCGGGATGGCGAATTACATCCTGAACGAATGGTGGCCTCACGTCGAGCGCAATCCTAATCTACTGCTCGCGACTGAAATCGCCCTGGCGTCGGTCCTCGCGCTGCTGTTCAATCTGGCCAAGATCGCCTGGGATCATCGGCAGGGCGTCCGCATCGCGCGGCTCGCGTCCCTGATGTATGCGCGCAACGCGGGCGCCGGCTGGTGGTCGAGGCGGCGGGAACGAGCCTTGGTGAGGCAGCTGCCGGCCGCCCGCGACGCCTTCGTCCTGACCCTCACCGGATACGACACGTTCGTCGCCGACGACAGTCTGCTGCGAGGTGTAATCGAGAAGGCCTACGAGATCCGCGTGATGCTGGTCAACCCGGTTGGAAAAGCGCTGCGCGAGCGGGCGGATTCCCTGCCTCCGGAGATCACGGTGCTCACATTGAACACCGAGATCGAGGCGACAATCGGGTATCTCTCGGGGATGCGCAAGTACGGCAAGATGGTGAAGCTCAAGTTCTACGACGAGGAGCCGTTCTGGAAGCTCATCGCGATCGGCGACTACATCTGGGTGCAGCATTGCCACAGCGGATTCGCGGTCAAGCAGCAGCCCGAATTCGTGTTCGGCCTGCAGCACCGCGAGCCACGCCACGGGCTGTTCGTGCCCTTTTACATGGTGTTCCTCAACCAGTGGAATGATGCGCGTCATCCCGAGTACGATTTCGACACGAACGAGCTGGTCTACCGCGACGCTTCGGGAAAGGAAACCGGGCGGGCCGTTCTGGGCGTTCCGATCAACGGTGCCGCGACCCCGCTGCCTTCGCCCCGGGCGCCGGGCGCAGCCCTCGATTCCGTTCCCGCTCTGCTGCGCCGCCCGGAGCCCGAGCGCACGACGGCACTCTAGACCGCGATCGGAGCCTTGATCGCGGGGTGCGGGTCGTACCCCTCGAGGGTGAAATCCTCGTAGCGGAAAGCGAAAATGTCCCCTATCGCCGGGTTGAGCCGCATGCGCGGCAGCGGCCGCGGCGAGCGCGCGAGCTGCTCTCTCGCCTGCTCCAGATGGTTGAGGTAAAGGTGCGCATCGCCGAAGGTATGCACGAACTCGCCGGCCTTCAGCTTGCATACCTGCGACACCATCAGCGTGAGCAGCGCATATGAGGCGATGTTGAACGGCACGCCGAGGAAAATGTCGGCGCTGCGCTGGTACATCTGGCAAGAAAGCTGTCCATCCGCCACGTAGAACTGAAACAGGACGTGGCACGGGGGCAGTTTCATCTTGTCGATCTCGGCGGGGTTCCACGCAGTCACGATGTGGCGGCGCGAATCCGGCCGCGCCTTGATCGAATTCACGACTTGCGAGATCTGATCGATCGCGCCGCCGTCGGCCGCCGGCCAGCTGCGCCACTGCGAGCCGTACACCGGCCCGAGCTCGCCATTCGCGTCGGCCCACTCGTCCCAGATCGTGACGCCGCGCTCTTGCAGCCAGCGCACGTTGGTCTCGCCTCTCAGGAACCAGAGCAGCTCGTGGACGATCGATTTGAGATGGACTTTCTTGGTGGTCAGCAGCGGAAAGCCAGCGGCCAGGTCGAATCGCATCTGCCAGCCGAACGTGGACAGCGTGCCGGTACCCGTTCTATCGGTCTTTCTGTGACCGTGCTCGAGCACGTGACGCATGAGATCGAGGTATTGCTTCATCGAGGCGAAATCATAGCGCGTTACCCGGGCGAGTTGAACGCGCTCGCGGCGGGATCGCGCGCCAGGCCCACACGACCGCAAAGGCAAACGCGCAATAGGCAGTCGCAAACACCCACTCGGGGAGATCGTAATAGAGCAGCCATGCGAGCCAGCGGCCGATAAAGCTGCGCTCTTCGCGCCCGGTCGCGCGCAATGTGTCCTCCCAGCTAGTCAGCGGGCAGGTGAGGCCGAGCAGCGCCTCGGCGGCAACAAACACAATCGCGGCGACATGCGACACGCGAAATGCACGATTGCGGATCCACGTCCATCGCCCCGCGCCGGCGAGAATCAGGGCAAAGCCGCCGACGACGAACAACACGAACAGGACGTGCACGACGAGCACTGCATCCGCAAGCCATGCGGAATGCATCGGGCCTCAACGCTCCCGTGCCTTCGGCTCCCCCGATTCGACCGGCCGCGAGGGATCGGCACACCATTCGCTCCAGGAGCCGGGATAGAGACGCGCGCCGCGCAGGCCGGCGATTTCCATGGCGAGAAGGTTGTGGCAGGCGGAAACTCCGGAGCCGCAGTAGTTCACGACTTCTTGCGGGTTGGTCGCGCCGAGCACGGAGCGGAGCTCCCGTTCGAGCTCTTCGGGTGGCTTGAAACGCCCGCTCGCGTCGAGGTTGTCCCGGAAATACCGGTTGCGCGCACCGGGAATACGCCCGCCCACGGGATCGAGAGTCTCGTTCTTCCCTCGAAAACGATCGGGCGCGCGTGCGTCGACGAGAACCAGACTCGGATCCTCGAGGCGGGCGCGGACAAAATCCGCGTCGGCCCAAGCGTTGTTCACCTTCCCCGAAAATCGCGTCGGTTGCGGCCGCAGCGCCTCGGCGCTCTCCGGTCGCCCCTCGGCGATCCATTGGTTCCAACCGCCGTCGAGCACGGCAACGGGAAGATGACCCAGCCAGCGCAGCAGCCACCACAGTCTCGCCGCGACCATGCCGCCCTGCGCGTCGTAGGCGACGACCTGCTTTCTCGAATCGACGCCCGCCCGCCCCAGCTTCTCCATCAGCACGTGCGGATCGGGAAGCGGATGCCGGCCGCTGGTTCCGGTCTTCGGAGCGGAGAGATCGTCGTCGAGATGCAGGAAGCGTGCGCGCGGAATATGCGATCTCGCGTACTCGTCTCGGCCCCGTGCGGGATCGGCAAGATCGTGACGGCAATCGAACACGACCCAATCGGGATCTTCGAGGCGCTGCGCGAGGATTTCAGTGCCGACGAGCGTGGTGAGAATCATGCCGCTATCTTACTCGCGGCTGGCACGGAAAGACCCTAGAGGTGCCCGGCCAGCCCGCGCCTGATGTGTTCGTGGAAGTACATCATCCCGTCTTCCATGGGGGACTGGTAAGGTCCGGCTTCGTTTTCGCCGCGCTCGTACAGGGCGCGCCGGCCGCGATCCATGCGCTTGGCGATCTCGTCGTCCTCGATCGCGGTTTCCCTGTAGGCGGCCTGCTCGGCTTCGACGAATTCGCGCTCGAACAGAACGATATCCTCGGGATAATAGAACTCGACGACGTTGGTCGTGTGCGTCGGCGAGCGCGGCAGCAGCGTGCTCACCACGAGCACGTGCGGATACCACTCGAGCATGACGTTCGGGTAGTACAGGAACCAGATCGCGCCCTGCTTGGCCTTCCTGCCATCGAGATAGCGCGTGAGCGCGTCGTGCCACCTGGCGTAGGTGGGCGTCCCCGCCCTGGTGAACCCGTCCTTCACCCCCACCACCTGTGCCGAATAGGCTTCGCCGATGTCCCACGCGAGGTCCTCGCAAGTGACGAAGTTCCCCAGTCCCGGGTGGTAGGGGATCACGTGATAGTCCTCGAGGTATACCTCGATGAAGGTTTTCCAGTTCTGCTCGAACTCCATGATTTCGACGCGGTCGAGCATGTAGCCGGAGAAATCGAAGTCATCGGCACTGGCGAACCCGGCGAGGTCCTTCGCAACGTCGCGCTTGCCCGCGAACAGCATGCCGCGCCAGTTCTGCAGAGGAGTCTTGCCGAGGTTGAGGCAGGGATTTTCGGGGAAGTGCGGGGCGCCGAGCAGCTCGCCGGCCATGTCGTAAGTCCAGCGGTGCAGAGGGCAGACTATGTTCTGCGCGTTGCCGCGGCCTTCGAGCAGGATCGACTGCCGGTGGCGGCACACGTTCGACAGGAGCTCGATGCCGTTCGCGTTCCGGACCAGCACTTTCCCGTGGTCCATCCACGCGAGCGTGTGGTAGTCGCCCGCGTTCGGCACCATCAGCTCGTGCCCGACATAGCCCGGGCTGTTCGCGAAGAGCAGCTTTTGCTCCAGCTCGAAGACCCTCGGGTCGAAGTACCAGGAAACGGGAAGCTGCGATGTGTTGGGTTTGAGTCTTCGCGAACTGGGCAAATCGGACATACGGCTGGAGGTCTCCCTTTGGGTCGGTAAATCTAAATCGTAAAATGCGCGCGATTCTAGCCTTTTTTCCCAGGAGGCACCAGAGGGTTTTCCCATTCCGAGCCTCCCGCTTCCCGTCGGACACCGCTCGCTCGCCGGGGTTCGCTCCAGAGCTTCATTTGACCGCCCTTTCCTCATGGGCTATTTTGCCGTTTCCTGACAGAACGGCGCTCCCGGGCCGGCCTCTCCACCATGTCCAAATCCCCCAAGACCGATCAACCCGAGAGCTTTGAGGCCGCCCTCGCCGAGCTGGAGAAGATCGTGGCCAGCATGGAATCCGGAAAGCTGACTCTGGAGCAGTCCCTTGCCGCGCACAAGCGAGGCCTGGAGCTGGCGCAATACTGCCAGGGGGTCCTCGCCCGCGCGCAGCAGCAGGTGAAGGTGCTTGAAGAAAACACGCTGAAAAACTTCCCCGGTGCCGACGACGACGAATGAATTCACCGCCTGGATGGCAAAAGTCCAGGCTCGGGTCGAAGCGGCGCTGGAGCGTTTTCTCCCGTCGGCGGAAATCGCGCCGCAGCGCCTGCACGACGCCATGCGCTATGCGGTGCTCGGTGGAGGCAAGCGGATACGGCCCTTGCTCGCGTTTGCCGCGGGGGAGGCCTGCGCAGGCGAACCGGCCCGCGCCGATCCGGCGCGCCTGGAAATCGCGGCCTGCGCCGTCGAATGCGTTCACGCCTACTCGCTGGTGCACGACGACCTGCCCTGCATGGACGACGACGTGCTTCGGCGCGGCAAGCCGGCTTGCCACGTCGAGTTCGACGAGGCGACCGCGCTTCTCGTGGGCGACAGTCTGCAGTCGCTCGCGTTTCAACTGCTCACCGAGCACCGTCTCTCCGATGATCCCGCGGTTCAGGTCGAAATGGTGAAGATCCTCGCCGCCGCGTGCGGCAGCCGCGGCATGGCGGGCGGACAGGCGATCGATCTCGCGAGCGTGGGCCAGGCCCTCTCCGTGCCGGAGCTCGAATACATGCACATCCACAAGACCGGAGCGCTGATCCGCGCGTCGGTGGCGCTCGGCGCGCGTTGCTCGAGCGCGCTCACGCCGGGGCAGCTTGCGCGCCTCGATCACTACGCGAAATGCGTCGGGCTCGCTTTTCAGGTGGTCGACGACGTTCTCGACCAGGAGTCGTCGACCGCGACGCTCGGCAAGACCGTCGGCAAGGACGCGGCGAACAACAAGCCGACCTACGTCTCGGCGCTCGGGCTCGCGCGCGCGAGAGGGCTCGCCGAGGAACTGCGCGAAGAGGCGCAGGCCGCGCTTTCGGAGCTGCGCGGCGGCGCGCGAAGGCTCGCCGAGCTTGCCGATTTCATCGTGTTGCGCAAATTCTAGCTGCGGAGGAACCAAGTTCGCCTCGGACAAGCTTTCCCGGTTTGCGGGATAATTCGCGCTCCATGAGCGCGATCGGAAAAGCGGATCTTCCCGGCAGCAAGCCGGAGACCGGATCGACCGAATACGATCCGGCGGCGTACGAGCTGCTGAAAGCCATCGACGACCCGGCGGCGCTGCGCAAGCTCGACCGCCGCGGGCTGCAGCGGCTCGCCGGTGAGCTGCGCACCTTCATTCTGGAATCGGTCAGCCAGACCGGCGGCCACCTGTCCTCCAATCTGGGAACGGTCGAGCTGACCATCGCGCTGCACCACGTCTTCAACACGCCTTACGACCGCATCGTCTGGGACGTGGGGCACCAGACTTATCCGCACAAGATTCTCACCGGCCGCCGCGAGGCGATGAGCCGCCTGCGAATGAGCGGGGGAATTTCAGGTTTCCCGCGCCGCAGCGAGAGCGAGTACGACACTTTCGGCACCGCCCATTCGAGCACCTCGGTGAGCGCCGCGCTCGGCATGGCGCAGGGCGCGAAACTGAAAGGCGAAACCGGCGAAAAGAAGCGCCACGTCGTTGCGGTGATCGGCGACGGCGCCATGTCGGCGGGCATGGCTTTCGAGGCGCTCAACAACGCCGGCGTGATGGACACCGATCTGCTCGTGATCCTGAACGACAACGACATGTCCATCTCCCCCGCGGTGGGCGCGTTGAACCGCTATCTCGCGCGGCTGATGTCGGGGCGTTTCTATGCGGCGGCGAAGAAGGCGGGCGAAAAGGTGCTCGCCGGCATGCCGCCGCTCCTGGAGCTGGCGAAAAAGGTGGAGGAGCACGCCAAGGGCCTGGTCGTGCCTTCGACCTTGTTCGAGGAATTCGGATTCAACTACGTCGGCCCGATCGACGGACACGATCTCGACTCGCTCATCCCGACGCTGAAGAACATCAAGGAGCTGAAGGGCCCGCAGTTCCTGCACGTGGTCACCAAGAAAGGCCAGGGTTACAAGCTCGCCGAGGCCGATCCGGTGCTCTATCACGGTCCGGGCAAGTTCGATCCCGCCCAAGGCATCAAGAAGGCGAGCGGCGGGAAACCCACCTACACGCAGGTGTTCGGCGAGTGGCTGTGCGACATGGCGCGGCTCGACTCGCGTCTCATCGGCATCACCCCGGCGATGCGGGAAGGATCGGGACTGGTGCGCTTCTCGGAGGAATTTCCCGACCGGTATTTCGATGTCGGCATCGCGGAGCAGCACGCGGTCACCTTCGCCGCGGGGCTCGCCTGCGAGGGCCTGAAGCCCGTGCTCGCGATCTACTCGACTTTTCTGCAGCGCGGCTACGACCAGCTGATCCACGACGTCTGCATCCAGAACCTTCCGATCGTGTTCGCGCTCGACCGGGCGGGCCTCGTGGGCGGCGACGGGGCCACGCACAACGGCGCCTTTGACCTGACTTATCTGCGCTGCGTGCCCAACATCGTGGTGATGACACCGAGCGACGAGAACGAATGCCGTCAGATGCTTACCACGGCGTTCGCGCTCGACCGGCCGGCGGCGGTGCGCTATCCCCGCGGCAGCGGCCCGGGGTCCGCGATCGTCAAGGAAATGCGCTCGCTGCCCCTCGGCAAGGGAACGGTGCGCCGGCGCGGCCCCGGCGGAAAGGACGGCGTGGCGATTCTCGCGTTCGGCAGCTTGCTCAAGCCCGCGCTCGAGGCAGGCGAGGAACTGGATGCAAGCGTCATCGACATGCGCTTCGTGAAGCCGGTGGACGCAGATCTCGCAGCCGAGCTCGCGGGAACGCACGGGCTCCTCGTCACCATCGAAGAGAACGCAGTCCTGGGCGGCGCGGGGAGCGCGGTGGCCGAGGCGCTCGCCGCGCGCGCTGTCCTCACCCCGCTCCTTCAGCTGGGGCTTCCCGACCGCTTCGTCGATCACGGCGACCAGGCTCAATTGCTCGCTTCGGTCGGCCTGGACAAGGCGGGCATCGTCGCCGCAGTCCGCGCGCGTCTGGGATAGGGCGTCCAGTTGAAAAAGCCGGGAACGGGACGCATGTTAAAATCCTCTAACACCGAGCCCAGCGCAACGAAAGGCTCTTCATGAATACCCGCGACCCGCTTGCCATCCCCGACGTCCAGGGTTCCGAGGACAAGCGCAAGCTCGCCATCGACCAGGTCGGGATCAAGGCGATCCGCCATCCCATTCGCGTCGCCGAACGCTCGGGCGGCGTCCAGCACACCGTCGCAACGTTCAACATGTACGTCGGCCTGCCGCACCAGTTCAAGGGCACGCACATGTCACGCTTCGTCGAGATCCTGAACGCGCATGAACGCGAGATCTCGCCGGAGACCTTTCAGGTGATCCTCGAAGAGATGGTCGAGCGGCTCGAGGCCGAGTCCGGCCACATCGAGATGCAATTCCCTTATTTCGTCAACAAGTCGGCGCCGATCTCGAAGGTGAAGAGCCTGATGGACTACGAGGTGACTTTCGTCGGGGAGATCGACAAGGGCGAGAAGTGCTTCAAGATGAAGGTCGTCGTGCCGGTGACGAGCCTGTGCCCGTGCTCCAAGCGCATTTCCGACTACGGGGCGCACAATCAGCGCTCGCACGTCACGATTTCGGCGCGCACCAAGGGGTTCGTGTGGATCGAAGAGCTGGTCGACTACGCCGAGAAGCACGCCTCGAGCGAGCTCTACGGGCTGCTCAAGCGGCCCGACGAGAAGTTCGTCACCGAACGCGCCTACGACAACCCCAGGTTCGTCGAAGACATGGTGCGCGACATCGCTGCGGATCTGAATCGCGACAAGCGCATCGAGTGGTACCGGGTGGAATCGGAGAACTTCGAGTCCATCCACAACCACTCTGCCTACGCGCTGATCGAGAAAGACAAAACCCGTAAGTAACGAACGGGGGAACCCTACGGTTCCCTTGGGCTCTGCCCAAGGGCCCAATAAAACGAACGGGGAAACCCTACGGTTTCCCCGTTACCCCTTCCCCAACCGAAAACCGATGAGACCGGTGCTAGAACCGCCGGATCAGCACCATCGTCTGGCCTTCGCGCTTCATTTCCATGTGGTTCAGGAAGCTCATGCCGAGCAGCGCGAACGGCATCTGGTTGCCTTCCAGCACGGCCGCATCGACGTTGTTGACGACGATGTCGCCGACGCGCACCGTGTCCAGTTTCACTCGGTAGGCCACCACCGTGCCGTTGGCGGTGCCCGTCAATCCGGGCTGCCCTTTGCGGTAGTCGATTCCGAGCCGGGACGCGTCGGCCGAAGAGAGCGATATAGAGGTGGCGCCCGTGTCGACCAGAAAGCGCACCGCTCCGCCGTTGATCTGCCCATCCACGACGAAGTGTCCGCGCGGATCGGCGGTGAGCGTGGCGCTCTGGCTCGAGGAGGCCGCAGCCGGACCGGTCTGATGCTGTCCGATGACTAGCGTCCTTTTCTGACCGTCGATGAGCAGCGTCGCCGACTCCCGGTCGGTCGAGATCAGCGTGACGCCTTCGACGGGTTTCTGGCCCACCGAAAGAACCCGCGGCGCGCCGCCGTCGATCACGACCACTGCCTTGCCGGGAAACAAGCCGATCACGCTCACCTCGGCGGTCCAGCCGGCCGCCGGCAGCAGAAAAAGAAGGGAGGCTACAATACGGTTGACCACGATGTTCTTGCCTCGCACATGAAACCGGTTGCGATTTTCCGCCACAGCCGCACCGAGGGGCCGGGCTATTTTGCCACATTCCTCGACGCACACCGTGTTCCGCACCGGCTGGTCAAGATCGACGCGGGGGAGACGGTTCCCGCGGATCCGCGCGAATTCTCGGGGCTCGCATTCATGGGCGGGCCGATGAGCGTGAACGACGACCTGCCGTGGATCTCGCGGGTGCTGGAACTGGTAGGCGAGGCGGTCGACGCCGATATTCCGGTGCTCGGCCACTGCCTCGGCGGACAGCTCATCTCCAAGGCGCTCGGTGGCAGGGTGACGCGCAACGGGGTAAAGGAAATCGGCTGGGGCCCGGTCACGATCGAAGACAACGTTTGCGCGCGCGAGTGGTTCGGCGCGACGCGGGAGTTCTCCGGTTTTCACTGGCACGGCGAGGCCTTCACCATCCCGCCGAAGGCGACGCGCATTGCCGGGAGTCCGTATTGCGCAAACCAGGCGTTCGCGCTCGGCAAGCACCTCGGCATGCAATGCCACGTCGAGATGACGCCCGAGCTGATCCGCGCCTGGTGCGAAGACTGGGGAAAGGAGCTCATCGCGAAGGCCGGGCCGTCGGTGCAAACCCCGGAGCAGATGTTCGAGCGGCTCGACGAGCGCGTGCATTCGCTCAACGGGATCGCTGCGAAGCTGTATGAGCGCTGGATCGAAGGACTGAAAGTATAGAGAGGTACCTCATGCCGAAAGCCAAAACCCAGAAGGGAACCCCGCGTCCTGCTTCGGGGCCGGTCACGCTGCTCGTCGGAACGCGCAAGGGTGCGTTCTTCATCCGCTCGGATCGCGCGCGCCGCAGCTGGACGCTCGCGGGCCCCCACTTTCTCGGCCAGATCGTCAACCATCTCGTTCTCGACCCGCGCGACCGCAAGACTCTGCTCTGCGCCGCGCGTGCCGGCCATCTCGGGCCGACGGTGTTTCGTTCGACCGATTCCGGCCGCGCGTGGAAGGAAGCCGAGCGCCCGCCCGCGTTCCCGAAGGCGGCGCCCGGCGAGAAGGGCCTCGCGGTGGAACACGTGTTCTGGCTCGCGCCGGGACATCCTTCAGAGCCCGGCGCCTGGTACGCAGGCGTCTCACCGCCGGGATTGTTCCGCTCCGATGACGGCGGCGTCACTTGGGAAGGTGTCACCGGCTTCAATGCCAACCCCATGCGCATCGTCTGGATCGGCGGCGACCAGGAACAGGGGCCGCCCGGTGGCGCGACGCTGCACTCGATCAACGTCGATCCGCGCGACCCGCGGCACCTCTACATCGGCATCTCGGTCGGGGGCGCGTTCGAGAGCTCGGACCGCGGAGAGACCTGGCGGCCGCTCAACCTGGGTGTCGCGGCCGATTTTCTTCCGGTGAAAGACCCGGAGTACGGGCACGACGTGCATTGCATGCGGCTGCATCCGCTCGCGCCCGACCGCCTGTACCAGCAGAACCACTGCGGGATCTACCGGATCGACCGTCCCGCCGAGCGCTGGGAGCGTATCGGCGACGCCATGCCGAAGGCGATCGGCGACATCGGCTTTCCGGTCGTGTTGCATCCGCGCGATCCCGACGCGCTGTGGGTGTTCCCGATGGACGGTGGCACCGTGTGGCCGCGCGTGAGCCCGGAGGGCAAGCCCGCGGCCTACGTTTCGCGCGACGGCGGCCGGACGTGGCGCCGCCAGGACAAGGGGCTGCCGGCCAAGCAGGGCTGGTTCACCGTGAAGCGCCAGGCGATGTGCGCCGACATGCGCGATCCGGTGGGCGTGTACTTCGGAACGACGAGCGGCGAGGTCTGGATGAGTGCGAGCGAGGGCGATCGCTGGAGTTGCATCGCTCGCCACCTGCCGGAAATCTATTCGGTCGAGGCGGCCGGCGGCTGAATGAACGTCCTCATCCCGTCGCAGCTGCGCGACTACACCGGGGGGCGCGCGCACGTTGAAGCGCGCGGCGCGACGCTCGCTGCGCTGCTCGCGGATCTCGAGCGGCGCTATCCGGGGATCCGATTCCGCATGATCGACGAGCAGGACGCGATCCGGCGCCACATCAAGATCTTCGTCAACCAGGAGCAGGCGCGCGACCTGGGCGCCGCGCTCGCCGCAAACGACGAAGTCGTCATCGTCGGCGCGCTGAGCGGCGGGTAGAAAGGAATTTTCCGCTCCTTATCAAGGAGGGGTGCCGGCGTAGCCGGCGGGGTGGTCAGTCCCGGAAATTCTGGAACTGCAGCGGAATGTCGGTGACGCTCTTGCGCACCAGCGCAATCGCGGCTTGGAGATCGTCCTTCTTCGCGCCTGAGACGCGCACAGCGGTTCCCTGGATGCTCGCCTGGACCTTCATCTTCGAGTCCTTGAGGAGCTTCACGATGCTCTTCGCCTTCTCCTGCTCGATGCCGGCCTTGACGTGGATCGGCTGCTTCACCTTGGTGCCGATCTTCTCGACGCTCTTCGTGTCGAACATCCGCGCGTCCACCGCGCGCTTCGCGCACTTGGTGAGGAGCACGTCGGTCACCTGCTTCAGCTTGAAATCGTCGTCCGCGTAGAGCGTCAACACCAGCTCGGCCTGCTCGATGCGCGCGTCCGAGCCCTTGAAATCGAAGCGGTTCGCGATTTCCTTGTTCGACTGGTCGACCGCGTTCTTCAGCTCGACCTTGTTGACTTCGGAGACGATATCGAAGGAGGGCATTGCAGATTCCCGCGGATGGATGCGGAAGTATACAGACCGTCGTTTGTTTGAAAGGAAGGCCCGGACGCCGATATTAGGAAAGTCGGACACAGTTGCGTCGTGCGCGGTTTCGCCTCTTGAGAAAACAAACACTTGATCCTCGCGCGCGCAATCTATCAAGATCCGCAGTCCACACAGCACGACACACCGGCTTGATTTGGTGGGGCATTTCTGAGAAGCGTAGACTGATACACCAGATTAGAACGTTTTTCGGAAGAT
>DASPWT010000155.1:0-5296 GCA_035637655.1 Burkholderiales bacterium | reverse complement strand
AGACGATCGAATTCGAGTTCACGCTCAATTATCCGGGCATCTTCATGTATCACTGCGGCACGCCGATGATCCTCGAGCACATCGCCTCGGGCATGTACGGGGCGGTGGTGGTCGAGCCGCGCGGCGGCTATCCCACCAAGGCCGATCGCGAATACGTGATCGTACAAAGCGAGTTCTACGCGAAGCCAGACCCGCAGAAGCGGAAGATCGGCGGGGCGCCGCTCTACGTGCTCGACGGCGAGCGGCTGCGCGCAGCGCAGCCGACCCATACCGTCTTCAACGGGACGCACAACGGCATGGTCAAGAAGCCGCTCGCAGCCAAGCCCGGCGAGCGCCTGCGCCTGCACGTGCTCAACGTCGGTCCGAGCAAGACTTCGAGCTTTCACGTGGTCGGAACGATCTTCGACCGGGTGTGGTTCGAGGGCAATCCGGACAACCAGTTCCGCGGCATGCAGACGGTGCTGCTCGGTTCTTCCAACAGCGCGATCGTGGAATTCATGATCCCGGAGGAGGGCTCCTACATCATGGTCGATCACCACTTCTCCAACGCTTCGCAGGGAGCGATCGGCCTGATCTCGACCACGGCCAAGCCGGACGAGGCAGAGCTCGAGCACCACAACCTGCCGGCGACCGAAGCCGCACCCGCCGATCCCGAGGCCGTCGCCGGGAAGCTCGCCTTCGAGAGCAAGTGCCTTGCCTGCCATTCGGTCGGCCAGGGCAGGAAGCTCGGGCCCGATATCGCGGGGGTCACCAAGCGGCGCAGCGACGACTGGCTCGCGAAATGGCTCAAGGCTCCGGAGAAAATGCTCGAGACCGACGCCGATGCCAAGGTGATGCTGAAGGAGTTCAACAACATCCCGATGCCGAACCAGAGCCTGTCCGACGCGGAAATCAGGCAGTACATGAAGTACTTCCACTGGATCGACGCGCAGCCTGCGGGTGCTGCGACCGCGCAGGGAGGGCACTGACGTGCGCACGGCGTTTGCCGGGCTCCTCCTTTTTGTGCCGATGGCGGCCGCCGTCGCGTGCGGCTACTGCGTCGAGGACAAGGTGGCCGCCGCGTACGATCATACCGTCATCGTGCGCTCCCTCGACCGCAGGCATGAAGTGGCGTTCTTTGCGGTCGAGGGCCTGATCGCGTCGGGTCCCGGGGCCCGGCGCGAAATCCAGAACGCGCTCGAAACCACTCAAGGAGTCGATCGCGGCAGTGCTAGGGTGTCGCTCGACGGAACATCGCTCTCCTTTGCCTACGATCCGGGCCGGAGGCAGCTCGGACCCATCACGCGCGCGGTCGAGAAGTCTTTGGCGCCAAAAGCTTTGAGTATTTCGCTTCTGCGCGTGCTCAAATAAGAACGCGGGCCGCGCGGGTCCGCGGTTGATCCAAGCGTGGTTCGAGCCGTACCGCGCTGTGGCAAAATATGCGCGCATTTTCTTTACGCTGCCTAGTCCGCCTGCGCGGCCGGACTCCTGGTGTGGCGATAGGGGGTGTCATGAAAAACTCTTCGATTTCCGCCGCAGTCCTCTTCGCGGCGACTCTCGGAGCCTGCGGAGCGAGCGCGCAGGCGCAGGGCGACAAGCCTGCCGTCGTGAGGCTAGCCCCGGCGCTCGACGCGCTGGTGTCCCCCGACGCCAGGCTGCAGCTGGTGAAGGGCGGCTTCGGGTTTACCGAGGGCATCGTCTGGGTCGAGCAGGGCCGCTACCTGCTGCTGAGCGACATCCCCGCGAACGTGATCTACAAGCTCACGCCCGGGGGCAGACATCTGGGGACGATACTCACCCCCGAGCTCGTCGCCAACGTCGAGTTCGGCGACCCCGACCACAAGACCCTGTACATCGCTGCGCGCACCGGCGTCTACAAGATCCGGGTGAACAACGCGGGGATTCCATAACTCTATGCGACAAAAAAAGGTGGTTGAAGCGAAAGATCGGTCCGAGCTACCGCGAGCCGAGCAGCCCGCGCCTCGCGCCGGCCGTTCCGCGTTCGCGGTTTTTCCGGGCAGCTGGAAGAGCAATCTTCGGGGCGACCTGACCGGCGGCCTCGTCGCGGCGGTAGTGACGATCCCCATGAGCATCGGTTTCGGACTGCTCGCCTTCGCGCCTTTCGGCGAGCGGTTTCTGTCGATCGGCATTCTCACGGGCCTGTATGGCGCAATTTTCCTCGGGCTGGTGGCGCTTTTGCTGGGCGCGCGCACCGTCACCATCTACGCGCCTCGCAGCTTGATCGCGTTCATGATCGGCTCGATCGCGATGCAGGGCTTTGCTAAACCGCCGGCCGGGCCGCTCGGCGAGCTCGAGCCGTACTACCTGGCAGGCGCGCTGCTCGCCACCCTCTCTCTCGCCGGCCTCATCCAGATGATCTTCGGCGCGGCGCGCTTGGGCGCTGTGGTGAGGTTCATCCCTTCACCGGTCATGGCGGGCTTCCAGAACGCCGCCGCGCTGCTGATCCTCTATTCGCAGCTGCACATCATGCTCGGGCTGCCGCACCGGCTGCCGCCGTCGGCGCTTTACGCGGCGCTCGCGGACGCGAAGCTTCTCAACCTGGCGCTGGGCGCGGCCACGGTCGCGGTCATCTGGATCGGCCGCCGCCTGTCGCGGTACCTGCCCCCGGCGCTGCTCGGCCTGCTTTTTGGCACGCTCGCGTACTATCTGCTCGTCGCCGCCGGGCTGGAGGCGAAGCTCGGGCCGACCATCGGCCGCATCCCCGGGGGCAGCCCGGACGGGCATTACTTCGGCGCCATGATGGCGTTCGCCGTTCACCGAGCCGCGATCGATATGCTGCCGACTCTACTTCTTTTCGCCTTCAGCTTCGCGGTCGTCGCCTCACTCGACACGCTGATCTGCTCGCGCATCGTGGAAGGCATCACCGGCCAGCGCACCGCGGCGAACCGCGTGCTGCGCCTGATCGGCGGCGCCAACCTGATAACGCCGCTCCTGGGCGGCATCTGCGGCGGCGTCAGCGTGGCCTCATCGACCGCGGGCTACAAGGGCGGCGCGCGCACTTCGCTGGCGCTTCTCGTCCATAGCGCGGTCATCTTCGCAGTCGTGGCCGCGCTCGCGCCTCTGCTCGGCAAGTTGCCTCTCGTGGTGGTCGGCGCCGTCCTCATCGTCACCGCGCTGCAGCTCGTCGACCGGTGGTCGCTGCAGCTCGTGCGCAAGGTGATCTCGCGAGATACGGTGGACTGGCACTCGACGGCGCTCGATCTCACGGTGATCCTCGCGGTCGCGGTGACCGCGATCGCCGGCGACGTCACGATCGCCGTGCTGATCGGCGTCGGCGTGGCGGTGGTGCTGTTCGTGCTGCGCATGAGCCGCTCGATCGTGCGCCGCGAGCAGTACGGCGACGAGGTGCGTTCGCGCCGCGCGCGCGACGCCGCGGAATCCGCCCTGCTCGACGCGCACGGCCGTGGCATCGTGCTGCTCGAGCTCGAAGGGCCGGTATTCTTCGGCTCGGCCGAATCGCTCGCCGAGCGGGTCGATGCCGCGCTGGCCTCCGGGGTGCGGTACGTGGTGCTGGATTTCCGGCGCGTCAACGACCTTGACAGCACCGGCGCGCGCATCCTGCTGCAGACGCACGAAAGGCTCAAGGCGCAGGGCGCGCACTTGCTGCTCTCTTCGGTTGACGCCGCGCCGCATGTCGAGGCCGTGCTTCGCGGAATGGGAGTCGTCGCTGCGGTGGGCGCCGCGTTCTCCGACTCCGACCACGCGCTCGAGTGGGCCGAGAACCATCTCGTCGGGACGCTGCGACCCGCCGAAGCGGCCGGCGGCGAATACCCGTTCGAGCGGCACGCCCTGCTCGCGCGCTTCACGTCCAAGGAGCGCGAGCAGTTTCGCGCGCTGCTCAAGCGGCGCGAGTACGCCGCCGGCGAAGTCGTGTTCCGCGAAGGCGCCGCCGAAGACGAGCTCTACATCATCGCAAGCGGCAGCGCGAGCGTGAGGCTCGCGATCGCCGCGCGCGGGCACGAAAAGGGCGGGCGCGAGCAGCGCCTCGTGACCTTCGCCTCCGGCACGGCGTTCGGCGAGATGGCGCTCCTCGATCGCGAGCCGCGCTCGGCCACGGTGCAGGCCGACGAGCGCCTGGTCTGCTACGTGCTCGACCGGCCGGCCTATGAGCGCATCGAGCGCGACATGCCCGCGATCGCCATCAAGCTGCTGACCAATCTCGGCGTCAAGCTTTCCACCCGCCTGCGCCAATCCAACCGGATGCTGAGCTAGCTCGATCGGCGCCGAACCGCCGAATTCATGCGTGCGGAGGCCTCGCCGCCGAAAACTTCATGACTGTCAGAATTAGTGTCTCTTCCGCAAAAGAAGCGTATTCCGCAATCGCGGGCGTGGCTCGCTCCAACCGAGACGAGGTTGGTGCGGCAATCGTGCAGATTCTGTCCGGACTTGAAGCAAACGCGCTTGCGCCACGAACGCTTTTTGAAATCGCGGAGGTCTTGCGGGCATCCGGCGAGGACGCAGTTGCCGAGTATCGTTCAGGCTACACCGACCGTGCCTTGCCATTGGGTGAAGCGGAAGCGAGGCGATTCGGGCATGCGATGGCGCTTCTTCATGCCTTCGAAACGGTGTATCAGCGCGTTTTCGAAACGGCTTTGGCTGCGCGGTCCGATGACCCGGCGCGGCAAGACCTGGCACGCCCGCTGCAGCGCTGCATGGCTTGCCTGGTGAGCCAAATGGTCGAGCATTACCACGCCCGGCAGAGCGTTGGACTTGCATTATGGAAAAGGCTGCAGGAGCGCATGCAGGCAGCCAACCGGGAGAAGCTGGATGCCGAGGTCGTTCCCGACCCCCTCAACCCGCGGGGCGCCCTCACACCGCTTGCGACTTACGGACGCGCATTGCTGCTTTCGATCGCGCAGGCAGGCGCGATGACGCATCGCAATCTCGAGGCGACGCTGGCGCTGACCGCATTATTTGCGCACCTGGTCGAATCGGCGATGCTCGACAAGGATGAAGGCGCAGGCGATGCCCGCCCCGAGGGAGCGATTGCCGGGGTGGGAATAAAGCGCGCCGGACGAATCCGCGTTGTCGTAGCGGGCGGAGTCACGCACCTCGTCAACACCACCAAAATAGATGGAGCATTGAATTGGTGCATGCAGCGGTTGGCCGAGGGGGATTCCACCGAACAGATCGGGCTCGCGACTGTGGCCCGAGCCGATTTGGCGGGTCTGCTGCCGCGCCTGCGCCGAATTTGGTGTGGTGCCGGGGATATCAGGGAGTCGGAACGTCGGCCGCGTCAGGAACAGTCGGCTGTCGCCATCGGGTTTCGCGAAATTTATGAGTTTGCAAGCCCCGG
>DASPWT010000154.1:0-3709 GCA_035637655.1 Burkholderiales bacterium | reverse complement strand
CATCGCTTTCCTGAGCGCCACGCCGTAGTTGCCGCTGTCGTACTCCCAGCCGAGCACCGACTTGTAGGGGAATTGCTCGGGCTTGATGAAGTTCTTCATGCGCAGCTCGGCCGGGTCCATGTTGAGCTTCTGCGCGAGCGCGTCGGTGGCGCGCTCGATCGCGTGCACGGCTTCCGTGACGCGGAAGGAACAGCGGTAGGCCACGCCCCCCGGCGGCTTGTGCGTGTAAGCCGCGTCGACCTCGCAGAAAGCGTGCTTCAGGTCGTAGGAGCCGGTGCAGATCGAAAAGAGGCCCGCGGGAAATTTTGACGGGTTCGCCGAGGCGTTGGCGTAGCCGTGGTCGGCCACCGTCTTGATCTTGAGCGAAGTCATCGTGCCGTCTTTCTTCGCGCCGAGTTCCACTTTCATGTGGTAGTCGCGGGCGAAAGAGTCGGCCTGCAGGTTTTCCATGCGGTCCTCGATCCATTTCACCGGCTTGCCGATCACGACCGAGGCCGCGATCGCGATGACATAGCCGGGATAGACCGGCACCTTGCCGCCGAACCCGCCCCCGATATCGGGGGACACGACGCGGATCCTCTCTTCGGACAGCCCGACGTGCCCGGCGACGAGCGCGAGCACGGTGCGCACCGCGTGCGGCGCCTGCGTCGTCATGTATACAGTGAGCTTGCCCTGCGCGGTGTCGAAGTCGGCGATGCAGCCGCAGGTCTCCATCGACGCGACATGGATGCGCGGGAGATAGACGTTCTC
The DNA here is from genome assembly GCA_035637655.1 of Burkholderiales bacterium. GTDB lineage: Bacteria > Pseudomonadota > Gammaproteobacteria > Burkholderiales > SG8-39 > VBDM01. Next base: position 2,959 of record DASPWT010000154.1, on the reverse strand, counting down.
GCTCGCCACCACGTCGGATGCGGCGAGCGCGCGCTCGGCGTCCGCCTTGTCGCCCGCCTGCCAGTGGAAGGCGAGGTTGTCCTTCTTGCCCTCCTTGTCCTTGCGCAAGACCGGCGCTCCGGGGGCGAGCGACTTGTGCGGATCGACCATCACGGGAAGCGGCTCGTACTCGACCTCCACCGCATCGACTCCGTCGGCCGCGATGTAGCGCTCGGTCGCGATCACCGCGCACACTTCCTGCGCTTGGTACATGACCTCGTCGATCGGCAGCACCATCTGCGTGTCCGCCGAGATGGTCGGCATCCAGTGCAGCTTGTACTTGGCGAGCGTCGGCCCGTCGATCACCGCGAGCACGCCGGGAATCTTCAGCGCGCGCTCGGTGTTGATCTTCTTGATCTTCGCGTGCGCGTGCGGGCTCCTCACGATGTCCATGTAGAGCATGCCGGGCAGCACGAAATCGTCGATATAGCGGCCCTGGCCGCGGATGAAGCGCGGGTCCTCCTTGCGCTTCATGGAATGGCCCATTCCGCAGATCTTGGCGTCGGTTCTGGGTTCGCTCATGATATCTCCTGACTCTTAGCGCATCTTCTCGGCCGCGTATTGGACGGCCTTGATGATATTGACGTAGCCCGTGCAGCGGCACAGGTTCCCCGAGATGGCCTCGCGGATCTGCTGTTCGCTCGGGTTCTTGTTGCGCTCGAGGAGCGCGCTCGTGGTCATCAGCATGCCCGGGGTGCAGAAACCGCATTGCAGGCCGTGCTTCTCGGTGAAACCCTCCTGCACGGGATGGAGCTTGCCGCCCTGCTCCAGGCCTTCGACCGTGGTGATCTTCGCGCCGTCGGCCTGCACCGCGAGCACCGTGCACGACTTGACCGGGTTGCCGTCGAGCACCACCGTGCACGCGCCGCAGTGCGAGGTGTCGCAGCCGACGTGCGTGCCCGTCATCCGGAACACTTCGCGGATGAGGTGGACGAGCAGCAGGCGCGATTCGACTTCCGCCTCGCGCGCCGCGCCGTTGATCGTGACGCTGATCTTGTGCGTGGCCATTCAGTTTCCTCCCGCGCGCTGGACCGCCTTACGCAGTGCGCGCGTCGTCAGAACCCGCGCCATTTCCTTCTTGTACTCGACCGAGCCGCGCCGGTCGGCGGAGGGCGCGCTCTTTGCCGCGGCCATCTTCGCCGCTTCCGCGATGGTTTTTTCGTCCGGCATCTTGCCGACGAGATACTTCGCCGCATCGACCGCCTCGAGCGGCGTGAGCCCGGCGTTGGTCAGGGCGATACCGGCGCGCTCGATCGCGCCGTTCTTCCCAAGCGTCACCTGCACTGCCGCTGCGGCGACGGCGAAGTCGCCGGTCTTGCGCTTCAACTTGGCGTAGGCCCCGCCGCTCTTGGGCGGCGGCGCCGGAATGCGGATCTCGGTGAGGATCTCGCCCGGCGCCAGGGCGGTGGAGTACAGCCCTTTGTAGAACTGGCTGGCCGGTATGCTGCGCTCCTTCGCGCCGCGCGCAACGAAGGTCGCGCCGAGCGCCAGCATGATCGCCGGCTGATCATTCCCGGGATCACCGTTGGCCACGTTTCCGCCGATGGTTCCGCGGTTGCGCACCAGCGGATCGGCGATCAGCGGGATGGCGTCCGCGAGAATGGGATACTTGGTCCGGATGAGATCGGAGCGCTCGAGCGCGGCCTGCCGTGTCATCGCCCCGATGCGCAGAGTCCCTTTCTCTTCCTTGATGGTGTCGAGCCCCGGAATGCGCCCGATATCGACGAGGTGCGCAAACGACGCAAGGCGCAGCTTGAGCATGGGCAGAAGGCTCATGCCTCCCGAGAGCACCTTCGCTTCGTCGCCGTGGCGCTTGAGCAGCTTCAAGGCCTCGTCGAGCGTGTCAGGACGGTGATAGTCGAATGCCGCAGGAATCATCGGTCTCCCCTTTCCGCGCGTTGCGCGCTGCAAGCTCTACGGACCGAAAAACAGAACGCAGGCGCGACTGGATCGCCGCGCGCATCCACCCTCGTAAACATATGCCGACGGGATATTATTCTCGTGCCGCCGACGATACATCACGCCACGAAGCGGAGCAAGCCCTCTATGACCGGTGCGCCTTGGCGGCAGGGTAGCGCGCCGGCTCGGAGAGGAACTGGTCCCGGCAACCCGAACAGCAGAAGTAATACTTGATTTCATTCACCTCGGCGGTGTGACGCGCGCCCGCGATCGTGACGCTCATGCCACACACAGGATCGGTCGCTTCGCGCGGGGCGGCGGCGGACGCCGAAATCCGCGACGCCGGCTCCGCGGCGCGCCGGCGCCACTCGACGATCTGGGCCATGATGCTCAAGGCAATCTCTTCCGGCGTGCGCGCGCCGATGTCCAGACCCGCGGGCGCCGCGATTCGATCGAGCGCCTCGCCGGCAAGGCCGCGGGCGAGCAGAGCATCGCGCAATAGGGCGAAGCGCTTCGTGCTCGCGATCACACCGAGATACGCGGGCGATTGCGCGAGGGCCGCCTCGATCGCGTCGAGGTCGCTCTCTCCCATGGTCGCCACCAGCACGTGCGCCCCGCGCGGCAGCGCGTCGGGGGCTATCGACTGCAGCACGCGTTCGGCGTCCGGGAACGCGGCTTTGTCGGCGTCCGCATCGACGACGGCGACGCGGTAACCCATCGTGTGGCCGAGTCGCGCGAGCACGCGCACCGCGGGCGAGCTTCCGAAAAGAACCAGCCGCGCAACCGGCAACACCGGCTCGACGTAGATTTCCACGGTCCCTCCGCTGTCGCAGGTCATGGGCAGCGCGACCACCCCGGCGCGCCGGCCCTTCTCCGGTTCGGGCGAGAGGCTGAGCAGCCGCGGCTCGCCGTCGGCGATCGCCCGCCGCGCTTCGCGCAGCACGGTCGATCGCGTGCATCCGCCGCCCACCCAGCCGTAGTACTCGCCCGTTTCCGTCACGACGGCGACATCGCCGACGCG
>DASPWT010000153.1:0-4149 GCA_035637655.1 Burkholderiales bacterium | reverse complement strand
CGGGCGCACCTCCACCGCCTCGGCCGACAAGGTGATCGCCTTCGTGCGCAGTCGCGGCCTGAAGGTCGAGTGGATCCTCGAAACCCACGCTCACGCGGACCATCTCTCGGCCGCGCCTTACCTGCGCAAGGAGCTCGGCGGCCGCATTGCGATCGGCGAGCAGATCCGCACCGTGCAGGGCGTTTTCAAGAAGGTGTTCAACCTCGAGCCGGAGTTCCGCCTCGACGGCTCGCAGTTCGACCATCTTTTCGCCGATCGCGAAGCCTTCCGCGTCGGCGAGCTCGCGGGCGAGGCGATGCACCTTCCGGGACACACGCCCGCGGACATGGCCTACCGGATCGGCGACGCGGTGTTCGTCGGCGACACGCTGTTCATGCCCGACGTCGGCACGGCGCGCTGCGACTTCCCCGGCGGCGACGCGCGCACGCTGTACCGCTCGGTGCGCCGGCTGCTCGGCCTGCCGGGCGGGACGCGGCTCTTCATGTGCCACGACTATCCGCCGCGAGGGCGCGCGCCGCAATGGGAAACCAGCGTTGCGGAGCAGCGTGCCGGCAACATCCACATCCACGACGGTGTGAGCGAAGACGAGTTCGTCGCGATGCGCACCGCGCGCGACCGCACCCTCGACATGCCCACGCTGATCCTGCCCGCCATCCAGGTGAACGTGCGCGCCGGCGAGCTGCCGCCGCCGGAGGCGGACGGCCGCTCCTATCTCAAGATTCCGCTCAACGCGCTCTGATCAACGGAGCTGCAGCGCCGGAACCGGCGCTTCTCGGTGCCGCAGCACATCTTCGGAGCGGACCGCGATTTGATTCAGCCCAAATTATCCGCTTTCACCTTGCTCCCGCCTGGGAGTTTGACCTGGATCAAGCTGCCGGTCGGTGTACCGCGTATTCTGGGCGGCAATCATGTCCCTGATACGCGCCGAAAGCCTCGTCAAGACCTATCGCTCCGGTGAAGTGGAAGTGCCGGCGGTGAGGAGCGTCGATTTCGCCATCGAAGCGAGATCGTTCGTGGCCTTCGTCGGCCCTTCGGGCAGCGGCAAGAGCACGCTGCTCAACATGATCGGCTGTCTCGATCGCCCGACCGGAGGAAAACTCACCGTCATCGATAGCGACGTCGGGACGCTCGACCGGCGCGCGGCGGCCGAGTTTCGCGGGCAGCACATCGGCTTCGTGTTCCAGGATTTCAACCTGATACCGGTGCTCACCGTCTACGAGAACATCGAATACCCGCTCATCATGGTGCAGGACTGGCCCGAGCAGAAGCGGCGCGCGCAGATCCTGCGGCTCCTGGACGCGGTCGGCATGTCGGGACAGGCGCACAAGCGTCCGGACCAGATATCGGGCGGCCAGAAGCAGCGCGTGGCCGTCGCCCGGGCGCTCGCCACCGACGCGCAGCTCGTGCTCGCCGACGAGCCGACCGCCAACCTCGACCACGATTCCGCCTACCGGGTCATCGAGCTGATGAAGAAGATGCGCGACGAGCTCGGCACGACCTTCGTGTTCTCCACGCACGACCCGAAGATCATGGGCGAGGCCGAAGTCGTGTTCACTCTCGAGGACGGCAGGATCCGCAAGCCCGCGGGAATGAAGGAGGCAGTCGGTGCTTAACGTCCTCAAGATCGCCCTCAGAAACCTGGCGCGCTTCGGGCGGCGCACGCTGCTCACCTCGACGTTGGTCACGCTCGGCGTCGTCGCGGTGCTCCTGTTCGTCGCCGTCGCCGGGTCGTTCAAGGCGATGATGATCGGCCAGTTCACCGACGCGATCCTGGGTCATCTGGAAGTGCACCGCAGCGGTTATGTGGCCTCGATCGACAACCTTCCGCTGAACCTCAACATGCCGCCGGACATGGTCCGGAAAGTCGAGCAGGCGCTCGACAAGATGCCCGAAGTCGAGGCCTATTCGGAACGCGTCAAGTTCGGCGCCATGTTCAGCAATTTCACCGAGACCACCAGCATCCGCGTCAACGGCATCGACCCGGTGAAAGAAACCGCGACGACGCCCCTGTTGCCCGGGCGGATCATCGAGGGAAGCAAGACGGGTGCATTGCTGAACCCCGGCGAGATTTTGATTCCCGCACTGTTGGCCAGGGGCATGAAAGTGAAAACGGGCGACACCATCGTGCTGGTCGCCACCAATCGCGAGGGCTCCGTCAACGGCAAGACCTTCACGGTCAGGGCAATACTCGAGAGCGTAACCGGTCCGAGCGGCCGGGACGGCTATGTCCGCATCGAGGACGCAGGGAACCTGCTGCGGATGACGCAGTCCGAGATCAGCGAGATCGCCGTTCGCCTCAAGAACCCGGCGCAGCTCGACCAGGTCTACGCGCGGCTCTCCCGCGAGCTGGGAAGCGCCGCCGGCGGGGCGCCGGACGGCGCCGAGAAAGGCGCAGGATCGGGATTGGAAGTCCACACCTGGGCGGCGCTGTCGCCTTTCTCGAGCATCGCGAACATGATCGACCTGCTGGCGGTGTTCATCAAGATCATGCTGGTGTCGATCGTGCTCATCAGCGTGATGAACGTGATGGTCATGGCCGTGTACGAACGCATCCGCGAGATCGGGATGATCTCCGCGATCGGCACGCCGCCCGGGAGGATCCTTTCATTGTTCCTCACCGAAGGGCTGCTGCTCGGGCTGGGCGGGACCGCGCTCGGGACCGCGATCAGCCTCGGGGCGATCTACGCTTTGAACGTCTGGAAGCTCACTTTCAACTTCGGCCAGCAGCAGGGCCTGGTGCTTTCCCCCGCGATCGGCGTGAAGGACGTCGCGGTCATCGCCGGCATGGTCGTGATCATCGCGCTGCTGGCGAGCCTGCAGCCCGCCTGGAAAGCCTCGCGCATGGACCCGGTGCGCGCGCTCGGCCACGTGTGATCGAAAGAGCGCCCCGATGAGCCGATTGCTGTTTCTCCTTTTTTTCCTCGCGCTGCCGGCCGCGGCGATCGACGGACAGCAGATCCTCGAGAAAGTCGACCGCAACCTGGAGCCGGAGTCCTACGAAGCCTACCGCAAGCTGATCGACATCCAGCCGGACGGCGCCAGGAAGGAATATGTCCTCTACACGATGAAGAAAGGCCGCGACAAGGTCGTCGCCCTGTTTCTTTCTCCTGCGAGCGACAAGGGCCGCGCGACGCTGCGCCTTGCGGAAAACATGTGGCTGTACATGCCCGACGTGGGGCGGCCGATCCGGGTCACCAGCCTGCAGTCGGTGACGGGCAGCATCTTCAACAACGCCGACATCCTGCGCATCGATTACACCGCGGAGTACAACGTGGAAACGGCGGAGGAGCAAAAGGACGCGCTGGTGCTTTCGCTGAAGGCGAAGACCGGGGAAATCGCCTACGACCGGCTCAAGATGCGGGTCGACAGGCAATTGCTGCTGCCGGTCACGATCGAAGCGTACGCGGCGAGCGGCCTGCTGCTCAAGACGCTGCGCTTCAAGGACATCAAGGACTTCGGCGGCGGAATCAAGCGCCCCGCGACGATCGAGACCGACAGCCCGCTGTACAAGGGCTACAAGTCGGTGATGCTGTGGTCGGGCCTGAAGAAGGCGAGCTTCTCCGACGAGGTCTTTACGCTCAATTACCTCCCGCGGATCCAAGAGCTGCGGAAATGAAGCCCGCAGGGAGACCGCGGCTCCTCTGGCCGCTCGTTCTCCTTGCTTTCCCGGCGGGCGTCCAGGCGGCGGAGGAATTCAGTTTCGATGCGTCCGCGTTCGAGAGAAAGGCGTTCGAGATCGGCGGGCACGTTCAGCTCAAGCAGGAGGACTTCAGCTTCAACCGCGGCGCGGCCTTCTACAGGCTCAACAATTTCGACCAGCCGCAAAGAGACGGCCTCGATCGCACCACCGGCACCTTGCAGCTCGCCGGCAAGCTCCGCCAGGGCATCGGCACCTTCGACTTTCGCACCAATTCCGATTTCCAGCGCGATCAATTGGCGCACGATCACAGCAACAGCGTATTCGAGGCGGCCTACGCGATAAGGCCCGACCCGGGTCTCTCCATGGAAGCGGGAAAAAGGGTGCTCCGCTGGGGAAAGGGCTACGCCTGGAACCCGATCGGGTTTGTCGAGCGGCCCAAGGACCCGAACGATCCGGAGCTTGCGCGTGAAGGCTTCGTGATGGCCGACGCCGACCTGATCTTCAATCCG
>DASPWT010000152.1:0-2161 GCA_035637655.1 Burkholderiales bacterium | reverse complement strand
CTCGATCGCCAACCTCGACGCCACGATCATCGCGGAAGCGCCCAAGATGGCTCTGCACATCGGCGCGATGGTTGCGAACCTCGCCGCCGATCTCGAAATCCGCCCCGACCAGGTCAACGTCAAGGCGAAGACCGCCGAACGGCTCGGCGCAATCGGCCGGGGCGAAGGCATCGCAGCCGAGGCAGTCGCGCTGCTCGACTGAGTCGTTGTTCCGTGAGGCTGTTCTTCGCGCTGTGGCCGGACGACGAGGTGCGCGCGCAGCTCGAGCGCTGGTCGCGCGGGCTCCACGCGCTGTGCGGCGGCCGTGCGACGCCTACCGAGAATCTGCATGTGACCCTGGCCTTTCTCGGCAGCGTCGAGGAGGCGCGCGTCGCGGAGGTCGAACGTGCCGCGGGCGAGGTTACGCCGCGCACCGTTTCTCTTGTCCTCGACCAGCCGGGCTACTGGAAGCACAACCGCATCGCGTGGGCGGGCGCGTCGGTCGTCCCGCCCGAGCTCGAAGCGCTCGTTTCCGAGCTGCGCGGCGCACTGCTGAAATCGCAGATCCGTTTCGACGCGAAGTCCTTCGCGTCCCACGTGACGCTGCTGCGCGACGCCCGCGAGCCGAAAGCGATGCCTGCGCTGGATCCGATTCCCTGGAAGGTCGACGGCTTTGCGCTGGTGCAGTCCGTTACGCTGCCTCGAGGCAGCCGCTACGAAGTGCTGAAGTCCTGGCGGGTGTAAGGCGCGCGGTTCTGCGCTATTTGGCGAGCCCCATCTGTTTCGCCACGCCCGTGTACACGCGGATGCGCTCCTTCATGAAGGCGTCCATCTGCTCGACGCCCACGTTGACCAGCTCGAAGCCGCTCTTCGCGGCGAGCTCCTTCATCTCCGGGTCGTTGTTCAGCGCGGCCCACAGGTCGGACATGCGCTTGCGCACCTCGGGAGGCGTGGACTTCGGCATGCCGATTCCGCGGAAGGCCCCGTCTACCCAATTGACGCCCAGCTCGCGGAAGGTGGGCGTGTCGGGGAGCAGCGGGTGGCGCTTGTCCATCGCTACCGCGAGCGCGCGCATCTTGCCCTTGTTGTTGATTGCGAAAGCCGTGTAGGACATCGCGCCGCTCACGTGCCCGCCGGCCACTGCGATGGTCATGTCGCCGGTACCCTTGAAGGGAATGTAGGTGGTTTTCACGCCGAACTCGGAGTCGAGGCGCTCGTGCGCGGCGTGGTTCGCCGAGTTGAGCCCCGAGCCTCCGAGCGTGAGCTTTCCGGGCTGCTCCTTCGCGGTCCTGACGAAGTCCTGGAAGGTCTTGACGGGGCTGGACTCGGCCACGACCAGCGCGTCCGGGGTGTAGTGGAACCAGTACGCCGGCGTGATGTCCTCGGTCTTGTACTGCACCTGGCCTTCGAACGGCGCCAGCACGATGTGCGGCAGGTTGATGCCGACGATGTTCAGTCCGTCGCCCGGCAGGGCGTTCATCTGCGCCCACATGACGCCGCCGCCCGCCCCCGGCTTGTACTGGATGATGGTTTCCATCGAGGGACATTTCTTTTTCAGCACGAACTGCTGGTGCCGGGCCGATATGTCGGATTCGCCCCCTGCGGGAAAGGCCTGCCAGTACAGCAGGTTCTTCTCGGGGCAGGTCTGCGCAAACGCCGCGGGGGCGGCGGCCAGGGCGAGGATGGCAAGCAGTCTCTTCATGGTCGTCCTTTTAAATGGTCGCGAAGTGTACCCGAAAAACCCGTCTTGCCCGGGGCGGGCTCATGCGGCCGCCTTGCTCTCGAACGGAAGCCGGATCCGCGCGACGAGGCCTCCGCCCTCGCGCGCGAGCAGCTCGAAGCTGCCGCGGTGCGCGCGCGCGACGCGCTCGACGATTGCGAGCCCGAGGCCCGCGCCGCCCTTGTCGCTGCGCGCGACCTCCAGGCGCGTGAAGGGCTGCTTCAGGCGCTCGGCCTCCGAGGCCGGAATGCCGGGGCCGCGGTCGGCCACCTCGAGCACCGCCGCGCCGTTTTCGGCGCGCACCGCGACGCTCACTTCCTTTTCCCCGTAGCGCAGCGCGTTGTCGATGAGGTTCAGCACCACGCGCCGCATCGACATGACCTGCAGCGGCAGCCCGGGCACGCGGGAAAAATCGGTCGCGATCGATTTGCCGCGCCGGCGATAATGCTCGGCGACCTCGGC
>DASPWT010000151.1:0-14019 GCA_035637655.1 Burkholderiales bacterium | reverse complement strand
AAGCCGATGTCCACCTTGACGCGGGCGTCGCGCAGGAAGCCTGCCCGCTGAATCTTGCGCCGACGGCGAGCACCACCGCGGCGCTCGCGCTCGGCGACGCTCTGGCGGTCGCTTTGCTCGACGCTCGCGGTTTCGATGAGCAGGATTTTGCGCGCGCCCACCCCGGCGGCGCGCTCGGCAGGAAGCTTCTCATCCATGTCTCCGACGTCATGCGCACCGGCAACGAAGTCCCGGCCGTATCCGACACCGATTCCTTTTCCGACTTGCTGGCCGAGATATCCAGGAAAAGCATGGGCATGGCCGCGATCCTCGGCCCCGGCAAAAAGGTCGTCGGAATATTCACCGACGGCGACCTGCGCAGGACGCTGGAGCGCAAACCCGACGTGCGCGCGCTCAAGATCACCGATGTCATAAAACGCAATCCACACATGATCGCCCCGCACAAGCTCGCCGCCGAAGCCCTCGAGTTGATGGAGCGTCACAAGATCAATCAGCTGCTCGTCGCGACGGAAACCGGAGAGCTCGTTGGCGCTCTGAACATGCACGACCTGTTTCGCGCCAAGGTCATTTGATGCGCGACGACGTTCTGGAACGAATACGGCGGCTGCGGCTGATGATCTTCGATGTCGACGGGGTGCTCACCGACGGGACCCTGTACTTCAGCGAAACCGGAGCGGAGTTGAAGGCATTCAACGCACGGGACGGCCACGGGCTCAAGATGCTGAAGGAGAGCGGGGTCGAGGTCGCCATTCTTTCCGCGCGTCGTTCGCGCGCCGTCGAGGTCCGCGCCGCGGAGCTGGGCATCACGCTCGTCGAACAAGGTGCCGGGAACAAGAGTGCGGCTTTCGAAGGCCTGATCGGCCGGTTGCGCACCCCGGCCGCCGCCGCTGGATACATGGGCGATGATTGGGTGGATCTGCCGGTGCTCGCGCGTTGCGGGTTTGCCGCGAGCGTGCCCGAAGCGCCGGAGCTCGTGCGGGAGCGCGTCCACCACGTCACGCGCGCTCCCGGCGGCAGAGGGGCCGCCCGCGAGGTCTGCGAGCTGATCATGCGGGCCCAAGACACGCTGGAGCGGGCCATCGCCCGCCAGCTTGCATGAAAACGCGCGTTACTCCTTCTCTCCCGGTTGTTTTGATGGCGTTTCTCGGGTTGCTGACCCTGTGGCTGCAATACGCCGTGCTGGACGGCCCCGGCGGGGACGCAAAGCCCGCGGGGCATGATCCCGATTCGATTGTCGAAAACTTCACCGTCCAGAGGCTGGACGGTTCGGGCAAGCTCCTGTACACATTCTCTGCACCGAAGATGATGCATTTTGCCGACGACGGTTCAGGCGAAGCGCTTTATCCGCGCTTCGTTCAAATTGCCGCTGACGGCGGCAACTTCATCGCGACGGCCAATCGCGGCACCATCAATCGCCAGGGCGAGGAGGCTTTCTTGTACGGCAATGTGCTGTTCTTGCGCGAGGCAACGCCGGAGCGACCCGAATTCCGCGCCCGCACGGAATTCCTGCACCTACTCTCCGAACAGGGGATCGTGCGTACGGATCACACGGTCACGATTTCCGAAGGACGCTCGATCTTGACAGGGGTCGGGATGGTGGTGAACAACAACAAACAACAATTCATGCTGCAATCGCAAGTCAAGGGCTTCTTTGATGTGCCATCCAGGAAATAGGGCGCACGCAGCCGCGGCCCTCGGTCTTGCGGCAATGTGGGCTTTGGCGGCAGGATCGGCGCTTGCCGAGAGAGCCGATCGCGACAAGCCGATCAACATCGAATCCGACAGCATGATTTCCGACGACGCAAAGAAAGTTGCCACTTTCGAGGGGAAAGTCGTGCTGACCCAGGGCTCGCTCATCATCCACGCAGACCGAATCGTCGTGCGGCAGGACGGCGACGGCTTCTACCACGGCGTCGCGAGCGGCAAACCGGCGACGTTCCGCCACAAGCGGGACGGTCCCGGCGAATACATCGACGGAGAGGCGTTCAGGATCGAATACGATAACAAGCTCGAGCGCGTCGAATTCGTCAACAGCGCCCGTCTGCGCCGCGACAGCGGGGACGATATTCGCGGGGATTTCATCTCCTACGATGCCAGGACGGAGCGTTTTACCGTGAAATCAACCGGCGCGGCGTCCGGGACTGACCGCGAAGGACGCGCGCGCGCAACCATCATGCCGAAGAAGCCGGCGGAGCCCCAAACCCCGCCTGCTTCCGGCACGAGCCGGCAAGACTGATCTCCCCGTGCTTTCCGAACCGGGCGAAACTCGATGAGTCAGCTGCAGGTCCACGAGCTGAAAAAGCACTACGGCTCGCGAGTCGTGGTGAAGGACGTGTCGCTCGAGGTGTCGAGCGGCGAGGTCGTGGGGCTGCTGGGTCCGAACGGCGCCGGGAAGACGACTTGTTTCTACATGATCGTGGGGCTGATCGCCGTGGACGACGGAGCGATCCATCTCGACGGCAAGGAAATCAGCCATTTCGCGATGCATCGCCGCGCCCGCATGGGACTGTCGTACCTGCCCCAGGAAGCCTCCGTGTTCCGCAAACTGACCGTCGAAGAGAACGTCCGTGCGGTGCTGGAACTGCAGGAACTTCCCGAGGAGGAAATCGAGTCCCGCCTTTCCGGCCTGCTGCGCGATCTCAACATCGCGCATCTGCGACAATCTGCAGCCCTGTCGCTGTCAGGCGGTGAGCGCCGCCGCGTCGAGATCGCGCGGGCGCTTGCGACGCGTCCGAGCTTCATACTGCTCGATGAGCCCTTCGCGGGCGTCGACCCGATCGCGGTACTCGACATTCAGAAAATCATCCGGTTCCTCAAGGAACGCGGCATCGGCATCCTGATCACGGACCATAACGTGCGGGAAACGCTGGGGATTTGCGACCACGCCTACATCATCAACGACGGATTGGTGCTCGCCTTCGGAAAGCCCGACGAGATCGTCTATAATGAAAACGTAAGACGCGTCTATCTCGGCGAAAACTTCAGGTTGTAGGGGACAACGCATCCCGCGAACCACCCCCGTTCCCATTTTGGCTCGTCTGAACTACGATCCTCCTGCCGAGGTCCTCGCGCCCCATATCGATGAAGCAGACCCTACAGCTCAAGCTTTCGCAGCACCTGACGCTGACGCCGCAGCTGCAGCAATCGATACGTCTGCTGCAGCTCTCGACCATGGAATTGAATCAGGAGCTCGAGAAATTTCTGGCCGAAAATCCGCTGCTCGAGCGCGCAGACACCGATAGCGAGATTCCGGCACCCCCTGCGCACATGAATGGCGAGCCGGCACCCGCCCTTCAGGCACCCGCGGAGGAGGCGAGCACGGAGAATTCATCGCAGACGGACATTTTCTCCGCTGACAACGACTGGGGGGGCGAAGGCGGTCCGAGCTCGGTCGCGCGCGACGACTCCGATGACACCGATTTTTTCCAGGTTCCCGCCGAATCTCCCAATCTGCGCGAGTATTTGCACCGGCAACTCGCTCTGACCCAGCTGGAACCGCGCGACCGCAACCTGGTCGCGTTCCTGATCGAAGCGCTGGACGAAGGCGGCTATCTCACGCAGCCCATGGAGGAGCTCGCGCAGCTCGTGCGGGAGGAGCTGCAGATCGAGCCCGAGGAGCTGTATATCGCTCTCAGGCATCTGCAGAATTTCGACCCCACGGGCGTGGGTGCCCGCAATTGCGCGGAATGCCTGGAGTTGCAGCTGCTTGCCTTGCCCGAGTCCACGCCGAGCCGCGCCTCGGCCCTCGCGATCGCGCACGAACACCTCGAGCTCCTCGCGGCCCGCGACTTCGCGAGGCTCAAAAAAGCGCTGCAATGCGGAGACGACGAGCTGCGCCAGGCCCAGCGACTGATCCAGAGCCTCAACCCGCGTCCCGGCGCCGCGTTCTCAACCAACGAGACGCGCTATATCGTACCCGACGTCGTAGTGAAGAAAATCAAGAATGTCTGGGTGGCGAGCCTCAACCCCGACGCGATGCCGAAGCTGCGCATCAATCGCATGTATGCGGATATCCTGCAGAGCAACCGGAGTCATTCGGGCAGCCAGCTCTCGCATCAACTGCAGGAAGCACGCTGGCTGATCAAGAACGTGCAGCAGCGATTCGAGACGATCCTGCGCGTGTCGCAGGCGATCGTAGACCGTCAGCGCCATTTTCTCGAGCACGGCGAGGTCGGGATGCGGCCGCTGGTACTGCGCGAAATCGCAAGCACGCTCGGCCTGCACGAATCGACCGTCTCGCGCGTTACGACTCAGAAGTTCATGTTCACGCCGCGCGGCATTTTCGAGCTCAAGTATTTTTTCGGGAGTCACGTCGCCACCGAGACGGGGGGCGCCTGCTCGGCCACCGCCATCCGGGCGTTGCTCAAGCAGCTGGTTGCCGCGGAGGATGCCCGAAAGCCCCTTTCGGACAGCAAGATCTCCGAGATCCTCAGCCAGCAGGGCATCGTGGTCGCGCGTCGCACCATCGCCAAGTACCGGGAGGCCATGCAGATTCCTTCGGTGAGCATGAGAAAGTCTCTTTGACGCGAAGGCACGCCGCGCATGAATCTCGTCATCAGCGGGCATCACATGGCGGTCACGCCGTCGATCCGCAGTTACGTCGAGGGCAAACTTTCCAGGATCCGGCGGCATTTCGATCACGTCATCGAAGTCAGCGTGATCCTCGCCGTGGACCATCTCACACGAAAGGCGGAAGTCAGCTGTCACATCGCCGGCAAGGACATCGTCGCCAAGAGCGACGACCCGGATTTGTACGCCGCGATCGATGCGGTGGCGGACAAGCTCGATCGCCAGGTCATCAAGTACAAAGACCGTTTGCATGCTCATCCGCACGCTGCGCTCAAGCACCAATCCCCCTCGGATTGAGATTTCCACGCGGGAAGCGCTCTCAACAGCCCCCTGAGCCGTTGGTGTAGAATTCCACGCCTTTCCGGTGCGCCGGGCGCGGTTTCTGCGCGCGAGGGCCCGAACTGGCCGGTTTTCAGGGTCTCGATGAACCTAATTGCGAAGCTCCTGCCCCCGTCGAACATCCTTCTGGATCTGGATGTGACGAGCAAAAAACGCATGTTCGAGCAGGCCGGGCTGCTCTTCGAGAACAACCAGGGCGTGGCGAGGAGCCTGGTGTTCGACAGCCTGTTTGCCCGCGAGCGTCTCGGCTCGACGGGGCTGGGGCAGGGAGTCGCCATTCCGCACGGCAGGATCAAGGGTCTGAAGGAAGCAGTCGGGGCCTTTGTGCGCCTGGCACAGCCGGTTCCGTTCGACGCGCCCGACGGCAAGCCCGTCAGTCTGGTGTTCCTGCTGTTGGTGCCGGAACAGGCGACCGAGCAACACCTGCGCGTCCTGTCCGAGCTCGCACAGATGCTGAGCGACCGCGAGTTGCGCGAGAAACTTTCGACCGACACCGATGCGGGGACGCTCCATCAGCACATCACCGCCTGGCAGCCTCATGTTGCAGATCAGCGTCGCGCAGCTGTATGACGACAATCGCGACAAGCTCGGGTTCGCCTGGATCGGCGGAAAGGCGGGCGGCGCGACCAAGCTTTGGCGCGACAGTACCGGCGCCGCGGCCCTCGTAGGGCACCTCAATCTCATCCATCCCAACCGCATCCAGGTCCTCGGCAACCACGAGATCGCCCACCTCGCCGCGTTCGAGGAAGCCGAACTGTTCCAGATGCTCGGCAATCTGTTCGCGGTCCACCCGGTGGCTATCGTTGTCGCCGATGGAGCGCCCGCCGACGTGCGCATGCTGAAGGCGGCCGAGGCCTCGGGCACGGCGGTGTTCGCCACCGACATGCCCGGCGCACAAGTCATCGACCGGCTGCGTCGCTATCTCGGCAAGGCGCTCGCGGAGACCGCGCAGCGTCACGGAGTATGCATGGACGTGCTCGGACTCGGGGTCCTCATCACGGGCGACTCCGGCGCCGGAAAAAGCGAGCTCGCGCTGGAACTGATCAGCCGCGGCCACGGGCTCGTTGCGGACGATGTCGTCGACGTCTCGCGCATCGCGGTGTCCACGCTCGAATGCCGCTGCCCGCCGGTATTGAAGGATTTTCTGGAGGTGCGCGGCCTGGGCGTGCTCAACATCCGCACGATATTCGGCGAGACTGCGGTGCGCCCGAAGATGAACTTGCGGCTGATCGTGCATCTCGATCGCCCGGGGACGAACGAGCTGGAGCGGCTCCCGCTGCACGAACAGTCGGAGGACATCCTGGGCGTGACCGTCCGCAAGGTCGTCATTCCGGTCGCGGCGGGCCGCAACCTCGCGGTGCTGCTCGAGGCCGCGGTGCGCAACTACATCCTGCAGCTTCGCGGCATTCACTCGACGGCCGAGCTCATGCAGAGGCAGCAGGCGGAGATGAAGAAAAGTTGAAGCGGACGACTCATGTCGCCGCTTCGACTTCGCGCGTTCGAGCCGACCTGCCGGCGGCTCAACGCGCGGCCTTCGTCCGGGACCTTTTTGCGCGGCTGCCGTCAATCCGCTAAGGTATCGAAATGCAGCTCGTGCTCATCAGCGGCCTCTCGGGTTCGGGCAAGAGCATCGCCCTCAATGCCCTCGAGGACAGCGGTTACTACTGCGTCGACAATCTCCCGGGACAACTGCTCCAGCAATCGGCGGAACTGCTCCGCAGCGCGGGCCACAACCATGTTGCGATGAGCATCGACGCCCGCATGGGCGATTCGCTCGAGCTCGTCCCGGAATACGTGGCGGCGCTGAAGGCTCAGGGCGTGGACCTGCGCCTGCTCTTCCTCGATGCGAAAAACGATACCCTGATCCGGCGCTTCTCCGAAACGCGCAGGCGCCATCCGCTCGCGACCGGGACGCGCACGCTCGAGGAGGCCCTGACGCGCGAGCGCGAGGTCCTCGCCTCCGTGGGCGAGATCGGCTACCGCCTCGACACGACCGATTTGCTGCCGAACATGCTGCGCAACTGGATCAAGGAATGGCTGGACATCCGCACCGAAACGACGATGCTCCTGTTCGAGTCCTTCAGCTACACGCACGGCGTTCCCCTGGACGCGGACCTGGTGTTCGACGTGCGCTGTCTGCCCAATCCGCATTACGACCCGCGGCTGCGACCGCTCACCGGCCTTGACGCGGAGGTCGTCGCGTTTCTAGAGAAGGAGCCGAAGGTCGGCACGATGCTGGGGGACATCCGACGGTTCGTCGAGACCTGGCTGCCCGCATACGGGCAGGACAACCGCAGCTCGCTCACGGTCGCTATCGGCTGCACCGGCGGCCGGCACCGCTCGGTGTACCTCGTCGAGCGCCTCGGCGCTTATTTTCGCAGCCATGCGCCGGTGCTGATTCGGCACCGGCACCTCGTCCCTGCAGCATGAAGCCGACTGTCGCCGTCGCGCTGACCGGCGCTTCCGGAATGCCCTACGGCCTGAGGCTGGTCGAAACCCTGATACGCGCCGAAGCCCGGGTCTGGCTCCTCTATTCCCAGGCCGCCCACGTGGTCGCCAAGCAGGAGCTGGGGATCGCGTTGCCGCCGCGCGCCTCCGACGCCGAGCGCATGTTCGGCGAGCGCTATTCGGCGAAACGCGGCCAACTGCGGGTATTCGGCCGCGAGGACTGGTTTGCTCCGGTCGCTTCCGGCTCGAATCCCGCCGACGCCATGGTCATCTGCCCCTGCACCGTGGGCACGCTCGCCGCGGTCGCCGCGGGCCTCTCCGACAATCTCATCGAGCGCGCGGCCGACGTCATGCTGAAGGAAGGCCGCAAGCTGATTCTCGTCCCGCGCGAGACGCCGTTTTCGGCCCTGCACCTGGAGAACATGCTCAAGCTCGCGCGCGCGGGCGCGGTCATCCTTCCGGCCAATCCGGGTTTCTATCACCGCCCCAAGCGCGTCGAGGACCTGGTCGATTTCATCGTGGCGCGAATACTCGATCACCTCGAGGTCGAGCACGATTTGATGCCCCGCTGGGGCGAAGAGCCCTAGGCCGGACCCGCTCTTGGAATCGCTGCGCGTCCCGATTTTCCCGCTCAACACGGTGCTCTTTCCGGGAGGCCTGCTTCCGCTGCGGGTATTCGAAGCGCGCTACATGGACATGACGCGCGAATGCCTCAAACGCAACGAACCGTTCGGGGTGTGCCTCATCCAAAAGGGGTCCGAGGTCGGCGCGCCCGCCGTGCCTGAAGGAGTCGGGTGTCTTGCGAAGATCCAGGAATGCGACGTGCAGCAACAGGGCATCCTCAACCTCAAGACCCGCGGCGGCCAGCGGTTTCGCATCCTCGAGCGCCAAACCAATACGCAAGGTCTGATCTCGGCCGACGTCGAGCTGATCGCTCCCGAAGCAAGCGTCGCGGTTCCCGAGGAGTTTGCCGATTGTGCACGGCTGCTGGCAATGGTCGTCGTCGACCAGGGCAAGTCCGTTTTCGCCGAACCGCACGCCTTCGACGACGCCGCGTGGGTCGGCTACCGCCTGACTGAAATCCTCCCGGTGCCCCAGCTCGCCAAGCAGAAGCTCCTCGAGCTGACCGACAGCCTAGCGCGGCTCTCCATCCTGCAGCGATTTCTCGAAAGCCGCGGTCTCGCGGCCGCTAAGCCGCCCACAGAGAACTAAAACCGGGGAGTTGAGCAGTTTCCTCACGGGCGCGGGGACCGCCGCCTGGGCCGCTTCTTCGACAGGGAGCCAGACCTGCCCCGGCTCCGAGGCGCACGGCGATGCGCTCGCCACCCTGCAGACGAGCGGCGTGATATCCAGGGTGAAATGGGTGAAACCATGCCGCAAGAGCGGCAGGCGCTCTGCGCTGGCGAGCCTTGCGCCCAATCGACGCCTGCAGTAATCGCCCGGATCGGCACCCGGGGAAATTTCCGGGAGACACCATAGCCCGCCCCACAATCCGGCCGGCGGACGCTTCTCCAACAGCACTTCACCTTCGCGCAGAAGCAGCAGCATCGCGGTTTTCCTGAGCGGCACGGGCTTGCGCGGACGCGGCCGCGGATACGCTGCCACTTTTCCCCGCGAACGGGCCGCGCAGCTCGCCTCGAGGGGACAATCTGCGCACGCCGGCCGCGCTCGAGTACAGACACCTGCACCCAGATCCATCAGCGCCTGGGTGTAGCGCTCGATGTCCTTCCTGGGCAGCTGCGACTCGGCGAGCTTCCACAGGCGATTCTCGACCCGTTTCTCTCCGGGGTAGCCGCGCACCGCGAAATGACGCGCGAGCACCCGTTTCACGTTGCCCTCGAGGATCGCTTCGCGCTCGCCGAAGGCGAACACCGCGATCGCGGCCGCGGTGGAACGGCCCACTCCCGGCAGCGATGCGAGCGCCTTGCCCGTCCGCGGGAAGCCGCCGCCGTGTGATTGCGTCACCGTTTGCGCGGCCGCGTGCAGGTTGCGCGCCCGCGAGTAGTAGCCCAGGCCGCTCCACAGCGCCAGCACGTCGTCGAGCTGCGCGCCGGCGAGCGATCTCACATCCGGGAAACGCGCGAGGAAGCGCTCGTAATAGGGGATGACCGTCGCGACCTGGGTCTGCTGCAGCATCACCTCCGAGAGCCAGATGCGATACGGATCGCGGGTCTTCTGCCACGGCAGGTCATGACGCCCGTGCCGGACCTGCCAGCGTATGAGCCTGCCGGAAAAAGCGCTCACCGTCTGAGAAGGCCCTTGAGCCGGTCCTGCGCACGTTCTTTCAGCTTCTCCTTGGCCTTTTGCTTCACCGCGTCGCCGGCTGCCGTGCCCAGATCGGCGCGGAAGCGCGGCGCATCGAGCGGGCCGGTGATCTTCACCGGCACCGTCACACCGCGCAGCTCGGCGAGATCTTTGCCGCCCTGCCCGGCCGAGGATCCGACCACCGAAACTTTCGCGACATAGTCGATCGAATTGGCCCCGATGTCGATGTCGCCCGAACCGGAGAGGCGCAGCAGCGGCGACTTCGCCGAGAGATCGTCGTTGTGCGCGACGCCGTTCTTGATGACGAAGCTCGCGCCGAGCTCGGTGAAATCGGTCCGCTCAGCCGGGGTCGCCCGCTGCTCCGCCGGAGGATTCGATCCACGGAGCGATCTTGCCTTGCGCAGCAACTCGGCCAGATTGACGCCCTTCAGGCTGCTGTCCCGCAGCGCGAGGCTCGCGCTGCCTGCGAGCGCCTTCTTCATCGCGCCCACGGTGCCGCCGCCGGTCTGCACGTCGAGCGCGACGTTGCCGCGGCCTTCGAGAAGGTCGTTGTCGAGCGCGTCGCGCAGCAGCGGCCCGATCGCGACGCCGCCGAGCTGACCCTTCATCGAGAAACGGTTGGTGTGGGCGTTGACGATCGCGCTGCCGGTCAGGTTTCCCTGATAGAGGTTTGCGGAGAGCGGTTCGACGTCGACCCGGCCGCCGGTGGCGCGCACGCCGAAATCGACTTTTTCCGCCTTGACGTTCGAGAGCGTAAGTTGACCGATTTTCAAATTGCCCTTCAAATTGAGCCTCTTCAGCGCCGAGAGATCGATCGGTTCTTCCGGCCGGCTCGCAGACGCCGCGGCCGGCGGCGTTCCATCCCCCGGAGACGCTTTGGCGGCGGATGGGCCCGCTTTCGCCGGCGGGGGCAGAACCCGGTCGAAATCGAGCTGGTCGACGGAGACATTGAACCGGATCGCCTGCGGCGACCACTCGACCTCGCCCTGCATCGAAGTCGGAGGAGCCGTGGAGCCCGATGCGCCCTCCGAAATCTTGAGGTCCAGCCCCGAGAGCGCGAACGACTCCTTCTCCAGATCGAGACGGTAGTCGCCGGAAAGTCTGACCTGAAGGTCGGCCTTGGGCTGCGTCGCTTCGACCCTTGCGGAAAGCGAGAGCTTGCCCGGCACGCCGCCCGCGATGCGGCCGGTCCTGAACTCGGCGACGCTCGCCTTGAAGCGGTTCCCGCTCGATTCGTCGTGCCAGCCGATGGCGCTCGAGCGAATCTCGATCCCCGCGATGTCCAGGTGCATGGCTTCCCGTTGGGCCGCCGGCTTGGGCTGAGGCTTGACGGTCCCTGCACGCTCGGGCGCACTCAGCAGATCATCGAAATTGGTTTTACCGTCTTTGCGCTTGACCAGATCCGCCGCGAGTCCCGAGAGCGTGACGCGATCGACCACCACCCGCCTGGAAAACAACGGCAGCAGCGCGAGCGATGCTTTCGCTTCTTCGACGCGGGCAAAGATCCTGCTGCTATTGGGCTCGGACAAGGACGCCTTTCCGACGGAGATCCCGAGGCTCGGAAAGACGCTCAGGCCGAGATTGCCCTCGATCGCGAGCGTGCGTCCGGTCTTGTCCTTCACCGCCGCGGCGATCTCGGGTCTGTACTTGTTGGGATCAAAAGTCGCGATGACGACCGCGAGGGCGAGCGCCACGACCGCGGCGACGGCGACGACGGCGAGCAACAGCGTTCTCAAGACTTTCATGCCCGGCTCCGTTTCCTATTCATTGGCGACGCCGAACGGGACATGCCCGGTCGCGACGTGCCGGCTCGCCGACTCGCAGTGGCCGCGCTGGTCGTCGAAAAAAATGTCCGCGCCGAAAGCGTTCAGGAACGGGCCCTTGTCCAGTCCGCCCAGGAACAAGGCTTCGTCGATGCGGATGTTCCAGGCGCGCAGCGTGCGCACGACGCGTTCGTGGGCGGGAGCGCTGCGCGCCGTCACCAGGGCGGTCCGGATCGGCGCGCGGTCCGCCGGAAATTCGGACTGGATGCGATGCAGCGCCGCCAGGAAACCCTTGAAAGGCCCGCCCGACAGGGGTTCCTTGGCCGCGGTGACTTCGCTCGCCGTGAAAGCGTCCAGCCCGTCCCGCTTGTAGACGCGCTCGGCCTCGTCGGAGAACAGCACGGCATCCCCGTCGAAGGCGATGCGCAGACCCTCGGTCACCTCGACGTTCTGCCCGACGTTGGAAGGCAGGATCGTCGCGGCCGCATGCCCCGCGTCGAGGGCCTTGCGCACATCCACCGGATTGGCGGAGAGAAACAGATGCGCATCGAACGCCGGCACGTAGGGATAGGTGTTCTCCCCTCCGGTGAAGGCCGCGCGCGAGATGTCAAGCTTGTAGTGCTCGATCGAGTTCATGATCCGCATGCCCGTGTCGGCGGTGTTGCGTGAAAGCAGGATCACCTCCACCCGGGGTTGGGCGGGGGCGAGCGCGTTGAGCCTCAGGAGCTTCCTGACCAGCGCGAACGCAATGCCGGGCGCGAGGATTTCATTCTCGTGCTCGAGCTGATACCGGTAGTAGGCGTTCACGCCCTGCTCTTCGAATACCCGATTCGACTGCTCCAGATCGAACAAGGCCCGCGAAGAGATCGCTACGACCAGCTTTCCATCGAAAGAGGCGGGCATGGAGTCGAAGAGGGATCGTCAGGACGGCCTATTTGGAGCGGGCGAAGGGAATCGAACCCTCATTTTGAGCATGGGAAGCTCTCGTTCTGCCATTGAACTACGCCCGCATGGTAAGATGATTTTACCCTCGCGCCCCAGGGGTTTCAAAGTGATTCAACTCTCCGTAAACGGCCAGGTGCAGCGTCTCGAGCCCGGCGCCAATGTGGCGCGGCTCCTCGAAGCGCTCGAACTCGCGGGAAAGCGCGTGGCCGTGGAAAAGAACGGCGCGATCGTGCCGCGGAGCCGCTATGCGGACACGCGGCTCGCCGAGGGCGACGCGCTCGAAATCGTCGTGGCCGTCGGCGGAGGCTGACGCGATGAACGCGCCGACGCGCCTGGCGGAACAGATCGCCGACCCCTTGCTCATCGCCGGGCGGGCCTATCGCTCGCGCCTGTTGATCGGCACGGGAAAGTACCGGGACTTCGACGAGACGCGCCGCGCGGTGGAAGCGAGCGGCGCGGAGATCGTCACCGTCGCGATCCGCCGCACCAACGTCGGCCAGAACGCGGGCGAGCCCTCGTTGCTCGAGGCCTTGCCGCCCAGCCGATACACCATCCTGCCGAACACGGCCGGCTGCTACAGCTCGGAGGACGCCGTGCGCACCTTGCGCCTCGCGCGCGAGCTGCTCGACGGCCACGAGCTCGCGAAACTCGAAGTGCTGGGCGACCCGGACACGCTTTACCCGAACGTCATCGAAACGCTCAAGGCCGCCGAGATTCTCGTGGCCGAAGGGTTCAAGGTGATGGTCTATACGAGCGACGACCCGATCGTCGCCAGACAGCTCGAGGACATCGGTTGCGTCGCGATCATGCCGCTCGCCTCGCTGATCGGCTCCGGCATGGGCATTCTCAATCCCTGGAACCTCGAGCTCATCATCGGCAGCGCCAAGGTGCCGGTGGTGGTCGATGCCGGCGTGGGCACGGCATCGGACGCCGCGGTCGCGATGGAGCTCGGCTGCGACGCCGTGCTCATGAACACGGCGGTCGCGAAGGCGCACAACCCGGTGCTGATGGCGCAGGCGATGAAAAAAGCGGTCGAAGCCGGGCGGGAGGCTTTTCTCGCCGGCCGCATGCCGAAAAAGCTCTACTCCGCCAGCGCGAGCTCGCCCTCTTCGGGCCTGATTTCGCCGAAGGCCGCGTAGCCAAACATTTCTTGCAGGAACACCGGCGCCAGATTCGAAGTTTCGTATTGCGCCAGGGGCGCGTCTCGAAAGCCCAGCGCCGCGCCCACGCCGATCTACTGCCCGTATACGGCGTACCCTTCTCCCCCGCCTCTCTTGACCTCGTCCGCGTGTTCGGCCGCGCGGCGCCCAAGATCCTCGAGATCGGCTTCGGCATGGGCGAGACCACGGCGGACATCGCCCAGCAGCACCCGCAGAACGATTATCTCGGAATCGAAGTGCATACCCCGGGCGTGGGGAGTCTGCTGAAGCGCATCGCCGACCTGCGTCTCGAGAACGTGCGCGTCATCCAGCACGACGCAGTCGAGGTGCTGCAGCACATGATCCCCCACGCAGCGCTCGACGGCGTGCATGTTTTCTTTCCCGATCCCTGGCCGAAAAAGCGCCATCACAAGCGGCGCCTGATCCAGCCGCCGTTCGTCGCGCTGCTCGCCTCGAGGATGAAGCCCGGCGCCCGCGTGCATGCGTGCACCGATTGGGAGGAATACGCCCGGCAGATGCTTGATGTGTTC
>DASPWT010000150.1:0-4928 GCA_035637655.1 Burkholderiales bacterium | reverse complement strand
GTAGTCGCGGATCACTTTCGCCCACTTTTCCGATTCCGCGCGGGCAAACGCGAGGAATTCGTCCGGGCTGCTTCCCACGACGTCGAAGCCCTGCGCTGAGAGTTTGCCGCGCACTTCCGGATCGGCGAGCGCTTTCTTTGCTTCGGCGTTCAGCCGTGCGACGATCTCCTTCGGCGTTCCGGCCGGCACGAGCATCCCCACCCAGGACTGCGCCGCGAACCCGGGGAGCGTCTCGGCGACGGTCGGTGTATCAGGCAGCTGGGGGATGCGGCGCGCGGCTCCGATCGCGAGCGCCTTGATGCGGCCCGCCTTCACCTGCGGAATCGCCTGCGGCGCGGACACGAACATGACGTTCACCTGGCCGCCGACCAGATCGATCATCATCGGCGCGCCGCCCTTGTACGGCACGTGGGTCATCTCGATTCCGGTGCGGTTCGAAAGCAGCAAGGCGTTCAGGTGGTTCGAGCTGCCCGCGCCCACCGTGGCGTAAGTCACTTTTCCGGGGTCGGCTTTTGCTAGCGTCACGAGCTCCGGTACGGTGTTCGGCGCGAAGTTCGCCGCGCCGACCAGGACCTGAGGCGAGGTGACGAGCAGGCTCACGTGCTCGAAGGACTTGAACGGGTCGTAGCCGAGGTTCTTGTAGAGAAGGTGATTGACGGCGTGCGTGTCGAACACGAGGAGCACGGTGTTCCCGTCCGCCGACGCCTTTGCAGCCTCCCCCTGCCCGATCGAGCCGCCCGCCCCCGCCTTGTTCTCCACGACGATCGGACGGCCCAGGCCGGAGGAGAAACTCGGGCCGATGACCCGCGCGACGCCGTCCACGGTGCCGCCCGCCGGCCAGGGCACGATCATGCGGATCGGCTTGGCTGGATATTGAGCCTGGGCGACTGCCATCGGCAAAAACATTCCCAGTGCAAGAAGCCCGCCGGCGAATCGGCTCATTTCTTCCTCCTGACCGTCATCAACTGCGCGAGGCGCGCGGCGTCGCGCAGCTTCTCCATTCCGAGCACCGCATCGCGCAGTTGCGCCGCCTGACTCCGCTTGAGCGCGTGAGCCGCTAGTTTTTCGAACTTGGCCACGATCTGCGCCTCGCTCGCGAAATTGGGCTCGCTGCCGCGCGGGGTCTCCACGGCGCGCTCGAGCACGCCGCCGTCCACCAGATGCACCTCGACCCGCACCGCGTGGCGGAACTTCGATCCCCTCGCGGTGATCTCCGGGTCCGCGCGCACCTCCACTTTCTCGGCGAGCGCCATGCGCTTCGGGTCGGCGACGATCCTCTCGCTGAACTGATCGACGAAGCAATCGCCCTCGAGCAGCAGCGTCGCCGCGCAGAAAGCGAGATTCATCTGCGCCGAAGCCAGGCTCTCCGGCCGGTATTTCCAGCCGGCGTGATCCACGGTCACCTGCGAGGCGTGCACGACGATTCTTTTGACGTCGTCCGCGCCGAACGCCCGCTCCGAGCGCATCTCGCGCAACGCGTCGAGCGCGGTGTGATTGCTGCCGACGCAGGAATAGAACTTCAGCGCGACGCCCAGCGTCTGCCAGACGCTGCCGAACCCCGCGGTCAGCTCGGCGAGCCGGAAGCGATCCTGCGAGCGCGAAAAGGTGGTGCAGAAGCCGCCGTATTCGCTCTCGAACACGTCGGCGATTCCGGTGAAGCCGGCTTCCGCGAGCAGGGCGCCGTAGAGCCCGCTTTGCGAGGAGCGTCCCGCGTGCATGCGCTTCACCATAGCGCCGTACTGCGCCGCCATCAGCCCCGCCGCCTGCGTGCCGGCGATGCCGAGCGCGTGGACCGTCTTGTCCGCGTCGAGCTTCAAGCCGCGCGCGGCGCCGGCGCCTGCCGAGAAAACGCCCAGCGTCGCGCCCGAGTGCCAGCCCTGGCCGATGTGCTCCTGCCCCATGCACAGTCCCACGCGCGGGCCGACTTCGTAGCCGGCGACGGCGGCGGTCAAGAACTCGCGCCCGCTCATGCCGCGGCGCAGCTCGGCGACCGCGGCGAGCGCCGGCAGCACCACCGCGCCCACGTGCAGCACGCCCTGCCGGTGCACGTCGTCCAGCTCGAACCCCTGGACCTGCGTGCCATTCGCGAGCGCCGCGTGCGGCGCCGAGAGCCGCTGCGCGGTTCCCCACACGCCGCACGCCGTGGAGCCGTCCAGCTCCTTGAGGGTGCGTTGCAGGATCCTGCACCATTCGAGGTGCGCTCCGTAGAGCGCGCAACCGAGCGAATCGAGGACGAGCAGCTTCGCGCGCGCGCGCACTTCGCGCGGGATCGCTTCGTACCGGAGCCCGGAGACGAATGCGGCGACGTCGCGCGTGTAAGGGTTGGAGCTCTTGCTCATTCCAGGCGGATCTTCGCGTCCCTGATCAATTTGCCCAGGCGCTCCTTTTCCGAGCTGATGTGGGCGGCGAATTGCTCCGGGGTGCCACCGATCGGCTCCGCGCCCTCCGCGAGCAGGCTCGTCCTCACCTCGGACTGCGCCAGCGCCTTAACCAGCTCCGCGTTCAGTTTCAGGACGATTTCCCGCGGCGTCCCCGCGGGCGCGAGCACGCCGTACCAGGAGCTCGCCTCGTAGCCGGGCAGGCCCGATTCCGCGATCGTCGGAAGACCCGGCATCGAAGGCAGGCGCTTTCCCCCCGTCACCGCGAGGCCTCTCAATTTTTCCGCCCTGATGTGAGGCAGGATCGCGACCACGCTGCTGAACATGAGCTGCACCCGACCGCTCAACAGGTCGGTGAGCGCCGGCGACAGTCCTTTGTACGGCACGTGGACCATGGCCGCGCCCGTCATGGAATCGAACATCACCGCGGCGAGATGGGACGAGCTGCCGTTGCCGTTCGAGGCGTAGTTGAGCTGCCCCGGTTTGGAGCGCGCGAGCGCGACGAAGGCCTTGAAGGACGCGGCCGGAACGGAAGGGTGCACGACCAGGACGAGCGGCGCTTGAGCGAGCAGCGCCACCGGCGCGAAGTCCCTGATCGGGTCGTAGGGAAGCCGGTCGTTCAGATTCGGGTTCACGGCGTGGCTCGCCACGCCGCCCAGAAACAGCGTGTAGCCGTCGGGCGCCGCTTTCGCCGCGAGCTCAGCGCCCAGCACGCCTCCCGCCCCGGGCCGGTTGTCGATGACGAGCTGCTGGCCGAGGCTGTCGGACAGGTGCTTGCCTACGAGACGCGCGACGTTGTCGTTACCGCCGCCCGCGGCGAAGGGAACGATCAGGCGGATCGGCTTCGACGGATATTGAGCGAGCGCGGCCGCGGCCGCGAGCGACGCGGCGAATGCCGCCAGCGAGGTTGCGATGCGCTTCATTCATTCTCCGATCGCACCGCGGAATGCTAGCATGGCGATGTTCGGGGCTTTCACACGACAAGACCATGCGCTGTGCATTTCTTTCGCTGCTCGCCGCCGTCGCTCTGACGCCGGGCATCGCGAGCGCGCAAAGCTGGCCTTCGCGCCCGGTCAGGATGATCGTGCCACAGGCTGCGGGCGGCACGCCCGACATCGTCGCGCGCGTCATTTCCGGGCGGCTGTCGCAGGCGCTGGGCCAGCAGGTCCTCGTCGAGAACCGCGCGGGCGCCGGAACCCTGGGCGCGCACGCGGTCGCGCGCGCTCAGGCGGACGGCTACACCTATTTGTTCGCCCCGGCCTCGGTGCTCGCCATCAACCAGTACATGGCGAAGATCCTTCCCTACAGCCCGGAGGACGATTTCGCGAGCGTTGCGATGGTGGGATTGAGCCCGCTCGCGCTCATCGCCAGTCCGGAGCTGAATGTGAAGTCGCTCGCGGAGCTCATCACGCTCGCGAAAGCCAACCCGTACAAGCTGGCCTTTGCGAGCCCCGGCCAGAGAACGCTCCCCGGGATGCTCGGCGAAATGCTCGAGATCCGCGCCGGCATCAGCCTGCTGCACGTTCCGCACAAAGGCGCCCAGGGCGTGCAGGACACGGTCGCCGGCCGCACCCAGCTCACCGTACAGGGGATTGCGGCGATCGCCGCCGTCGTGCAGCGCGGCCAGCTTCGCGCGCTGGCGGTGAGCTCGCCCCGCCGCCTTCCGGAGCTGCCTGACGTGCCGACTTTTTCCGAGACCTTGCCCGGACTCGAATTCAGCGGCTGGTTCGCGGTGGTCGCGCCGACCGGAACGCCGCGCCAGGCGATCCAGCGCCTGAACCTGGAATTCAACCGCATCCTCCTGGACGGAGAGATGGAGCAGCGGCTCCGCGCGCTCGGCATCTATACCGAGGGCACCGGCACGCCCGAGGAGATCGACGCGTTCCTGAAAAGCGAGCGCGCGCTCTGGAGCCGCGTCGTGCGGGAACTGAAGATCGAGCCGGAGTAGCGCCATGCGGCATCGGGCTTGACGTTCCCATGGACCTCGCCGAGGATACGATTTCAAAACACACACAGAGAGGACCCACCATGCCAAACCGCCGTTCCACGATGTATGCGATGTTCGTTGCCGCGTTCGCGCTCGCGGCGAGCAGCACGGCTCTAGCGCAGCAAAAAGGCGGCAAGCACCACACGCTCGCCGCGACCCTCGAGACGGTGCAGTGGGGCTGGCTCGATCCGAACGAACCGCCCAAGCTCAGGGTCAATTCCGGCGACACGGTCTCGATCGAGACCATGATGCACGCGCACGACAAGGTGAAGCCCGGGATCACGATGGACGAGATCGTCGCGCTGCGCAAAGCCAATCCCGGCGGCGGGCCGCATTCGATGACCGGTCCCATCTACGTCGAGGGCGCCGAGCCCGGCGACGTGCTCGAGGTGCGCATCCTCAAGATCGTACCCAAGCCCTACGCGGTGAACTTCAATCTTCCGGGCAAGGATTTCCCGACCATAGGCGCACTCGCGCCGGAGATGCCCGACGGCTTCGTGCGCTTCATGCCGCTCGACATGAAGAACCACACGGCCGAGTTCAAGCCGGGGATCACCATCGAC
>DASPWT010000149.1:0-6167 GCA_035637655.1 Burkholderiales bacterium | reverse complement strand
CCTGCTTGCCGAAGGAGCGGACGTGGCCGCGAGCGCGGAACCGCTCAAGCTCCCGGACGCCGAATGGAAGAAGCGACTGTCGCCCGCGGCCTACGACGTGCTGCGCCACGAAGGCACCGAGCGGGCCGGCACGAGCCCGCTCGACCGCGAAAAGCGCCCCGGGGTGTTCGTCTGCGCAGGCTGCAGCCTGCCGCTTTTCACTTCGGCGATGAAATTCGACAGCGGCACCGGATGGCCGAGTTTTTTCACCACGATACCCGGCGTGTTCGCGACCACGACCGACCGCAAGCTCTTCATGGAGCGCACCGAATACCACTGCGTGCGCTGCGGCGGACATCATGGCCACATCTTCGACGACGGGCCCCAACCGACCGGCCTGCGCTACTGCAACAACGGCGTCGCGCTGCGGTTCATACCCAAGGAGCCGGCGAAGAAACCCGCCTGACCGCCCTGATTTGCTCCCCCTCTATATATCGACCCGAAGGGTGCGTTGGCCCTTCCATGCACTGTAGATCAACAGAAGGGTGAGCAGTACCGCTGTCACTGCGAATACCGAGTAAGCCATGTCCGACGGGGACAAGGAGATGCCGCTTGCCGGGACGGCTTCCTTCGTGTGCTCCATCCGCACCGCATACATTCCCGTATAGTGCATGCCGCACACCGCGATCCCCATGACGATCGCGCTGCCGAAGCGCTGCAGGTTGCCGCGCAGGTTGAACGCGAGCCACAATGCCACGGTTGCAGCCACGACCGCGATCACGAGAGAGGCGGCGAACAAGGTCGTGTCATAAGTGATCTTGGCCGGCATGATCATCGCCGCCATCCCCGTGTAATGCATCAATGCGACACCGAGCCCGGTCAGGACGCCGCCCAGAGGCAGGTTGAATGGACCGCCGTCGCTGCGTCCCACGATGAACAGGCCGATCGCGGGTGCGACAACCGCGAGAACCAACGAGACGAAGGTAAGCAGCGGGTCGTAGGCCACCGGCACCCCCATGTCGGCCGCGTTCATTCCGATGAAGTGCATGGACCAGATCGCGCCGCCGCCCAGCGCCACCGATGCGCCGGTCACCGAACCGATCACCCCCGCCCAGGTCCGCGCCTGCGGGATTGCGATGGCGAGCTGCAACGCCGTGTATGAACCGAATACCGATATCACATACGACAGCCCGACTAGAAGCGGCTCGTACTGAATGTTGTTCATGTCGATGTCCCCCGTCCGCGATGAGGAATTACGGGTGCATCAAGCGGGTAACGTCGGGGATTATAGATCATAGCCGAACGTGTAAGTGCAGCGCGAATTTCCCTTCGCCCTGCACTCCGCCTTGTGAACGCGGGTGTTCTGCGTCAGCGGCCCCGCATCCAGGAATCCCTGCATGAAGCCGGTCAGGAATTCACAGCAAGAGATTTTGCCCGTACCGCAGAACGGGCTGTCGGACAACGTGACGTCGGTGTCGCTTGCGTCCACCTTGCCGAGGGTCTCCAGGGCGGGAACCAGGGTTCGCCGCAAGGCGACAGGCATCTTGAGCGGGCTGCCGAACGACCATTCCTTTTCGTACTGGAAAGCGCCAATTTTTTTCCCCGCTTCGGCCAGTTCCCGGTCGCGGGATTCCGACCCGAACGATTCGCCGTACGCTCGCACCAGAGAAGCGATGTCGGGAAACCGCTCGGCGATGTCCTTGATCGAAGGCGCCGCAGATTGCGCGCCTTCCACACTGACCACTCTGAAGTCCGGGCTGAGGTTTTTCATTTCAGCCGCGAATTTGGCTTTGTCGAGGTGGCTTATGTCGAGGCTGACTTTAACGAGCTTCGCGCCGGAGGCCGACTCCGTGATTTGCTGTCCTTTGAGAGGATAGCCTTTTCGAACGAGGAACGCGGCTATCCGCGCCAGTGCGCCACTCTTCTCGGCCCCGCTGATCGTGATGGTCACCATGGTCGGTACCTCCGAATATTTCCTACCTGTAACCGCCGAAACCGGGCTTACAAAGCGTTACAGGGCCCGGGTCGGCAGCCTGCCCCAGCAGGCCGTTCTTGGATCATACCCTCCAAAAAAGGAGCAAACCATGAAGACCAAGACGTTCCTGTCATTGAGCCTTGCCGGTCTTGCCGTTTCCGTATTTGCGGCGAGCATGCCCGCGCTGGCGCACGACGGATACTTCTACGGACACGGCCGCTACGGCAGGCCGCATTTCGTCTATCCAGGCCAGCGCGTCGTGATCGTGCGGCCTCCGGTGTTCGTGCATCGCCCGGTCGTGGTGTACCGCCCGGGCCCGGCGTACTACGCCCCCGCGCCCGCTTACTACGTCGCTCCGGCACCCGTGTACTACCCGCAGCCCTGGGGCACGATCGGCGGCGCGATCGCCGGTGCAGCGATCGGCGGCGCCGTAGGCGACGGTCGCCCCGGCGCAATCGCCGCCGGATCGGTGATCGGCGCAATGGTCGGCAACGGACTGTCTCGCTAGACTGGAGGCAGCCCTTCCCGCCTCACGGAAAGTCCGCCTTCGGGCGGACTTTCGCTTTCCGGCCCTTACAATGGCGCGATGCCCGCAGAACCGCCCTACTCGGGGCTCACTCCGGATACCGTGCTCGACGCGCTCGCGAGCGCGGGCTTCGTGGGCGACGGGCGGCTGCTCGCGCTGAACAGTTACGAGAACCGCGTCTACCAGGTCTGGCTCGAAACGGAAGGGTCGCCGAACTCGCCGGCCTCGGTGGTCGCGAAGTTCTACCGCCCCGCGCGCTGGACTGACGCGCAAATTCTCGAGGAGCACGCGTTCACGCTCGAGCTCGCCGAGCGCGAGATTCCGGTGGTCGCGCCGCTCGCGGTCAATGGGAAGACGCTGCACGCATTCGGCGGATTCCGCTTCGCGGTGTATCCGCGCCGGGGCGGGCGCACGCCGGAGCTCGAAGATCGCAAGACGCTCGAATGGCTCGGTCGCTTCGTCGGGCGGATTCACGCCGTGGGTGCGACGCGGCCGTTCGCCGAGCGGCCGGTCGTCGACGTCGAGAGCTTCGGCCGCGAGCCGCGCGATTGGTTGTTTGCGCACGATTTCATTCCGGCGGACCTGCTCGACGCGTGGAAGAGCGCGGTCGACCTGGCGCTCGCGCGCGTCGCCCACAGCTACGAGCGCGCGGGCGAGGTGCGCGCGCTGCGCCTGCACGGGGACTGCCACGCCGGAAACGTGCTCTGGACCGACGACGGGCCGCACTTCGTGGACTTCGACGATTGCCGCACCGGCCCGGCGATCCAGGACCTGTGGATGCTGCTATCGGGCGACCGGACGTCGATGACGCGGCAGCTCGCCGACGTCCTCGCCGGCTACGAGGATTTCCACGAGTTCGAGCCGCGCGAGCTGCATCTCCTGGAGGCCTTGCGCACGCTGCGCCTCATCCACTACTCGGCCTGGCTCGCGCGGCGCTGGGACGACCCCGCATTCCCGGCCGCGTTTCCCTGGTTCAACACCCAGCGCTATTGGCAGGACCGCATCCTCGAGCTCAAGGAGCAGATCGCCCTGATGGACGAAGCTCCGCTCGCAGTTAACTGAGCGTACGAACCAGGAGCGTCACGCGGCGGCGAGCTCGGGCTTCGCCAACGCATCGATGGCAGCCTGCGCCCGCGCGATGCCCTTCTCCTTGCTCGCCTCGCTGATCGCGAGCCCTTCGGCGTAGATGAACTCGATGTCGTCCATCCCGATGAAAGAGAGAAAAGTGCGGATGAACGGCGTCTGTGTGTCGTTCGGCGTTCCTGCGTACATCCCGCCGCGCGCGGCGAACACGTACACCTTCTTGCCGGTCAGCAGGCCCGCCGGCCCTTTCTCGGTGTACTTGAAGGTCTCGCCGGCGCGCCCGACGTGGTCGAAGTACGCCTTCAGGGTCGAAGGCAGCCCGAAGTTGTACATCGGCAGCCCGAGAACGACGACGTCGGCGCGCTTGAGCTCGCCGATCAACGCGTCCGAATAGTCGACCACCGCCTGCTGCTCGGGCGTGCGCTCCTCGGGCTTCGCGACGAAGGCGGCGAAGCGCGCGGCATCGAGATGCGGGACGGGCTCCTTCGCGAGGTCGCGCACGATCACCTTGCCGCCGGGGTTCGACGCACGCCACGCGGCGACGAAGCGCTCGGCGAGCCGGCTCGACTGGCCGCCGTCGGAGAAGATGCTGGATCGGATCTGGAGCAGCGTTTTCATGTTTCACCTCGATGTGTCGTGGATGGAATGCGTCCCAGCCGGCCGCTCTGGTAATCCACGACGGCCTGCCGGATTTGTTCCTGCGTGTTCATGACGAAGGGCCCATAGCCGGCGATCGGCTCGTCGAGCGGCTGCCCGTTCATGACGAGCAGCGTCGCGTCCGACGCCGCTTCGATCTCAGTCTCGCCGCCTTCGCGCTCGAATACGACGAGCTCGCCTTCGTTCGCCGCCTCGCCGTTCACCGAGACCGTGCCCTTCAGGACGAAGAGGGCCGCGGTCCAGCCTTCGCGCAGGTCGAGGCGCGCGCGATGCCGCGCGTGGAGGCGCAGGTCGAACAGGTTGATCGGCGTGAAAGTGCGCGCCGGCCCCTTCGCGCCCTCGAATTCGCCCGCGATCACCCTCACCGAGCCGGCACCCCCGGGAAGCTTCGCCACGGGAATGTCGCCATCGAGGAGCTCCTGGTAGCGGGGCGAAGTCATCTTCGACTTCGCCGGCAGGTTCACCCAGAGCTGGAGCATCTCGAAGGGCCCGCCGCGCTGCGCGTAGTCGCGCCCGTGCATTTCCTTGTGCAGCACGCCCGAGCCCGCGGTCATCCACTGCACGTCGCCAGGGCGGATGCTGCCCCGGTTGCCGCCGCTGTCCTCGTGATCGACTTCGCCCTGGTAGGCGATCGTGACGGTCTCGAAGCCGCGGTGCGGATGCCAGCCGACGCCGCGCTCCTCGCCGGTCGGCCCGAAATCGGCGGGTCCGGCGTGATCGAGAAGCAGGAAGGGCGTCAGCTCCGCGCCGAGGTCCTGGTAGCTGAACACCGTGTGCACCGGGAAGCCGTCGCCCACCCAATGAGCTTCGCCCCCGCGGTGAACGCTGCGTACGTTCTTCGTTGCGTTCTTCATGGCGACTCCTTGTGTCATCGCTTCGAACATGGGGACATTTAATCATTGAACAAGTAGATAAAAAAACGCAAAATAATGGTCAAGTTGATCTATTTATTCGATATATGGCCGCACCCCGCATCTCCCTAGACCAGTGGCGCGCGCTGCTCGCAGTCGTGAACGAGGGGAGCTACGCCAAAGCCGCGAAGGCCCTGCACAAGACCCAGTCGTCGGTGACCTACGCCGTGCAGAAGCTCGAATCGCTGCTCGGCGTGAAGGCGTTCAGGATCAAGGGGCGCAAGGCGGGCCTCACGCCCACGGGCGAGCTGCTCTACCGCCGCGCCCGCTACCTGCTCGACGAGGCCGCCGGGCTGGAGCAGGCGGCGAAGAAACTCTCCGCCGGATGGGAGGCCGAGATCCGCGTTGCCGTGGAAACCATTTTTCCGACCTGGCTGCTGCTCGGCTGCCTTGCGCGCCTCGGGGCGGAGAGCCCGCACACACGAGTCGAATTGATCGAAACGGTGCTCGGCGGAAGAGACGACGCGCTGCTGCAGAGCCAGGCTGAGCTCGCGATATTCGGGACGATTCCTCAGGGGTTCATGGGCGAGTCGCTGATGCGCGTGCGCTTCATTCTCGCCGCGCACCCGGATCATCCGCTTCACAAGCTCGGGCGCAAGCTCTCGATTCAGGACCTGCGCGCGCATCGCCAGCTGGTGGTGCGCGAGTCGAGCCCGCGGCGCGCAACGCCGCTGACGATGGAGGCGACGCAGCGCTGGACGGTGAGCAACCTGGCGACCTCCATCGAGGCGGCGCGCTCGGGCTACGGTTTCTGCTGGCTTCCGGAGGAGAGGATCCGCGAGGAGCTCAAGGCGGGCACGCTGAAAGGCCTGCCCCTGCGCGAAGGCGGCGAGCGCTATGCCGAGCTGTACCTCATATTCGCCGACCGCGAGCACGCCGGCCCCGCCACGCTGAGGCTCGCGGAGATCATCCGCGAGGCGGTGGCGAGCGAGTGCAGGAAGTCCGCAGTCCCGGCGAGAGGCTCGGCGCGCAAACGCGCGCGAAGCGCCGCGTTCATGAAGCGGGCGCGATGAACGCTCCGCTCCGGCGCGATGCC
>DASPWT010000148.1:0-21404 GCA_035637655.1 Burkholderiales bacterium | reverse complement strand
GCGAGACGAACCTCTGAGTATGGTCATTCGGGCAGGTAAGTCATCTGGAAAGTCACTGTCAATCAATTTTGAAGAGGTTTCAGTTCATAGGGATTTCGACAGCAAACCTTTGAGGCCGTCAATTGTGGAGCGCGAATGTTTCGCTAAGGGGGCTAAACCGGGGAAATATACTTTGCAAACAGTCAGTGGAAGACAAACGCTGAACGATGAACCAAGATGGATTAATGGCGCATCCTGCTTCGATTCGTTCTATCTCAGATATGAAATCAAACGGAAGGATGTTGAATCCTTCGAGGTTCACTTTGGCCAAGTTGTGGTGGATGGAGTTCCCAGTACCCCCGAACCGATACGATTCAAACGAGCCGTGGATCATTGGTTTTTGGGCATACCTTGATTGCAGACTTGGGAGTTAGAGTTCTTGAAAAGTCGTACTTCGGGTTCTGTTCGTGCCCCGCGCCGCTCAACACGGCGTTAGGCCCCTACTCCACCTTCGCTCCCGAGCGGCGGATGATCTCCGCCCACTTTCTGCTCTCGGCGCGCACGAATTCGGCGAACTCCTCCGGCGTCATCGGACGCGCCTCGATGCCGAGGTTCGCCATGCGGCGCGCCACCTCCGCGTGCGCGAGCGCGCGCGAAGCGCGATCGTTCAGCCGACGGATGATGTCGCGCGAGGTGCCCGAGCGCGCGCCCAGGCCCAGCCACGGGGTCGCCTCGAACCCCGGCAGGCCCGACTCCGCGAGCGTCGGAATTTCGGGCGCGGCGTCGATTCGCTTCAGCTCGGCAACGGCGATCGCGCGCAAGCGGCCGTCGCGGACGTGCTGGAGAGTGGTGCTGGTGTTGACGAAGCTCATCGCCACGCGGCCGGCGAGAAGGTCGGTCGTCGCCTGCGCGGCCGACCCCGTGTAGGGAACGTGCAGGGCATCGACGCCCGCGAGCGACTTGAGCAATTCCATCGCGAGGTGCCCGGTCGAGGCGACCGCCTGCGAAGCGTAGTGCGCGTGGGCGCCCTCGCCGCGCAGCCAGGCGAGCAGCTCCTTCAGATTTGTCGCCGGCACCGAGGGATGAACGACGAGAAGCAGCGGCGCGACGCCCAGCATCGCCACCGGCGCGACGTCGGCCGCCGGATTGAACGGCATGAAGCTCATCAGATGGGCGTTGATGGCGAACGGCCCCGGCGGCGCGACGAACAGCATGTGGCCGTCCGCGGGCGCCTTTACAACCAAGTCGACGCCGATGTTGCCGTTCGCCCCCGGCCGGCTCTCCACCACGAACGGCGCGCCGAAGGTCTTGCTGAAGTCCTCGGCGAGCGCGCGCGAGAGGAAATCCACCGACCCTCCCGGGGGGCTCGTCGCGATGATGCGCACCGTATGGCTCGGCCAGGGGGATTGCGCCGCCGAAGGAAGCGGCACGACGGCGGCCGCGAGTGCGAGCAGCGAGGCGGAGGTGCGGGCGATGACATTCATGATGTGCGAAAGCGTAACGCTTTGACGCTGCTGCCGCCTTGTCGCGTGAATTGCTCAGACGGCCCGTTACCCGCGCTTGAGCAGCTCGAGCGCACGCCTGATCGCCTCGGCGTCGGCCTGGTCCTTGGGACGCGGGACTTCCTTGGTTTTCAGAAGACCCTCCAGATCGAGGACCCTGACTCCGACGCCGTCGATCTCGACCTGCGTGACGTGCGCTTTCAGTTCCTCCCAGGTATGGCCCGCGGCGCTGGGCAGGAGGTCCACGGTGATTTCGTCGTTCACCCGGATCGCGTAGCGCTTTTGCGCGGCGAACACGTCGGGATCCGCTTCGAGCTCGCGGGCCGCGCCGTCGGGGAGCCGGGAGAGCGCGACGATCCAGCGCCGGCTGTTTGCCGCCGAAGGATCGACCAGGACGTCGATGTCCTGGGTGAAACGCGAAAGGCCATGCGCGGCGAGCGCGTAGCCGCCGATGATGGCGTACTCGACTCCGGCCTCCTCGAAGTAGCGCGCGAGAAGCTTGACGTCTTCCCAGGTCGCTGGGCGCGTGAATCCCGGCACGCTACCGCGCCCGGCGCGCAACCGCTTCAGCCTCCCAGCGCTCGCGGTCGCGCGTCATTTCGTCGTGAGAGGCGTATGTGAAAACGCCTTTGGGAACGCAGGTCCGAAAAGCGGCCATGCCGCTCCAGGCGGCACGCGCTTCGGCGGTGGGCGGCGCGCCCACGGGAGGCGGCACGCGCTGTCCGACCGTCTTTGCGATGGGTTGTTGGTCGCGCAGCGTCGAGTCCATGGCGTGATTCTAGCAGCTCGATCCTAGAAAACCGATCGCGCCTCGATCAGCTCGCGCAAGGGCGCCGGGAGAAAACCGCGCAGCCGCGCCGACCAGCGCGCCTCGCGGCGCTGCCACAGCACCCCCAGCCCGATGATCGCGAGGCCGACCAGCGAGAGCGCGAGCGGAAAGATCATGCTGTCCTTGAACACCTGGTAGGAAAGGTAGCCGAGGTAGCCCGCGACGCCGAGGCCCCCGAACACGGCGAACACGCGCCGGCCGATCACGGCGCCGAGAAGGATCATCGCGACGTTGATGCCGCAGTAGCCGAGCTTGCCGAGCTCGCTCCCCGATTTCATCAGCGACAGCCCGCCCCAGAAGGTGAGCACGCCGAAGAGGTACAGCCAGAACGCGTAGTCGCGCGAGAAGCGCGAGCGCAGGTCCACCCAGAAGGCGACCAGCACCATCGCCAGGCCGAACCAGAGCGAGATGAACTTGCGGATCTCGAAGTCGTACCAATCGCCGAACAGGAACGGCACGAGGTCCATGCTCATGTACCACAGCGTCACCGCGACCGGCATCAGCATGAAGGGGAAACGGTAGCGCCACAGCAGGATCGCGCCGACCGCGAGCGTGCCGAATTCCATCATGAGCCAGCGCCAGTCGATATAAACGTGGTAGTCGCGGAAGGGCTTGTTCTCGCTCCAGTAGCCGAGCGCCATCTGCGCGAAGAAAATCGCGAGCGGCACCATCACCACCGCGAGCGTCGCGGTGATCCCGGCGGGGATCTCCAGGTGCTTCGCCTCGAGGAACCAGTGGGTGAGCGAAAGCGCGAGCACCGCGTAGAGGACCGCCGTGACGAACCCGCCCCAGCCGCCGAGCGCGCTCCAGCCGAGCGTCATGAAAATCGACATCGCGCCGATCGCGATCATGCCGCCGAGGTAGTAGAGAACGTGCACGAAAGTGAAACGCGGCGCGGCGCCGTCGGAGAGCTTCCCCGTATCGCCTCCGAGAAATGCAGCCAGCCGGTCCGCCTGCGCTGCGCTCAGAATCCCCTCGCGCACCGCCCCGTCGAGCTCCGACCTGCGGATCGTCCCCATGCGGTAGCCTCCTCTATGCCGAGGGCATAGCCTACTAGAAAAGAGCGAGCGCGGCCTTCCCCACAGATAGTTGCAAATGCAACTACTATCCGGAACCCGGCCAAGCTTGCTTCCGGGAGCTGGAGACTTTTCTCACACCGCGAGGTTCAAAATGAAACCGTCTGTCCTGCTGCGCGTCGCTTCGGTGCTCACCCTGATTTTCTGCGCCGGACACACTTATGGAGCGCTCCACGTTTCATCCAGCGACCCGGAACAGGCGGCGGTGTTCATGGCCATGCAGGCCTTCCCGTTCGAGATCATGGGGGCCCGGCGCTCGCACTGGGACTTCTACCGCGGGTTCAGCCTCCTTTTCAGCGTGACCCTGCTGCTGCTCGCCGTGCTGCTGTGGCAACTGGCCGGACTGGCGAAAAGCAACCCGGTCGGGGCCCGGCCGTTTATCGGTTCCCTGTTTCTCGCCTACCTGGGATTCACGATCCTGAGCGGGGTGTATTTCTTCATGGCACCCGCGGTGTTTTCCGCGGCGGTGGCGGTCTGCCTCGCCCTCGCGTTCACCTCGGCGAGAACCGGCTGATCCCGCTATCCGGGGCGGGCGAGGCGCTGGGGTAGAATCGCGAATCCCCGTGAGCACCATGTCCGCACCCTCTCCCAGGAAGCAGCACGAAGCCTCGCACTCGAACTTCATCCGCCAGATCATCGAGGCCGATCTCATGGCGGGCAAGTACGCGAGGCGAAAGTGGAACGGCAAGCCCGGCTCCGCGTTTTCCCTTCACAACGCGCCGCCCGATCCGGCGAAGATCCGCACGCGCTTTCCGCCGGAGCCGAACGGCTACCTGCACTACGGCCACGCCAAGTCGATTTGTCTCAACTTCGGCCTCGCGCGCGACTACGGCGGCGCCTGCCACCTGCGCTTCGACGACACCAACCCCGCGAAAGAGGAAACGGAGTACGTCGATTCCATCCGCGACGCGGTGAGCTGGCTCGGCTTTTCCTGGGAGGACCCGGGCGGGAACAGGAACGAGTACTACGCCTCGGACTACTTCGAGTATCTGTACCAGTTCGCCGAAGAACTGGTGCGCCGCGGCCACGCCTACGTGGACAGCCTCTCCGCCGAGCAGATGCGCGCGCTTCGCGGCACGCTCACCGAGCCCGGCAAGAAAAGCCCCTACCGCGAGCGTCCGGTCGAGGAGAACTTGAAGCTCTTCCGCGAAATGCGCCTGGGCAAGTTCGCCGACGGCGAGCACGTGTTGCGCGCCAAGATCGACATGGCCTCGCCCAACATCAACCTGCGCGACCCGGCCATGGTTCGCATCCGCCATGCCGCGCACCACCGCACGGGCGAGAGCTGGTGCATCTATCCGACCTACGACTGGGCGCACGGCGTGTCGGACGCGCTCGAGAACATCACGCACTCGCTCTGCACGCTCGAGTTCGAAGACCACCGGCCGCTCTACGAATGGTTCAACGAGCGCCTCGCCGAGGACTGGACCGGATACGACGGCGTGAAGAGGCCCGGCCTGCTGCAGCGGCCGCTGCCTCAGCAGGTCGAGTTCGCGCGGCTCAACCTCACCTACGTCGTGTTGTCCAAGCGGAAATTGATCCAGCTGGTCGAGGAAAAACACGTCGAGGGCTGGGACGACCCGCGCATGCCCACGCTCCTCGGCGCGCGCCGGCGCGGCTTCACCCCCGAGGGTTTTCGCCTGTTCGCGGAGCGCATCGGCGTCTCCAAGGCCGACTCGTGGATCGAATTTTCGATTCTCGAGGACTGCATGCGCGAGCACCTGAACGAGGTCGCCCCGCGCAGGATCGCCGTTCTCGATCCCGTGAAGCTCGTCATCGAGAACTACCCGGAAGGAAAGGAAGAGGAATGCGAGGCGCCCAACCACCCGCAGAAGCCGGAACTGGGCAGGCGCAAGATCCCGTTCTCGCGCGAGCTGTGGATCGAGCGCGAGGATTTTTCCGAGAATCCGCCGAAAGGCTACTTCCGCCTCTTCCCCGGCAACAAGGTGCGTCTGCGCTACGGCTATGTCGTCGAGTGCACGGGCTGCGACAAGGACGCAGGCGGCAAGGTCACCGCCGTGCGCTGCACCTACGACCCGGACACGAGGTCGGGCACGCCCGGCGCGGAGAACATCAAGGTGAAGGGCAACATCCACTGGCTGAGCGCGAAGCATTCGCATCCGGCGGAAGTGCGGCTGTACGACCGCCTGTTCAGAGTCCCGCATCCGGGAGCAGGAGACAGGGACTTCGTGCCGGACCTGAACCCGGGTTCGAAGAAGCTCATCACCGCGCAGCTCGAGCCGGCGCTGAAAGAAGCGAACGCCGAGCAGCGATTTCAGTTCGAGCGCCACGGGTATTTCGTCGCCGACCGCGTCGACTCCAGGCCCGGCGCGGCGAAATTCAATCGCACCGTCACATTGAGAGACGGCTGGGGGAAATCCGCGAGTCCCTAGGCGCGAGGAAACTTCATGAGACTCACGGGAAAAATCGCCGCCATCACCGGCGGGGCGCGCGGCATCGGACATTCCACCGCGGTCAAATTCGCCTCCGAGGGCGCAAAGGTCGCCGTCTGCGACATCAACGCCGAGCTGACCCGGCAGACGCTCGAGGAGATCCGGGCTCACGGCGGCGAGGCCGAAGGCTTCAAGGTGGACGTCACCAACAAGGAAGAGATCGCCGCCATGGTGAAGAGCGTCATGCGCCGATGGGGCCGAGTCGACTGCGTGGTCAACAACGCCGGCATCGTCATGGACGCGCAACTGAAGAACATGACCGACGAGCAGTTCGACCGCGTGATCGACATCAACCTGAAGGGCGTCTACAACTGCACGCGCGCGGTGGTGGACATCATGCTCGCGCAGCAGTCGGGCGTCATCCTCACCACCTCGTCGATCGTCGGCCTCTACGGAAACTTCGGCCAGACCAATTACGCCGCGAGCAAGTTCGCGGTGATCGGGATGACCAAGACCTGGGCGCGCGAGCTCGGGCGCAAGGGCATCCGCGCGAACGCGGTATGTCCCGGATTCGTCGCGACGCCGATCGTGAGCAAGATGCCCGACAAGGTTCTGCAGGACATGGTGGGGAAGGTGCCGCTCGGGCGGCTCGGCCGGCCCGACGAAATCGCCAGCGTGTTCGCCTTCCTCGCCTCCGACGAGGCGAGCTACATCAACGGCGCGGTCATCAGCGTGGACGGCGGCATGACGCTTTGACCGTTCGGAACGAAACCTCGGTCCCGCTACAGGGCGAAACCGTCATGTCGCCGATCACCGACATAATGTCGCCGATCACCGACAGTCCGAAACACTGCAGGATCAGCGTCCTAGCATCTTCTTCCTACCGGGGCGTCGCTTCGCAGCGACAGAATCAAACAGCTTGCCGGCCCCGGCAAACGCGCTAACTCTCTGATTGATCGTGAATTCGATGGTCTGGCACGGAGGTTGCGGTGATCAGCTCATCCGCGCAGGAGCAGCGGCGGCACCTGCGCCTCAAAACATTCGGGAGACGACCGCTATGGACCGCAGGCTGACTGCCGACGATATCGACTGGCTGCGCAAGCTGCGCAACGCGAGAGCCGCGAACAAACCTTCTCCCGACATCCCCACGAGCGTGGTGCGCAAACTGACATTGCTCGCCTGCGCGGAAGTCAAAGGCCCCAGAGAATATTCGATCGGGTTCAGGGGCCGCGACGAGCTGGACCGGAGGAAACAAAACAGCTGACCCTCCGCGCGAGCTGCGGTGCCGCGATCCGGGCGCCCTATTCCAGCGGCTCGACCTTCACGAGTGCCGCGTGGTGGTTGTTGCCGACCCAGAACGCGGGCGGCGTGGCCGAGTTGTCCACGAACACGCGGCGGATGTTGGTCTGGCTCGGCAGCGGGTATTCGGTGAACTCGCCCGTCTCCAGATCCATGCGCAGGACGCGATCGGTGTTCATGCCCGCGGTCCACACCTTGCCGTTCTTGTCGAGGACAACGTCGTAAGGCGCGGTATAGGGCGTGGGCACGTTCCACTCCCTGAACTTTTCCGTCTTGGTGTCGAACATCCCGATTTTTTCGGCGCGCCACTCGGCGAACCAGACGCGGTCCTGATCGTCCATCCTGCCGCGGCGCGGACGCGATCTCGGCGTCGGCGTCGGGAAAAGCGTCAGCTTCCCGGTCGCCGCCTCGATCTTGCCGACGTTCTCGCCGCCGAAATCCATGAAGAAGATGTTGTTCTTCGAGTCCGCGTAGATGCCGTACACCGAGTGCGGCCCCTTCATGTTCTCGTAGGGCTTCCAGGTCTCGAACTTGCCGGTCGCCATGTCCAGGCGATGCATGCCCGGAATGCCGGCGTCGTTCAGCCAGACCTTGCGGTCCACGGTCCAGCGCTGCGGGCCGACCATCGATTGCTGGGAATTCTCGTTGACGACTCCGGGCGGCAAGGGAAACGCCTGGAACGTCTCGGTCTTCTTGTCGAACTTCACGATCCCCGACTGGAACATGTGCGAAAGCCAGAGGTTGCCTTCGGGATCGACCTCGAGATCGAGGGTTCCCTTCGGGTAGTCGGGCCGCTGTACCGGAATCGCGAATTCGGCGTAATGCAGGGTCCTGGGATCGAATCTGCCGAGGAACTGCTGGTCGAACTGGGACAGCCAGACGATGCCCTCCCGATCGACGATCACGTCGTGCGGCATCAGGGGCCGGCGCGGCAGATCGTACTCGGTGATGACGACGCGCGTGCCCTTGCCTTTGACGCGGGGCAGCGTCTTCAAGGCATACGACCAGGCGCCCGAACTCTGGCTGAGGGTGGCGAGATACGCGGCCTGCTTGTCGGAGTCCGGGCCGAAATCGCGCATCGGGTCGCGCGCGACCAGTCGCACCTGCGGCCGCTCGATGTGGCTGTTGTTGGCGTAGGTCGCCATGCGCTTCATGACCTGCATGAAACCGGCCGCGTCGTGCTTCGATTTCGCGACGCGCTCCAGCGTGTGGCAGCCGACGCAGCCGTAGAGAAACTTCTTCTGGTCAGGCGTCCCGGGAAAGCTCGCGATCCATTCGGCGTTCGTCATCTGGGGCGTGATGTCCGGGACCTTGCGCAGCTTGAGGTCGACCGCGACGGGCAGGGCGAGGGTGATCTCCACCGAGCCCGGGGCGTCGAGCTCGTATCCCGTTGCCCGGATCTTCAGCGAATACGAGCCGGACCCGAGCTTTGCCGAGGGAAACCTGAAACGGCCCTGATCGTCGCTGACAACGCTGATCGTGACCGTCGAACCGGCTTTCTTCGCGCTGACGACCACGCCCTCCATCGCGCCTTCTTCCGCCGAGCTCACCCGCCCCTCCAGCGCAGCTGAGCCTTGGGCCGGGGCCGGTGCGGGGCCGCCTCCCGCGAGGACCAGGGCGAGAGCGGCGGTGGCAAACAGCCGTCTTGTCATGAACGACTCCCTTGTGGATTCCCTCCGACCAGCCCTGTATTTTAGTCCTATTCGGTTTAGAGTTACGGCTTTCAACGTCCCTCGGAGCCACCAACCATGATCGACCTCTACGCCGCCGGCACCTCGAACGGCATGCGTGCGCGCATCGGGCTGGAAGAATGCGGCCTCGCCTACAACCTCCACCCGATCGACCTCGCGAAGGGCGAGCAGAAATCGCCCTCGTTCCTCGCCATGAACCCCAACGGGCAGATCCCCGTGATCGTGGACAACGACGGCCCCGGCGGAAAACCGGTGACGCTATCGCAGTCGGTTGCGGTGCTGATGTACTGCGCCGAGAAATCGGGCAAGTTCCTGCCGAAGGACCCCACGGCGCGGCCTGCATTCTGGCAGGCGCTCGCGAGCGCGGCGAGCGACATGAGCGGCATGGTCACCGCGATTTTCACCTTGTCGCGCGCCAAGGATCAGCACGGACCCGCGATCGAAACGTTCAAGTCGATGTGGAAAAACTACATGAAAGTGTGGGACGACAGGCTCGGAAGGGAGCGCTACTGTGCCGGCGGCGAGGTGACCATCGCCGACTTCGCGCTCTACGGCTTGGTCGCGCGCGTCAAGGGCGCGCAGCCCGCTCTGGTCGAGGGCTTTGCGAACGTCGCGCGCTGGGCCGATGCGATGGCCGCGCGCCCGGCCGTGCGGAGGGCGATGAAGTTCTGAGCGATCAGCCGACCACCAGCGCCGCGTGCTGGCTTTGCCCTTCGGTCATTCCGCGGGCCTTCATCCAGTCGTAGGCCCGGTTGAACAGCGCCGGATCGTAGTAATCGACGTGCTTGTAGTGAACGAAGGCACGCAGCAGTTCGTGCGGCTGCAACGCGCCCTTCGCGGCCGCGGCGACGTGATGGGCGTATTTGTAGAAGTCGCCGTTGATGAGATCGACGGCCTGGTTCTCCGCGTCGTAGTAGGCCTTGCGCTCCTCCGGCGCCAATTCGGCCGCGACGACCTCGCCGCCGCGATAGAACGAGGCGGCGATGATATGCGCACCCTCTTTCAGGCCCAGGCTGATAAAAGGCTCCATCACCGCCGCGGCGCGGTAGCTGCGGTTCCTGAGCCCCTCCCAGCGCTTGTACGGCAAGCTGCCGTTCTGGATCCTGACGTGCTCGCGTCCCACGGCGCTCTCCAGCATTTGCAGCGTCGTATAGTGCGAGCCGGTGAGCTC
This sequence comes from Burkholderiales bacterium, assembly GCA_035637655.1. GTDB lineage: Bacteria > Pseudomonadota > Gammaproteobacteria > Burkholderiales > SG8-39 > VBDM01. The sequence continues at coordinate 11,464 of DASPWT010000148.1, read as the reverse complement.
CTGCACCGCCACGGGAACGTCAGACAGGTCGCGCGGCGTCTGCAGCTTTTCGTCGAAAGTCAGGATCGCCTGCGCCGCGACCGCCGCGCGCAGGGCGGCGATGCTGCCGCCGCGCTTGCCGCGCTCGAGGCGATCGATGCTCGCCCACTCGCAGACGTTGTAGCTGTCGGCCGAGCCGCACTCGAAAAGCTGCTCCTTGAGGCGCGACAGAACCGGCTTCTCCGCGCTGTCGCGCTCGCGGTCGGCGTAAGTCGCCGAGAAGCTCACGTCCAGCCCCGCCTTCTCGAACAACCCTTCCTCGATGCCGACGATCACCGGCAGGTCGAACACCGGGTTGTTGGGAGCGATTCTCACGATGGGTCGAGTTGCCATGGACGTTCCTTTTTGCGATGGCGAAACGGTGAATAGGATACTCCGGACCGCGGGATTCGGCATCGGCCTCACTCCACCTCGTCCGGCGCGCCGCCGACGGTCGCGAGGTCCTCCTGCTTGATTTTCTCGGTGTTGAATTTCGCGGCGCGCTCGCGCATGGTCTTCAGGACTTCCTCCAGCGGCGGCGGCTCGCCCTGGATCCAGCGCAGGGGATTCACGCGCGCGACGACAAAAGCACGCAGGTAGGGGCTGACGAAGCCGCGGGCCTTGAGCTTGGCCATGACCTCGGCAACGCGCTCATCCAGGTCCATAAGCATGCCGGCGTGCTTTTCGTGCTCCCTGACGGCCTTTGACAGCGGCTCCTCCGAAAACTTTTTCAACCGCCGCACGATCGGGTTGTAGGCGCCGCCCGCGAACTTGCCGTTCTTCTCGTAGCACACGCCGAGCGTCACGAGCGACGCCTCTTCCAGATAGAAAGCGAACCCGCTTTCCGCGCGCTTCGCGTCCTCGGCGTTCCCCAATAGGCCGCGAGTGATGCGGATCACTTCGAGCGACTTCTCGCGCAGGTTGTGCGCTTTCTCTGTGTTTAGAGCGAGGATCTGCCACGCGATCTCGCGCTTGGGAACGATGAGCGCCGTGATCGCCCTTGCGCCCAGCCTCCGCATCGCCTCCAGCCTGTGCCTTCCGTTCGGGGTCCAGAAGCCCTCCTTCGGCGCGGTGACCGCGATCACCGGGTCGAGAAACATCCCCGTGCGGTCGAGGACATCGGCGAGCTTCCTGTGATGCGCCTGCGAGAGATCGCGCTGGAAGGGCGTCGGCTCGATGCGCTCGATCGGAAGGATCGCAAGAAAGAGTGCGTTCTTTCCGAGCGGGTCGCTGTAGGCGCCGAGCACGAGGCCGCCTTCGCGCTCGATCCTCGCACGTACCTCCTCGACTTCGGCGGGTAGCGAGTCGAGCCGGCACTCGGCGGGCAAGAGGCCGCGCGTGCCGGGCTTGGCCTTCCGCGGCCTGCGCTTCGCCGGGGCGCGCTTGAGTCCGGATTTGCGCTTGGGTTTCGCCGTCGCCATGGGGGCACTAGGCTGACCGCATTGGCGCGGGGCCGGGCGCTACGCGTTTTCTCTTCTCGAAGAATTCGAATACCCCGTTGCCGGCGATCATCGCGGCGAGAAAGGCGAGGCCCTTCGCCGAGCCGGCGCCGGCGAGAACCAGCGCGGGTCCCGGGCAGATGCCCGCCAGCCCCCAGCCCACGCCGAACACGAGGCTGCCGAGGATGAGCCGCCTGTCGATGCGGCGCGCGCTCGGCAGGAGCACCGGCGCACCGAGCAGCGTTTTCGTCCGTTCTCTCATGAATTTAAAGGCGGCCGCGCCCACCGCGATGGCGCCCGCCATGACAAGCGCGAGCGAAGGATCCCAGGCACCGGCGAGGTCGAGAAAGCCGAGCACCTTCGCCGGGTTCGCCATCCCGGAAACGAGGAGTCCGAGCCCGAAGACAAAGCCCGCTGCAAAGGAAGCGGCGGTATACATGGAAGGCTTCACGGCGCGAGCAGGTGGCGCGCGACGAAAACGGTCGCGAATCCCGCGGCCATGAATGCGAGGGTCGCCGCGATCGAGCGCGGCGACCCTCGCGAAATCCCGCACACGCCGTGGCCGCTGGTGCATCCGCCGCCGTAGCGGGTGCCGATTCCCACCAGCAGCCCCGCGGCCGCGAGCGCCGGGTAACTTGCGTCGACCCGGATCTCCGGCAGCGCGGCGAGGAGACCCCAGGCGAGCGGCGCCGCGACCAGGCCCGCGACGAAGACGATCCGCCACGAGAGGTCGCCCGACTGCGGGCGCGCGAGGCCGCCGAGAATGCCGCTGACGCCCGCGATGCGGCCGTTCAGCACGGCGAATAGGGCCGCCGCGACGCCGATGATCGCACCGCCGATCAGGGCCGATGCTGGGGTGAATGCGTTCCATGCGATCGACATGGGGTTCGTCCTCTATGACGGTTGTCGAGCATAATACAAGCGAAGGCAATATGAGACTTGCCCGGATTCTTCTCTCGGCGGCCCTTTCGGGATGCGCTCCGGTCGCGCTCGCGCAATCGAGCGCCGACTATCCCCATCGCGCGATCCGCGTCATCGTTCCGCTCGCGGCCGGCGGCAACGTCGATATCGTCGCGCGCACGCTCGCGGACCCGGTTTCGAAAAGCCTCGGCCAGACCGTCCTCGTCGAGAACCGGCCCGGTGCGTCGAGCCTCGTGGGCACGCAGTTCGTCGCGAGGTCGGCGCCGGACGGCTATACGGTCCTCGCGGTGGCGAACACCTTCGCCACGGTGCCCTTGATCGTGGCGAATCCCGGCTACGATCCGCTGAAGGATTTTAGCGGCATCACGCTCACCTGCCTCGTGCCTCAGGTGCTGGTCGTCCATCCCACCCTCCCTGCGCAATCGGTGAAGGAGCTCGTCGCGCTCGCAAAATCGCAGCCGGGCAAGATCTCCTACGCAAGCTCGGGAAACGGCTCGACCGGCCACATGGCGGCCGAGCTCTTCAACCGCCAGGCGGGGGTGACGATGCTGCACGTCCCCTACAAGGGCAATTCACAGGCTCTCATCGACGTGATCAGCGGCCAGGTCGCAATGATGTTCGATCAAGTGAGCACGTCCACCCCGCAAATCAAGGCGGGCAAGGTACGCGCGATCGCCGTGACGAGCCTCGCGCGCTCGCCGCTTCTTCCCGAGGTCCCGACCGTGGACGAGTCGGGCGTGCCGGGCTACGAGGACATCACCTTCAACGGCCTCGTCGCGCCGGCGGGAACGCCTCGCGAGGTCCTCGCGCGCCTGCAGCAGGCGGTCGCGAAAGCCGTGAGCGACGCGGAGCTGACCAAGCGCTTCATCGAGCGCGGCGTCGAGCTGAAGGCAAGCAGCTCGCCCGACGAGTTCAGCGCGCACATCAGAGCGGAGTTCGAGAAGAAGGGGCGCCTCGCGCGCGAGGCCGGCATCAGAGCCGAGTAGCGAGATGACCGAACGCAGGCACTGCAGGGGTCGCGGGTTCGGATCTGCCCCTCAGGCGGAAACACGTCCGGAGGAGCCCGGACGGACTCTTTCCAGGCTGCGACGGGGCGGGTTCTGGCGTCGTTCTTGTCCCTCCCATGGCTCCTGCCGCTCGCGCCGGTCCGGCGTCCATCGCCGGTCTTTGAACCATTGGAGGGCCGCTTGTTCGTTGGGAAAGCTCCGGACGTTGATCCCGTTGCGTCGCGCAAACGACTCGATGTATTGCTGGGAGAGTCTGAGCTCGTCGGAATCGCCCGTCAGCGCAATTCTGCGTTTCGACACCTCGCCGAGCGCTCTGAAGTAATCGGGGAGTCCGTTCTGCTCGACTTTGAATATCGGCCTCGAAGCATGAACCGATATGAGGATGTGCGAGGGCTTGTGCTTGCGCGCCTCAGCCGCGATGGCGCCAAGAGCCTCTCGCGTTTCCTCAGCCGTTTGCCAGTTGAACAGATCTACCTTGAGATAACCCGGCTCAACAGTAATCTCGCATAGCATGTCAGCGCACCGCAAGGTGTCGTGTCGTTCGGGATTGCGTCCCCCCTCCAATCCCCCCGTTTCGGACGTTTCACCGTATGGACACTGTGGCCCTGCCGCACTAAAACAACGTGAAACGAGATAGTCCGTACGGACTATTTCAGCCCTGCTTAATCCATTAGGACTACAATCGATGGACGAAGGCAATCCCGATTTCAAGTCGCCGCCCGCCGGCTGCGACTGCCATTTCCACGTGTTCGGCCCGGCCGGACGCTATCCCCATAATCAAGCCGACCTGCGCTATGCGCCGCCGGTGGCGCCGGTCGAAGACTTTCTCGCGCTCGCGAAGAAACTCGGGATCGAGCGCTTCGTCTTCGTGCAGCCCTCCGCCTACGGCCGCGACAACCGCTGCATGCTCGACGCGATGCGCGAGACCGGGACGAGCTGCCGCGGCATCGTCGACATCGACGAGAACGCGCCCGACGCGGAGCTCGAGCGCCTGCACGCTCTGGGCGTGCGCGGCGTGCGCCTCAACCTGTCGCCCATCAAACCCTTCGAGGCGGGGTTCGCGCCGAAGCTCCTGCCGCGAATCGAGCGCCTCGCCGGGCGCTGCGCCGAGATCGGCTGGCAGCTCGACTTCCTGACCCCGGGTTGGCTGACCGCCGAACTCATGCCAGCGCTCGCGAAATTGAAACTCGATTTCACGCTCGCCCATTTCGGCATGTTTCTCGCGAAGGACGGCGTCAAGCAGCCTGGCTTTCAGCAGCTGCTCGAGCTGCTGCGCCACGGCGAGCGGCATTGCTGGGTGAAGCTCACCGGCGTCTATCGCATGTCGGTCGCCGAAGGCTTTGCCGACGTAGCGCCGATGGCGCGCGCGCTGATCGAGGCGGCACCCGATCGGGTCATCTGGGGGAGCGACTACCCGCACCTTTCCTTCGCCGAAAAGGTCGGCTCGATCGAGCTGTGGAATCTGCTGGGAAAATGGGCGCCGGACGAAGCGATTCGGCGCAAGATCCTGGTCGACAATCCGCAACGTCTGTTCAAGTTCCGGTAGTGGTCCTTTTTCAACCGACAAGGCCCCGATTGACCTCAGCAACGCCCGTTCAAGTTATCATCCGCCCATGGATTTTCCGAACATTTCCGAACCGCTGACCGCCGCGATGATCGGGGCGCTTGCCACGGTGGCGGCCGCGCTGGTTCAGCTTCGCATTTCCTGGCGCAGGGAACTGAAGGAGCGCGAGCGCGGCCAGCCGATCACGAAGAAAACCCGGCGCGGGCCGGTCATCTTCGTCTTTATCCTGGTGGTCGCGGCGGCGGTGGGCGGGTTTGCGCTGTCGCAATACTTCGTGTCGCTGCGCGAGGGCGACCGGGACGCCCTGCGCGCCGATCTGCAATCGAAGCTCTCGGAGATCAATGCGACTGCGATGCGGCTGGAACGGACCCGCACCAACGAGCGCGAGCAGATCGAGACCGGCACCCGCCGCGCCGAAGCCCAGCGCGTGGGCGAGGAAGGCGCGACGGCGAGCGTGGTGGTCGGTCCCTGCCCGCAAGTCGTCCCCGGGGCCAGGCTGGAATGCACCGAGCAGGGCGCGGTACGCGTTGCGGTCTGCGCAAGGCTGCCGGCGTCGGCGACGGTCAAGGAAGTGCAGCTCTACGTGCGCTCCGAGGATTCCAAGCAGTCCTGGCAGGAAGCCCGGGTGCAGGCCGGGCAGGACGCGGGGCAGGCGCGCTTCGCGGAGAAATTCACCGAGCGGCCCGACGGCGAAGCCGCCAAGCAGGTCTGCCAGGGATTCGCGAACTGGAGCGGCGAAAAATCGCGTCTCGCCCGGATTCTCGTCAAATACGCTCTTTGAGCGGAACTCGACCGACTCCCGGGTCACGCCTATGCCGCCCGTCACTCAGACGCTGCTCATCGCCAACGTGGCCGTGTTCCTGCTGCAGTCCGCGAGCGGCGGGCAGCTGGAGGCATGGTTCGCGCTGTGGCCGCCCGGATACGGATTCTGGATGTGGCAGCTCGTCACCTACGGTTTCCTGCACGGCGGGATCGGCCACATCTTCTTCAACATGCTCGGGCTGTACATGTTCGGAAGCGACATCGAGCGGCTCTTCGGTTCGCGCTACTTTCTCGCCTACTATTTTGCCTGCCTGGTCGCCGCTGCGCTCAGCCAGCTGGTGTTCACTGCGATCGCAGGCGGGCCGCCCGTCCCGACCCTGGGTGCCTCCGGCGCGCTCTACGGGCTGCTGCTCGCCTTCGGCATGTATTTCCCGCGGCGCATGGTCATGCTGATCTTCCCGCCGATCCCGATGCAGGCGCGCTTCTTCGTGATCCTTTTCGGGGCGCTCGAGCTCGTATTCGGGGTGACCGGCACTGCGGCAGGCGTGGCGCACTTCGCGCACCTGGGCGGCATGCTCGGGGGCTGGCTCGCCATCCAGTACCGCCGCCGGGGGTTTCCTTTCACGCGCGGGCGCTGAGAAGCTTTGCGCCGCACTGGCGAAAAACTGAGCGCGATGGACCCGAAGGCGGCGTGCTGCCTGTTGACGCGAATCATAGGCGGCGGTCAGGCGCCGCCCTCTTCGGGTCGCGCACCAGCGCGATCAATCCGACCGTGACCGCGACGGTCACCGCGGCCAGCACGTCGAAGGTCGCCGCATAGCCCAATCCGCCGACCAGGAATCCCGCGATCATGGGGCCCGCTGCTTCGCCGATGTCCCAGATGGTTCCGAACACGCCCATGGCGGCGCCGAGGCGCCGTGCCGAGGCGAGATCGGCGATAAGCGCATTGGTGACCGGCGTGACCGCGCCGACGCCCAGACCAAGCAGCGGCGCTACCAGAACGAAGGCTGTCAGGCTTTCGCTCCGGAAGATCAGCGGAAGCGCGCTAGCGCAGAGCAGGAGCCCGATGACGATGACGGGTATTCGCCCCACCCGATCGGACGCGCGCCCGGTGATCGGCTTCGCCACCATGGCTACGGCCAGCTGCGCGCCGAGGACGATCGCGATCTCGGCGTCGTTGAGCCCTACATTCTTGGCGTAGATCGGCAGGAAGCCGAGAAAGGCGCCGTAGCCGAGGTACATGACGGCTTCGATGCCGGCCGCGACGAAAATCGGCGGTGCCTTGAACACCTCGGCGATGCCCTGCCGGAACTCGGCCGCTCGCGCGGCGAAAGTCTTCGCCTCGCGCGCCGCATTGGCATCGACGTCCGGCAGCAGCAACACGACGATGAACGTGAGCACACCGAGCGCGCCGACCGTGAGATAGGTTGCCGAATAGCTGGCGGTGAAATACAAGACGAAGCCGCCCACGAGCGGCCCCGCGGTCGCGCCGATGTCGTTCGCCGACGAGAACCAGCCGAGCCGGGCGCCGCGCCCCGTCTCGGCGAGGCTCGCCACATAGGCCGAGGCGACCGGAGAGAAGATCGCGGTGGCGAAGCCGTGAACGAAGCGCAGCGCGAGCAGCGACCCGGCATCGTGGACGAAGGGATAGAGGAAGGGCGGCGCCGCGAAGAAGAGCGCGCCCAGCACCATCATGCGCTTTCTTCCGAGCACGTCGGAAAGCGCGCCCGCGGGCAGCTTGAAGAAGACGCCGGTGATGGTCGAGGCGGCGACGATGATGCCGATGAGCTCGGGCAAGGCGCCGAGATCGGCGGCAAAAGTGGGGAGCACCGGGCTTCGCGCCATTTGATAGCCGAGGCGCGAAAGCAGGCTTGCGAACAGGATCGCAGCGAATGCGTTCATGTGAAAAATCCGGGGTGACGCTGCGCCTTACCCGCGTCGTCTGGCTACGGGTGTTATTTGGCCTGTGTCACCCCGTAAGAGAAATCGTCGAAGAGCGTCACGCTGTCCGCCTTGGTCCACACGCCCACCGCACCGGCGCCGCCGATGTGATCATCGTTCATTTCGATGTACAGCTTGCCGTCGAGGATCACGCGGATCCTTTTGCCTGCGAACTCCACGCGCAGCGTGTGCCACACGTTGCCGGGCACCGGCGCATCCACGTATTTGATCGTGTTGCGCCTTCCGTTCGTCGTGTAGTAGAGCGATACGTTGTTCTCGAGCGCGTTGGCACGCGCGACGTAGTAGTTGTCGCCGTCCTTCCAGCGCCATACCACCCCGCCTGCCTGATCTTCCCGGCCCGTGAGCGGCTTGAACTTCACCTCGACGTAGCCGTCGGCGAGCGACGCATCGGACCTGACGCACCAGGGGAAGGTCCCGCTGCCCGACTGCTTGAGGACGTTCGGTTTACTGGGTGCCGAAGCATCCGTCTCCACCGACCATTTGGGCGAACCGCGGCCGGTGACGCCTGCGCGCCAGCCGGCCGGCAGCGCGCCCGGCGCGTCGCGGTCGAATGAAACGGTTTCCGCGTGAGTCGTAGTCATGATCGCCACCGATGCGAGAGTTGGAATGATCAATGCGAGGGCTTTTTTCAAGATGCGGCTCCTTTTGTTTTCAATGCTTGACCTTGTTCAGGGCCGCCTTCAGGCTTCTGGCCAGCTTTCCTGCATCATCGTTTGCCCAGAAATGCATGAAGAAGAGCCGCGGTTGTTCGGTAAGCATGTGACTGTGCAGCGCCGTCATCTCGATCCCGCCGTCACGCAGCGTCTTGAGCACGGGGTTGACCTCCTGTGCGATGAGCACGAAATCCCCGGTGATCGCCGCCTTGCCGCCCCCGGTCGGCTGGAAGTTGATGACGATGCCCGAACCCATGCCGATGGGAATCGGCATTCCATCCTCCATGATGGTCTCGGCCCGGGGGTTTTGGAAGACTACCCGGCAAATTCATAGAGGCTGGGTCACCGTCGTGACCTTGCTTTTGTTAGCGAGGAGGACCACCGCGACAGGCCTGTGGTTCTTGATCGCAGGCGTAATCGAAAAAACAGTCCCGGGATGCGTTTTCCGGACTTCGGCGATGACGGCAGCAAGGCTCTTGCGGCCAAGCGACATCACTGCCAGTTGTTCCGCGGACCTGGCGACATGAGGTACGTCCTTGAAGACTTCCACTTTCGGTGTCCACTTGTCCTGTTCGGGGCTGCCGCTCAGCTCCTGAAGCACATTCTTTTCGGCGGGGACCGCCAGCCCCTTTTCTGCCGTATACACGGAAAGCGACAACTTCCCGTCTTCCAGCTCGAACTTCGCCGAAATAGCTCTTGCGCTTCCTTGACTTGCCTGCCGGATGGCCGCAAGCAAGCTGACTTTGCTCTTGCCCAACGCCTGCGCGACCGCCTGAAGCTCTTTGGAATCCCCTTCGGCACGCGCGGGCTGCCAGCCAAGCGAACCCGCTGCGGCAAGCGCGGCGATCAATGGAAAGACCTGAAAGTACCGGAGCTCACTGTATTTCATGATTTGCCTCCTGATCAAATGCGGGGCAGCACGGCCCCGCGACGTGTTGCGATTCTCGAGCCTACCCTGCCTCCTTTTAGCGAACCCGATAAGCGAGCAGCCTGGCCGGTAATGTCCCGACTGCCGGTGCGGCGACGTAGAGCAGTCCTTCTTCCGGAACGAGGAGTCCGGTGCGCGCGCGGGGAGCCGTGCGGACCGTGCGTTCCAGCGAGTAGCGATCCGGATTCTCCTGACGCACGATGTCGATCCGCCCCTCTCCGCAGACGACGTAGATTCGCTTGCGCTGCGAGTCGAAGAAGATGTCGTCCGTGTCTCCCCCGATCGGCTGCTTCGCCACGACCTTTCCGGAGTCGATGTCGTATACGAGCAGCATCGCGGGCCTGCGTGCTCCGACGAACAGCCTCCTGCCCGGCTCGTCGAGCGCCATCGGATAGTTCGACTCAGCGCCGGGAACGCTCCAAGTCGAGACGACCGCGCGTTTCGCGCGATCCACTACCGCGACGTGGCGCGCCGCAGGCACGTTGACGAAGATCCGCGTCCCGCGCGTCTCAAGCTGGAACGATTCCGGATGCGCGGCAAGCGGGATATCGCCCGAAGAGTCACCGGTCGCCGGATCGAGCGCGCGCAGCGCGCCGTTTCCGTACCCGACATACACCTTGCGCGCGCCGGCGTCATAGCGGACGTTGTCGGCGTCATTCAGTCGCTCGACGCTCTTGACGCGCGCGAGCGACATCCCGTCGAGGATATCGACGCGGTTGGCGCTGCCGTTCGCGACATAGATGCGATTGAACTCGGGCAGGTAAAGGACCCCCTGCGGCTCGCCGAATCCGTCGAGGCTTCGTTCTCGGCGGCTCGACTTCACGTCGACGACTTCCAGCGTGTCGTTCCCCAGTGCGGCGACGAAGAGCCGCTGCCGCTTCAGGTCGACCCCGAAATGGTCGATGCGCCCCTTCACAGAAGGCAGGTCTATGCTTGCAGCCGGCTCGAGCACATCTGCAGCCTGCAGCCCGGCGGGCAAAACAAGCGACAGGAATGGTACCAAAATCAGCTTGCGTTTAGCTTTCATGTCGTGGCTCCGTTTTCAGCCGAATGTCCAGGTCAATCCCAGGCGCAGCTCCCGGATGGTCTCGTTTCCGTCGTGAGCCCTGCGGATTCCGACATCGAACGAAAGACCGTCCCGGAAGCGCCAGATCGCACCGACGAGCCCCGAGGTGGTCCGCGGGCTGCCTGAGGCCTGCTCGCCGAACACTTCGGCGACCGGGCGCACGACCCACGAATACGGGCCTTCGAGGATGGCCCCCAGGAAAAGGTCGGGTTCGTGCTCGCGCGTCCACGCGAGAGCGGCATTGAGATGCACCGATATCGTTTCGGTGCGCTGGGAAACGATGCCGGCGACGGAGAACCCCGTCCCCTTCTCCCCGTGCACTGCTGGAAGCAGCAGCCCGTATTCCGTTGCAATGCTCGGACCGGAAGCGTCCTGCAGCGCGCCCTGCCGCAGCACCTGTTTGATGAAAACCCCGTTGTCGACGATCGCGCTGCGCGGCTCGCCAGGCTCGCGGTCGAGCGCGACCTCGCGTTGCCCCTGAATCACCAACTCGCGATTCCCCTCCAAGCCGAGGTTGCCGATCACGGCCGGGGCGACTTCGATCCTTTTCGAGCCCTCGCGCCGCCAGCCGAGAGGACCGAGCTCCAGCTCGAATTCGCCCTGCTTGGCGACGTCGGCATCCGTCGAGTCGTACGGGCGAAGGGCGAGTGCGGGCTCGGACAGAGGCAAGAGGCACAGCACGAGGAAAGCCGCACGCATCACGGTTCGCCTCTAGGACTTCAACAACGGAAATGCGATCAAGCCAGCGACGGCCGCCGCAACGATGATCACGGGCTCGGGCAGCTTCTTCATCTTCCAGAGGAGCAGGATCGTGATCAGCAGCATGGCGAGCGTCGGGATATCGGTGATGGAGCGCTTGCCGAGCACGACGACCGCGCCGGCGATGGTGCCCACCGCGGCCGCGGTGACGCCGTCGACGAAAGCGATGATCCCCGGCCTTTTTCCGTACTTGTGGAAGTACGGCGCCGGAATGACGGTGAACAGGTAGCAGGGCAGAAAGGTGGCGAGCGCGGCCACGGTCGCGCCCGGAAACCCGGCGATGAGATAGCCGATGAAGCCCACCGTGATGACCACGGGCCCCGGCGTGATCATCGCCACCGCGACCGCGTCGATGAACTGGCGCTCGTTCAGCCAGTGGTGCTCG
>DASPWT010000147.1:0-17527 GCA_035637655.1 Burkholderiales bacterium | reverse complement strand
GGGGTCACGAAAAAGACGGGAGCATCGTCATGGGCAGGCCATGACGCCAGTCATGCTCCTTGCTCACGCTGCCTTGCGGTCGTCGGGCTGCGGCCGGCGCATGAACCGCACCGGCTTGGCCTTCGGCGGCAGCGGCGCGATGCCGTGGGTCGCGAGCGAACCCTCGAGCGTGCGGCCCTCGGGATCGGCGAGCGCGCTTTCGCGAGCGGCGCAGATCGCCTTGGCGCGCGCTTTCGCATCGGCGATGACATCGCCCTCGACCAGCGTGTCGAGGATCCGCAGGAAGTTGCCCTTGCCGCGCTTGTGCGTGTCGCCGTAGCCCTTGATCAGCCGGCCGCACAGCGCAATTTCGAGTGCGAGCCCTGCGTCGCGCTTCGCCGCCGCGGCGATCGCGACTAGCCAGCGGCCGATCAGCGCCTGCTCCTCGCGCCAGCGCGAGGTGAGAGGCCTGAACGGACGCAGCCAGGCGAGGAACCGCAGCAAAAGAAACCCGCTCACGCTGGTCGTCTTGACGTGCATGCCGACGTTGAGCTTGTTGGCGAGACCACTGACCTGGGCCAAGGCCTTCAACGGGCGCGCGAGGAGGCGCGGCAGCAGCGCCGTGAACTCGTCCACGCCCGGCTTCAGGAACTCGACAATGTGCACCGGCTCGTGCGGCTTCGCCTGAACCTCCTCGCGCACGCGCTCGAAACGGCTCCCACGTGTCTTCAGGTCGGCGACGCGGATTACGTCTTCGTAGCACATCCATAGCGCCAGGAAGCGCCCGGTCTCGATCGTCAGCTTGTATCCGCCGGCCGCGCCGTCGAGGATCGCGATCGGCTCGACGCGATCGAGGTAGAGATTGGCGTAATCGCGATCCTGGAAGTCAGCGCAGCGCGCCACGCCTTCCCCGAGAATGGCGTGGGTCTCACCCGGGAAAGCCGGCCTGAGCGGTCCTGCCGGCGAGCTTCGCAGGCGCCTTTTCTCCTGCGTCGTCGCCGTCGGCCCCGCGGCGTGCGCGTAACCCGCCGCGAATCCCTTCAGGCTCGCCTCGGCGCCCTTGCCGCCCGCGCGGATCGCCGCCTCGCAATCGCCGCGCGAGAGCGGCAGCGTTCCGGATCCGGCCAGCGCCCCGAACATCACCGCGCTGATCACGGTGCCCGCCGCATTCGCCTGCGCCTGCATGTCGAACAGGATCGCGCGCTTCGCGAGCACCCGTGCCGCCTTGAGCACGACCTCGCTGTCGAATCGCCCGTCGCCCATCTGCATCTTCTCGGCGACGGTGTAGATGCGGTGGGTCGAGGCGATCAGCGTGGTGCGGTCGCGCGTCACGAAGCCGTTCTGCATCGCGCGTCCGGCCTCGATCAATTCGGAAGCGACCATGACGTCCACATAGCAGGGCGCGGGCGTGAGCGTCATCACCGGTCGCCTGGGGCCGAGCTCCGAGATCTTCGCCGGATAGATCTCGACGTAATAGGTGGTGGCGCCGGTGCGCTGCGCCACACCGGGAATCGAGGTGCTCTGCACCGGATAGTCGTGCGCAGTCGCGGCGGCGATTATCCAGTCGGCGAGCACGCCGCCGCCTTCGCCGCCGAGAGCGGCGATCAGGATCGTGATGGGACGTTCGGGTAGGGTGCTCATGTTGCGCTCTTTGCTTCGCGCGGCTGCAGCCAGCCGATGACGGTGTTGCGCAGTCGCGCAGCGAATCGGTCCAAGACGTTCGGGTTCTGCACGATCTCGGCGCGGAAGAACGAAGGGCAAAGGATCGCCGCGTGCGCGACCTCACCGCACAGCCCGCAGCCGACGCAGTCGTTGTTCACGTGCGCGACCGGGTCCACCTTGAGCGGATCGCTGGCCGCCTTGATGGTGAGCGAGGGGCAGCCGGAGAGGCGGATGCAGGAATGGTCCCCCGAGCACACGTCCTCGTCCACGCCGAAGCGCGTGCGCACCACGCGTTTGCCCGCTTTGAGGGCCGCAGCGATCTGCGGCCGGATCCGCCGCTGGCGCTCGAGCTGGCACTCGGCATCGGCGATGATGACCTTCAGCCCCTTGTAGGCGGAGCTCATCGCTTCGCGCAGCGTCTTCGCCATCTCGCTCACGCGGTAGGTGTACACCGGCTTGATCCACTCGACGCCGATACCCTTCAGCGCGCGCTCGATGCTCATGTCGCCCGATTTCCATTCGGTCTGGTGCAGGGAGGAGGGGATGTTCTGCGTGCCGGTCGCAGAGGTGTAGCCGTTCTTCATGATGACGAGGATGCCATCACTCTTGTTGAACACGGCATTGGCGATGCCCGAGGTGAGACCGTTGTGCCAGAAACCGCCGTCGCCCATGATGGTAACGGTGCGCCCGGAGAACATCGGAGCGATGCCGGAGTTCGAAGCGAGCCCCAGGCCGTAGCCGAGCACGGTGTTGCCGATGTTGAACGGAGGCAGGGTCGAAAAGGTATGGCAGCCGATGTCGGCCGAGATGTGAAACGCGCCCGACTCGCGCTCGATCAGCTTCATCGCCGAGAACACCGGCCGCTCCGGGCAGCCGATGCAGAACCCAGGCGGGCGCGCGGGCACCGCTCCCCCGAGCAGTTGGGCGGCGCCCTGTTTCGTTGCGCTGAGCGCATCCAGCACGCGATGAATGCCGCCGGAATCGACATCCGGGGACGCCATGGCTGCCAGCCATTTCGCGACGCCCGTGAGCACGGCCTCGCCGGTGTACTCGCCCGCCATCGGCAGGAAATCCTTTCCGTGAACTTTAGTCTGCAGGTCCGCGCGGCGCAGGACTGCGTGCAAGGCGTCCTCGAGGTAAGCCGGCTGGCCTTCCTCGACCATCAGAACCGCGACTTTGCCTGAGCAGAACGCGCTGACTTCCTCCGGAATGAGCGGGTAAGTGACGTTCAGGACGTAGATCGGGATTTTCGAAACTCCGAAGGTATCGGCGAGCCCGAGCTGCTGCAGCGTGCGCACCGCGACGTTGTACATGCCGCCCTGGCAGATGATGCCCAACTCGGCTATCGGTCCGTCGAAGACCTCGTTCAGCCGGTTCTCGCGGATGAATTTCACCGCCGCCGGCCAGCGCACCTCGACCTTGTGCTTCTCCTGCGCGTAGGTCGCCGGCGGAAGCGAGACGCGGGCGAAGTCGAAATCGGGATTCTCGATCGCGTTCCTGCGCGAGAACTGCGGCGCGCGGTTGTCCTTCGCCTCGAAGGCGCCGTGCACGTGGCAGGCGCGGATGCGCAGCTCCAGCATGACCGGCGTGTTCGAAGCTTCCGACAGCTCGAATCCCTTCTCCACCATCCTGACGATGGTCGGAAGATTCGGCCGCGGATCGAGCAGCCAGATCTGCGACTTCATCGCGAAGGCATGGCTGCGCTCCTGGATGATCGAGGCGCCCTCGCCGTAGTCCTCGCCGATCACGATGAGCGCGCCGCCGCGCACGCCGACCGACGCGAGGTTGGAAAGCGCGTCGGAGGCGACGTTGGTGCCGACCGTGGACTTCCACGCCACGGCGCCGCGCAAGGGGTAGTTGATCGATGCGCCGAGCATCGCCGCCGCGCCCGCCTCGGAGGCGTTCGTCTCGACGTGGATGCCGAGCTCGTCCATGATGTCCCGCGCGTCGTTCAGCACGTCCATGACGTGCGAAACGGGCGCTCCCTGGTAGCCGCCGACGTAGGAGATGCCCGACTGCAACAGGGCCTTGGTCACGGCGAGGATGCCTTCCCCGTGGAAGGTCTGCCCCGCGCCGAGCTTGAGCAGCTCGACCTCTTTCGTGAAGGAGCGTTCCATGGCTATTCGCGGGCTAGAAAAGCGCCTTGGGGAGCCACACCGCGACCGGCGGCACGAAAAACACCAGCGCCAGCACGAGCAGGCTCATGAAGAGGTAGGGCACCACTGCCCGGAAGATGTGGCCCATGGTGACCTGCGGCGGCGACACGCCCTTCATGGTCATGAGGAGGAGCCCATGCGGCGGCAGCAGCAATCCGAGCTGCATGCAGATGAGGAACATCACGCCGAACCACACCGGGTCGACGCCGAATTTCTGTACAAGCGGCATGAAGATGGGGAGCGTGATCATCATCATGCTGACCTGCTCGACGAACAGGCCGAGAAAGATCAGCACGAGCATCATGGCAGCGATGAGCGCGAGCGGCGGCAGGCCGAGCGTGGCGATGATCTCGACCATGCCGTTGCTCGCCCCGGAAAAGGACAGGATCTGCGAGAAGGTCATCGCGCCGACGATGATGAAGAGGATCATTCCGGAAATGCCCGCGGTGCCGCGCAGCGCCCGCAGGAGGTTTTCGAGCGTGATCGCGCGGTAGAGGGCCGCGAGGGCGATCGTGAACAGCGCGCCGATTGCGGCGGACTCGGTCGGCGTCGCCCACCCCGCCGACATCGAGGCGACCACGACCACGAAAATCGAGACCAGCGGCACGACGTACTGGATGAACGGCCGCAGCTTTTCCCAGCCCCGGTATTCGATGAAGCTCGCCGTCGGCGCGAGCGACGGGTTCATCTTCACGCGCAGCACAATGTAGACCACGAAGGCGAGACTCAGTATCAGGCCCGGCACTATGCCGCCGATGAGGAGCCGGGAGATCGAGATGCCGGAGAGGCTCCCGAGCAGCACGGTCAGCGCGGAGGGCGGGATCAGCATGTCGACCGCGCCGATCGCCATGAGTGGACCGGTCGCCATGGTCGGATGATAGCCGCGCGCGAGCATCACCGGGAGCATCAGGCTCCCCAGCATCGCCGTGGTCGCGATGGTCGAGCCCGAGATCGCCGAGAATACCGTGCCCGCGACCACGGCGACCACCGCGAGCCGCCCGGGCACCTGCCGGATCAGCCGCTCGACCCCGTCGATCACCTTGACCGCGAGCCCGGTGTGGAACAGTACCTCGCCCATCAGGATGAACAGCGGGATCGGCGTGAGCGAGAAGCTCGCGACCGAGCCCACGCAGTTGCGTGCGAACTGGACGAGGCCAGCCTCGCCGCCGAGAAACAGCCACGCGCCCAGCAGGTTGATAACCAGGAACGAGAATGCCACCGGCAGGCCGAGGAACAGCAGCGCCGTCGAGCCGCCGAGCATCAGCCATGCCGCCGCTTCCCATGACATGGCTCTAGCCGGTCGACACCGCGTCGTCGCGCGGCGCACGTGGCCCGAGCGCGAGGCGGCGCATGCGGCAGAGCATCTCGAGAGACAGCGCGAGGAACGCCACCGGAAGTGCACTGAGCAGCCACCACTCCGCCGTGACCAGCGTCTTGATCGAGACCGATCCCGCATTGAAGCTCGCAAGGGCGGCGCGGGCGCCGTAATAGGCGATGAAGAGGCAGCAGGCGAGGCCCAGGACGTCCACCACCCACTCGAAGATCCAGCCGACCTGCTTCGGCACTATGCGCAGGACGATGTCTACCCGGATGTGCTGGCCGCGCCGCAGCAGCCAGGGCGCCGTGAGCATCGTGACGAGGTAGAGCGCGCCTTCCGAGATCTCGTTGCTCCACTCGAGGCCGGCGACGCCCGGGATGATGCGCACGTTGCGCAGCAGCACGTCGGCGCAAATCATCAGAGTCATGCCGAACACGAGCGCGCACGCGGCGAGGGCGAACGCTTCGAGTAGTTTGCCGTACGCCGCCTCGAGCCGGTCCATGACTATTTCGCGAGCACCTTCTGCAGTTGCGGGCCGTATTGCGGGCTCGCTTTGATGGCGTTCGCCCAGCCGATTTCCTTCGCCTTCTCGACGAACGCCTTGTTGGTCGCCGCGTCGAAAGTGATCACCTGTATGCCCGCCTCGGCCTGGCGCTTGGCCTCCTGCTGGTTGTAGGACTTCCAGAAGTCGTTCTGCGCCTCGTAGGCCTGGGCCTTGCGCTCGAGGTAGTCGCGCTGCGCCGGCGTCAGAGACTTGTACTTGTCCAGGTTGATGATCAGCGCCACCTCGGCGTTGTAGAAGCCAGGGTCGACGCGGTACTTGGTCTTCTCCTGCCAGTTCAGGTCGAACAGCGCGTGGATCGGCCAGCCGTAGCCGTCGATCACGCCGCGCTCGAGCGCGGTGTAGACCTCGCCGGGCGCCGTGGTCATGACCTGCGCGTTCATCGACTGGAAGAACTCGCGGTACACCGGCGTGATGCGGATCTTCAGTCCGGTGAGGTCGGGCTTGTCGATCTTCTTGTTGAGATAGATATGGAAGGGCGTGAATTCCACCACCTTGGCGAGATAGCGCATGTTGCCCTTCTCCGCCCAGATCTTGTTGATCAGGTCGAAGCCGCCGTTCTTGCGCTGCTCGGCAGCGCTCGTCTCCGCGAGCTTCAGGATGTCCGACTCGGGCATCACGTTGGTGTAGAAGGCGCCGGTGCTGAAGCCGATGTCGACCACGCCGCTCTGCACCGCCTTGCCGACCTCGAATGTCGGGATCGCCTTCGGCCCGCCGATGAAGTTGATCTGCAGGACGCCCTTGCCGTCCTTGTTGAAGTCGGCGATCCAGTCGAGCGTGCGCTTCACGTAGAACTGGTTCTCGGGGAAAGCGCTGACCAGGCGCAGCGTTGTCTCCTGCGCGCAGGCGATCCCCGAAATTGCGGCAAGCGCCGCGGCGAGCGCGAGTCTGGGTGCAAAGCGGGTCATGCTGTCTCCTCCTCTGAGGGGGTCGGCTGGGATGCTTGAGATGATACGCCGAATGGCCGCCGCTACACCCACACCTGCAGGACGTAGTCGTACGCCGCCTGCGCGTTGGTCATGTCGACCCGCTGCAGCTTGATGCGGTAGCCGTCCTTCGTCTTCTTCAGATGATGGATGTACAAGCCGGCGAAATGGCGCACGTCGTCGCGGCGCAGCTCCATCATGTGGAAGCGCGAGCGCACCACCACGTCGCCGTTCGCGGATTCGCGCTCGACGACGACGTTGCCGACCACGTGGTTCGTACCCCAGAGCGGCCGCTGCGACCACGCGTCCGGGTGCAGCACGCGCTTCATGCGCACCGTCATCAGGTTCTTGTCCTCGGCGAAGATCGCGGGCATGCCGTCCCAGGTGGCGTGCGACGGCTCGGGGGGCATCCAGTACATGCCGTCCTCGGCGAAGAGGTCGATGTAGTCCTGCCAGCGTTTCTCGTCGAGCAACTCGGCCTGCCGGTAGAGAAACTGCTCGACCGCGTGCTGCGTGTCGTGGCCGTTGGGCGCGGTCTTCTCGGCCCGGACCGGCCGTTTCGCCGCCGTGGTCTTCCTCGCGGGGTTCTTCGCCCTCCGCTTCTTCACGTCACTTCCCCGAGGCCATGTACTGCGTCCAGGCCTTCATCTGGTTGCGCATGGGCGCCTCCGATGTGCCGCAGTTGGGCGCGGTCTCCACGATGCCGTCCTTTTCCGCGTCGCGGCCGTAGTGGCGGTGGAAGCTCACCCAGTCGCCGCCGTCGGAGGAAAGACCCTGATGCGCCTTCCAGAAGTTCTCCAGGTCGTCGGCGTTGATCAGCGTCGAGGGCGAATTGACCAGGTTGTAGTAGGCGAGCGCGCGCCGGTAGATCGGCTCGGGCGCCCCCTTGAGGCGGAAATGCCAGATCTCGGTCAGCGTCTTGTCCACACCCAGCGGCCGCACCGCGCGCAATTGCTGCAGCGGAGACTGCACCGAGAGGCCCGGATAGATGAGCACGTGATGGATGTTGGTGGAGAGGATTTCCTCCTTGCGGCTTTCGCCGCAGGCCTTGGCGAGCACGCGTTCGTACTCGAGTGTGTCGGGGTCCTGCGGCCGCAGGCCCATGTAGCCGGTCAGGATGCAGTGGCCGTACGGGTAGTTGATCGTCTGGAAGTTGTCCCACTTCTCGATCGTCACGGTCGAGAACGCCGACAGCATGTGATACGAGAGCGGGATCTTGCCGGTGCGCTTCTCGATCTCCAGCTCCACTTCCCGCGCCGCTCGTCCGGTGGACTGGTGCGTGACCGAGGGGTGCAGCGCATCGAGCTGGTTCTCGAGGAAGATCTTCCAGTTCGAGTGCTGGATCATGCGGAAGCAGGTCGGCACGACCTCGACCTCGCGCTCGGGCGAGCGGTCGCAGATGTCGTCGAAAGCGATCTTCGAGCGCCCGAGGAACTCGAGCAGCCCCGGACCGTCGGCGGCGAGGCTCGCGAACACGAAGCCGCGGTAGTTCTCCACCCGCGCCGCGCGCTTCATGTTGCAGTCGGGATTGTCGCGGGTCCAGCGCGTGCCGGCGTAGCCGGACTCCATCATCGGGATGGCGCGCAGCTTGCCGTCGTGATGGAAGGTCCAGGAATGGTACGAGCAGCGGAAAAACTCGCCGGCGTTGCCGCTGCGGTCGCCGCACATCATCGAGCCGCGGTGCGGGCAGCGGTTGTACAGGACATTCACCTTGCCGTCCTTGCCGCGCACCATCAACATCGGCTGGCGGCCGATTCTCGTCGTGTAGTAATCGCCCCCTTTCGGCACCTGCGTCTCGTGGCCGCAGTAGATCCACACGCGCTCGTGGATGCGCTCCATCTCCATCTCGAAGATCGACGCGTCCGTATACACCTCGCGCCGCACGCGGTCGGGCTCGACGAACTTGGCGAGATTGGGGATGCGTTCGTGCAGCATTGCGGGCTCCTTGGAGTGCGGCCTTCCGGGGAAGGGAACGATACCGCCGGGGCGCCGTTTTTTCAAGGCGCGACGGTCATACGCCGAGATAGCGGTGCCACAGCGAGCGATCGGCACCCAGCTCGGCCGATGACCCGCGCCAGGCGACGCGACCGCGCGAGAGTAAGGTGTGATGGTCGGCGATCGCGATCAGGCGCTCCACGTACTTGTCGATCACCAGGATCGTCTGGCCGGCAGACTTCAGCGCGGCGAGGCATCTCCAGATCTCCTCGCGCACCAGCGGCGCGAGCCCCTCGGTCGCCTCGTCGAGGATGAGCAGGTGCGGATTGGTCATGAGCGCCCGTCCGATGGCGAGCATCTGCTGCTCGCCGCCCGAGAGCTGGTCGCCCAGGTTGTCCATGCGCCCGGCGAGGCCGGGGAAGAACGCCAGCACCTTGGCAAGAGTCCACGGGTCGCGCGTCGCGCTGCGGTTTCCTGCGAACGCGACCAGGTTCTCGCGCACGCTCAGGTTGGGGAAGATCTGGCGTCCCTCGGGGACCAGCGCGATGCCGCGGCGCGCGATGCGGTCGGGGCGCTGCCGCTCGATCCGCTCGCCGCGGAAACGGATGGCTCCGCTCCTCGCCGGGGTGAGGCCCATGATCGAGCGCACCGTCGTCGTCTTTCCCATGCCGTTACGCCCGAGCAGCGTCGCCACTTCGCCGGGACGGATCGCGAGATCGACGCCGAACAGCACCTGGCTGGTGCCGTAGGCTGTTTCGAGTTTTTCGATTTGCAGCAGCTCGGTCAAGCGACCTCCTCCTCTCCCAGGTAAGCCCTCCTTACTTCGGCGTTAGCGCGGATCGCCGCAGGCGCGCCGGTGGCGATGACGCGGCCGGCGACGAGCACCGAGATGCGGTCGGCGAGCCGGAACACAGCGTCCATGTCGTGCTCGACCAGCAGCACGGTGATGCGTGCGCGGATGCGCTCCAGGAGCGCGATCATGTTTTCCGATTCTTCCGGTCCCATGCCCGCCATCGGCTCGTCGAGAAGCACGAGCCGGGGGCGGGTGGCGAGCGCCAGGCCCACTTCGAGCGCGCGCTGCTCGCCGTGCGCGAGCGTGGCAGCGACCGCAGCCTCGCGCCCGGCGAGCCCGATTTCTCCTGCGATGGTCCGCGCCTCGTCGAAAAGCGGCGCCTCTTCCGAGACGCGCCGCCAGAAAGAGGAGCTCGAGCCGCTTCTCGCCTGCACCGCGAGCGCGAGGTTGTCGAGCACGGTAAAACGGTTGAACAGGCTGGTGACCTGGTAGCTGCGGGCGAGCCCTGCGCGCACCCGCTCGTGCTGCGCGGCGTGCGCGATGTCGGTGCCTTCGAAAACGATTGCGCCGCTGTCGCTGCCTAGGCTGCCGGAAATCTGAGCGATCAAGGTCGTCTTGCCCGCCCCGTTCGGGCCGATCAGGGCGTGCACTTCGCCGCGCTTCACGTCGAGCGTGACCTCATCGGTAGCGACGATGCCTCCGAAACGTTTGGAGACGTTCTTCAGCTCAAGCATGCTTTTTCCGCGCGAGCATGCCGGCGATGCCCTCGGGGGCGAACAGCACGATCGCTAGCAACACCGTGCCGACCCCCAGACTCGCGTGCTGCTGATAGTTGGGGAATATCGCGGCGAGCCACTCCACCCGGTGGTTGGCGATCAGGTCCTCGAGCCCGAGCAGCGCCGCCGCGCCTATCACTCCGCCCCAGAGTCGTCCCACGCCGCCCAGGATCACCATCACCATGAGCGTGCCTGACTGCGTCCAGTGCAGCACGTTCGGGTTGACGTACTTGCCGTGGCTCGCAAGCAGCGCGCCGGCAAGGCCGCCCGCCGCACCGGCGATGACGAAGCACACGAGCTTGTGGCGGTACACCGGAAAGCCGATCGCCTCGGCGCGTTCCTCGTTTTCGCGGATCGCCTGGATCACGCGCCCGAAGCGCGAATGCACGAGCCGATGCAAACCGTAAAGGCCGGCTGCCAGCGCGGCGAGCGCGGTGTAGTAGAACGCGACGTCGCTGCCCAGATCGACGCCCGGTCCCAGCGAGGCGCGCTCGCGCAGGCTCAGGCCCTCGTCGCCCCCGTAGGCCTTCATCGAGTTCACGAGGAAGAACATCATCTGCGCGAAAGCGAGCGTGATCATGATGAAGTACGCGCCGCGGGTGCGCAGCGATACCGCGCCGATCGCGAGCGCGGCGAGCGCGGAAGCCGCGATCGCCGCCGGCCAGCCGATCCACGCGCTCGCGACGCCTTCCGACAGCAGGATGCTGGAGACGTAGGCGCCGGTGCCGACGAAGGCGGCGTGGCCGAAGGAGATCATGCCGCCGTAGCCCAGGATCAGGTTGAGGCTGGTCGCGGCAAGAGCGTAGACCAAGATGCGGCTGGCAAAGCTCAGGTAGTAGTTCTGGTGCTCCGCCTGCATCGCCAGCGGAAAGGCGAGGGCCAGTGCCAGGACGATCCACGGCGCGGCGCGGCGCATCGCTACCCGCGCGCAGGGAAGAGTCCCTGCGGCCTGAAGAACAGCACCACGGCCATCAGCACGTAGACGAGCACCGAAGCGATCGCCGGCCCGGCGGCGCTCGCCACCCTCGGTTGGAAGAATACGCCGAACAGGATGGGCAGGAAGGCGCGCCCGATGGTGTCGACGATCCCGACCAGCAGGGACCCTACGAGAGCGCCGCGTATGGAGCCGATGCCGCCGATGACGATCACGACGAAGGCGAGGATGAGGATGTTCTCTCCCATGCCGACTTGCACCGCGAGGAGCGGCCCGAGCAGCGCGCCCGCCACGGCGCACAAGCCCGCGCCCGCTCCGAACAACAGGGTGAAAAGCCAGCGGATATTGACCCCCATCGCGAGCGCCATCTCGCGGTTGGACGCACCCGCGCGCACCAGCATGCCGATCCGCGTGCGCGCCACGAGCAAATACAGGAGCGCCGCCACGACGGCGCCCACGCCGATGATGAGGAGCCGGTACGCCGAGTAGACCATGCCCGGGAGCAACTGCACCGGCCCGGCGAGCGCCGCGGGCATCGGCAGCGGCATGTCCGGCCCCCAGACGATGCGTACCGCCTCGTTGAGGATGAGGATGAGCGCAAAGGTCGCGAGCACCTGCGACAGGTGGTCGCGCGAGTAGAGCGTGCGCAGCACCGACACCTCGAGCAGCATGCCGAGGACCGCGGTGGCCGGGATCGCGAGCAGCACGCCGGCGGCGAACGATCCGGTCGCCTGGACCAGGGTCGCGGCGAGGAAGGCACCCAGCATGTAAAGCGAACCGTGCGCGAGGTTGATCATGTCCATGATGCCGAAGACGAGGGTGAGTCCCGCGGCGAGCAGGAACAGCATCAGTCCGAACTGCAGCCCGTTCAGCGCCTGCTCGACGATCAGGATCCAGGACATGAAATGAGAAGGGGGCGATTCACGCCCCCTTTATTCTCTTTCAAGGATTTCCTATTTCATAGGACATTCTTGAACATAAGCGTCGCCGCGGTCCTTGAATATCGTTCCCATGGTCTTGTTGACCAGGCGCCCCTGCGAATCCTTCCCCACCACGCGGAGGTAGTAGTTCTGGATCGGGTATTGGTTGCGGTTGAACCTGAACGAACCGCGCACCGACTGGAACTTCGCCGACTTGAGCGCCTTGCGCAGGCCTTCCGTGTCCCCGATCCTGCCCTTCACTTCGCGAACCGCGGAATCGATGAGGAGCGCCGTGTCGTAGCCCTGCGAGGCGTACACCGTCGGCAGGCGCTTGTACTCCTTCTCGAACTCGGCGACGAAATTCTTGTTGGCGGCGTTGTCCAGGTCGAGCGCCCAGTGCGCCGCGTCGAAGATGCCGAGCATGGGGTCGCCCACCGCGCGGATGATGTCCTGGTCGGAGGAAAATCCGGGCGTAATGAGCTGGATGTCCTTCGAAAGTCCGGCGGCGACGAACTGCTTGATGAAGTTCACGCCCATGCCGCCGGGAAGGAAGATGTACACCGCCTCGGGCTTCGCCGCACGCACCTGCGCAAGCTCGGCGGAGTAGTCGAGCTGCCCCAGCTGCGTATACACCTCGCCGGCGACCGTGCCCTTGTAGAAGCGCTTGAAGCCCTCGAGCGAGTCTTTGCCCGCTTGGTAGTTGGGCGCGAGCATGTACACGGCCTGGTAGCCCTTGGTCGTTGCATACTGTCCCGCGGCCTCGTGATAGGCGTCGTTCGGCCATGACGCCGCGAAGAAATACGGGTTGCACTGCTTGCCGGCGAGCGGCGAGGGCGCGGCATTCGGGCTCACGTATATGACCTTGTTCTCGAACGCCACCGGCACGGACGCGAGCATGATGTTGGAGAACACGAATCCGGTGAGGAAGTCCACCTTGTCGAGCTTGATGTTCTTCTCCGCCAGCTGCCTTCCGACGTCGGGCTTGAACTGGTCGTCGCCCACGATCACCTCGGCGGGCAGGCCGCCGAGCCTTCCCCCGTTCAGCTTCACCGCGAGCAGGAAAGCATCGCGGATGTCCACGCCCAGCGCGGCGCTCGGGCCCGAGAGCGTGCTGATGAAGCCGATCTTCACCTTGTCGGCTGCCTGAGCCGGCAGCGGGAGCCATCCCGCGACGGCCCAAGCGAGTACTGGGGCAAGCAATTGCCTGGTCATGACTGCCGTCTCCATGGTGGGAACGCAGACCATATGTGCGCGCGAACGGGAAGTCAAGCCGCCAGGGGCTCGTCCCCGGACGGCGCTGCGGCGGTGCAGCGTGACAAAAGGGGAGTCTCCGCCTAAAATGCTTTAGGCTTAATCTATTCAAGGTCAAAGCATCTTGCTTCGCGTCACCGCGATCGACGCTTCCGGCGGGGCCCGGGTACGCCGCGCCGACCGCGAGACGAGCGCCCGGGCCGACGATCATCGGGCGTTGCGTCTCTGGCTGCGGCTCCTCACCTGTACCCAGCTGCTCGAGCGCCACATGCGCAACCTGCTGCGGCTGCGTTTTGGCACCACGCTGCCGCGCTTCGACCTGATGTCGCGGCTCGAGCGCTATCCGGAAGGCCTCAAGATGAAGGAGCTTTCGCACCACCTGATGGTGACCGGCGGAAGCGTGACCGGCATCGTGGACCAGCTGGCGAGGGAGAGGCTGGTCGAGCGCCTTCCCGAGCCGGGTGACCGCCGCGCCTTCCGCGTGCGGCTCACCCGTGCCGGAGACGAGGCGTTCGGCAAGATGGCGCGGGCTCACGAGGAATGGATCGTCTCGGTGCTCTCCGGTTTGAGCCGCAAGGAGCACGCCGAGCTGTTCCGGCTGCTCGCCAAGGTGAAAAGCCACGCGCTCGGGATCACGGAACGAAAGGACGGCGCATGAAGGAAACCGGACTTGCGGGATACCGGCCGAAGCATTTCCAATGGCGCGCCGAGGGCCGCGTCGGCGTGATCACGCTCGACCGGCCGGAAAAGAAGAATCCGCTCACCTTCGATTCCTACGGCGAGCTGCGCGATCTTTTCCGGCGCCTGCTCGACGCGCGCGACATCAAAACGGTGGTCGTCACGGGCGCGGGCGGCAATTTCTGCTCTGGCGGCGATGTGCACGAGATCATCGGGCCGCTCACGAAGATGCGCAAGCCCCAATTGCTGGAGTTCACGCGCATGACGGGCGACCTGGTCAAGGCGATGCGCCATTGCCCGCAGCCGGTCGTCGCCGCCGTCGACGGCGCGTGCGCCGGCGCGGGCGCGATCATTGCCCTTTTTTCGGACCTGCGCTATGGCACGCGCGACGCCAAGGTCGCCTTTCTCTTCACGCGCGTCGGGCTGGCGGGCTGCGACATGGGCGCCTGCGCCATGCTTCCACGCGTGATCGGCCAGGGACGCGCAGCCGAGCTTCTGTATACCGGCCGGGCGATGTCCGGCGAAGAGGGCCTCGCCTGGGGTTTTTTCAATGCGCTCGCCGAGCCCGGCCAGGTGCTGAAGACCGCGCTGGATGCCGCGCAGCAGCTCGCCTCGGGCCCGACGTTCGCCCACGGCATGACCAAGAAAATGCTGCGCGAGGAATGGGCGGTGGGTCTCGACAAGGCGATCGAGATGGAGGCCCAGGCGCAGGCGATCTGCATGCAGACGCGCGACTTCCGCCGGGCGTACGAGGCCTTTGCCGCCAAGCAAAAACCGGTCTTTGAAGGCGATTGACGTTTCATGGACCGATTCGCCCATCTGGACTGGCCCTTCTTCGAGCCGCGGCACGCGGAGCTCGCGCGCCGGGCGGAATCCTGGGCCGCGGCGAACCTGGGCTACGCGCACGACGCGGACGAAGACTCCGTCTGCCGCCGCCTGGTGAAGGACCTGGGCGCGGCGGGGTTCCTCGCGCACTGCGCGCCCGAAGATTCGCGCTTCGACGTGCGCTCGCTGGCGGTGCTGCGCGAGGTGTTCGCCTTCCACGCCGGCCTCGCCGATTTCGCCCTCACCATGCAGGGACTGGGCAGCGGTCCCGTGGCGCTCGCCGGCACCGAGCAGCAGAAGCGCCGCTACGTCGGGCGGGCCGCGAGAGGCGAGGCGATCGCAGCTTTCGCGCTGTCCGAGCCCGACGCGGGCTCGGACGTCGCGGCGCTCGCCACCCGGGCCCGGCGCGACGGCGCGCACTATGTGCTCAACGGGGTGAAGACCTGGATCTCCAACGGCGGCATCGCCGATTTCTACATTGTCTTTGCCCGCACCGGGGACGAGGCCGGGACGAAGGGCATCTCGGCCTTCGTCGTCGACGCCGACGCGCCGGGGCTCTCCATCGAGGAGCGCATCGAGATCGTCGCACCGCATCCGATGGCGACGCTGCGCTTTTCCGCGTGCAAGGTCCCGGCGGCGAACCTGCTGGGAGCTGAGGGCGAGGGCTTCAAGCTCGCCATGCGGACCCTGGACATCTTCCGCACGGGCGTCGCGGCCGCCGCGCTTGGCTTCGCGCGGCGCGCTCTCGCCGAGGCGCTGCTGCGGGCGCGCGAGAGAAAAATGTTCGGTCAGGCGCTCGCCGACTTCCAGCTGACGCAGACGAAGCTCGCCGACATGGCGACCGGCATCGATGCCGCGGCGCTGCTCGCGTACCGCGCTGCCTGGATGCGCGACGCGAAGCAGAAACGCGTGACCCGCGAAGCCGCCATGGCGAAGATGCAGGCGACCGAGACCGCCCAGGAAGTCGTCGACGCCGCGGTGCAGATCTGCGGGGGGCTCGGCGTGATGCGCGGTCACCCGGTGGAGAAGCTGTACCGCGAAGTGCGCGCGCTGCGCATCTACGAAGGCGCGACCGAAGTGCAGAAGTTGATCATCGCACGCGAGCTGCTGAAGGAATAGCGTGGGGGCCGCGCATCGGATCATGGCGAGAACTGCGCACATCGACACCTTCGCGCAGGACAATCTGCCGCCGCGCGAGCAATGGCCGGAGCTGATCTTCGATCTGCCCGGGCTGCGCTATCCCGGCCGCCTGAATTGCGCGGCCGAGCTGCTCGACCGGGCGCTCGAGCGCGGGTGGGCGCGGCGTGTCGCCCTGCGCTTTCCGGAAGGGGAGCTGAGCTATGCGCAGCTGCTCGAGCAGTCCAACCGCATCGCCCGGGTGCTCACCGAGGACATGGGCCTCGCAACGGGCAACCGCGTGCTCCTGCGCGGCGCGAACAGTCCCTGGATGGCCGCATGCTGGCTCGCAGTGATCAAGGCGGGCGGAATCGCGGTGGCGACCATGCCGCTTCTGCGAGCGAAGGAGCTGACCGAGATCATCCTCAAGGCGAAGGTCACGCATGCATTGTGCGACAGGCACCTGGACGCCGAGCTGAAGGCCGCGCTGCCCGCGTGTTCGATGCTGAAAACCGTGGTGTACTGGCACGACGACGCGCCCGATTCGCTAGCCGCGCTCGCTGCGCGGAAGCCGGGCACCTTCACGAACGCGGACACGGCCGCGGAGGACGTGGCCTTGATCGCCTTCACTTCCGGGACCACCGGCAAGCCCAAGGGCACGGTGCATTTCCATCGCGACGTGATCGCCATGTGCGACTGCTTTCCGCGCTCCTGCCTCATGCCGGCTGCGGACGATATTTTCTGCGGCACACCGCCGCTCGCCTTCACGTTCGGCCTGGGCGGGATGCTGTGCTTCCCGATGCGATTCGGCGCGTCGGTCGTGCTCGTGGAGAAGCCGACGCCGAACCTGCTCCTGGAGACGATCGCGAAGCACAAGGCGACGATCTGCTTCACCGCGCCGACCTTCTACCGGCAGATGGCGCAGCTCGCGCCGGGCCGCGATCTGCGCTCGCTGAAGAAATGCGTCTCCGCGGGGGAGGCGCTGCCCGACGCGACCCGGCAGATGTTCAAGCAGGCGACCGGCATCGAGATCATCGACGGCATCGGCTCGACCGAGATGATCCACATCTTCATTTCTCACACGCCGGAAAGAGTGCGCCGCGGCGCGACCGGCTATGCGCTGCCCGGGTACCGGGCCGCGGTGCTCGATGACGAGGGGCGTCCCTGCGCTGCGGGTGCGATCGGCCGCCTCGCGGTGAAAGGGCCCACCGGCTGCCGCTATCTCGCCGACGAGCGCCAGCGCGACTACGTGCAAGGCGGTTGGAACATCACCGGCGACGCCTACACGCAGGACGGTGACGGGTATTTCTTCTACCAGGCGCGCACCGACGACATGATCATCTCGGCCGGCTACAACATCGCCGGTCCCGAAGTCGAGGGCGCGCTGCTCGCTCACGAGGCGGTGTCCGAGTGCGGGGTGGTCGGCGTGCCCGACGAAGACCGCGGGCAGGTTGTAAAGGCGTACGTCGTGCTCAAGGCGGGCTACGCAAAATCGGACGCGCTGGGGAAGAGCTTGCAGGACCACGTGAAAGGCGCGATCGCGCCATATAAGTATCCGCGGCGGGTCGAGTTCGTCGACGCCCTGCCGCGCACCGAGACCGGAAAGCTGCAGAGGTTCAAATTGAGGGAGCGCGCATGATGCAAATCCTCCAGCCTCCGGATTGGGCCAAGCCGCGCGGCTTTGCCAACGGCATCG
>DASPWT010000146.1:0-10677 GCA_035637655.1 Burkholderiales bacterium | reverse complement strand
GCGGCGAGCACCACCGCCTTGGCGCCGACGTCGATCGTCTTTCCTTCGCGCCGCACGCGCACGCCATGCACGCCGGCGTCGTCGGCGACGAGCGACACCGCGCGAGCCGAGTACCAAATCTCGATTCCGCGCTTTTTTGCGATCTGTGTCAGCGACTCGACCAGTCCCGGGCCGCCGCCGACTGCCTCGAGCGTGAGGCCCCCCCAGAACTTGAACCGGCCTTCGATCTTGAACGCCTGCCGGCCCCGGGCCGCGGTGAAGCGCAGGCCTTGCTTGCGCATCCACAGGGCGGTCGGGAGGCTCTCCCTGACCAGGATTTCGGTGAGGTCGGGATCGCAGCGGTATTCGGTGACGCGCGCCATATCGTCGAGGAACTGGTCGGCGGTGTAGGTCCCGAAATCCGTTCGCTCGATTTCCTCGCGCGAGAGCTCGATCAACCGGCCGAGATCGTCTGCGCCGTTGTAGACGATGCGCATCAACCCGGCGGTGAAGCGCGAATTGCCGCCGGCCTCGGCTTCGGGCGCGCGCTCGAGAACGAGCACGCGCTGCGCGGACTCGCGCGCCGAAAGCGCGGCGCACAGGGCGGCGTTGCCGCCGCCGACGACGATGACGTCCCAGTCTTGCATCACTCCACCTTGACGCGCGCCTTTTGCACGACTTCCTTCCAGCGCGCCTGCTCCTTGGCGATGAAGTCGGCGAATTCCTTCGGGGTCGATCCGACGGCTTCCGCGCTGTCGGGCTCGAGCTGCTTTTCCAGCGCCGCGCTCTTTGCCGCTTTTGCCGATTCCGAGGCGAGGCGGTTCACGATCGCCTCCGGAAGCTTCGCCGGCCCGATCAGCCCGTACCACTGCGAGGTTTCGAAGCCGGGATAGCCCTGTTCGGCGACGGTGCCGACATCCGGGAGCACGCCGATGCGCTTGGTCGTGCCGACCGCGACCACGCGCAGCTTCCCCGCCTTGACGTGAGGCATGAGCGGCGGCGTTCCGGCAGCGGAGAACTGGGTGCGGCCCGCGACCAGATCGATCAGGTTGGGGCCTGTGCCTTTATAAGGCACGTGCTGGATGTCGATGCCGGTGACGAGCTTCAGGTATTCGATCGCGAGGTGACCCGCGCTGCCGTTCCCGGCGCTGCCGTAATTGAGCTTGCCCGGCTCCTTCTTGGCGAGTGCCACAAACTCACGCAGGTTTTTCACCGGCACGCTTTCGTGAACCACGAAGATGGTCGGCACTTTGGCGAAGAGCGATATCGGCCGGAAGTCCTTGTTCGCGTCGTAGGGCAGCGTCTCGAACATGTAGGGATTCATGGCGAGCGTGCCGACGTGGCCGATGATCAGTGTATAGCCGTCGGGTTCGGCCTTCGCGACTTCTTCCATGGCGATGTTGCCGCCCGCGCCGGGCTTGTTCTCGACCACGAATTGCTGGCCAAGCCCCTTGCTCATCTCGGCGGAGAAGGCGCGCGCGACGATCGAGGAGCTGCCGCCGGGCGCAAACGACACGACCAGCCGGATGGGCTTGGAAGGGTAGGTCTGCGCGAGCGCCACCGCCGCGCAGCACGCGGCAGCGGTGAACGCCGCGATTTTCGACAGCACGGGAACCTCCCCTTGTCCTAGGCGGCCGCGCGAACCGAGGGCCCGGCTTTCCCGAGAATCTCGCGCAGCACGAACGGCAGGATTCCGCCGTGCTGGTAGTAGTCCACCTCGATCGGCGTGTCGATGCGCAGGAGAAGCGGGGCTTCCTTCACGCTGCCGTCCTTGTGCCGGATCACGAGCGTCGCGTCCTGCTGGGGCCTGATCTCACCCTCGACGCCGCGAATGTCCAGGGTCTCGTCGCCCTTGATCCCGAGCGAAGCGACCGTGTCGCTGCCCTTGAACTGGAACGGCAGCACGCCCATACCCACGAGATTGGAGCGGTGGATGCGCTCGAAGCTCTTCACGATCACGGCACGAACGCCGAGAAGGAGCGTGCCTTTCGCCGCCCAGTCGCGCGAGCTGCCCGTGCCGTATTCCTCGCCGCCGAAAACGACGGTGGGCACGCCTTCGGAGATGTACTTCATCGCCGCGTCGTAGATCGGCATCTGCTCGCCCGAGGGCTGATGGAAGGTCACGCCGCCTTCGACCCGCGAGCCGTCCGGCTTCACCGGAAGCATCAGGTTCTTGATGCGCACGTTGCCGAAGGTGCCGCGCATCATGATCTCGTGATTGCCGCGGCGCGCCCCGAAGCTGTTGAAGTCCGGCACTGCCACGTCGTGCTCCTGCAGGTAGATGCCGGCCGGGGAGGTCGGCTTGATCGAGCCCGCCGGGCTGATATGGTCCGTCGTCAGCGAGTCGCCGAATATACCCAGGATGCGCGCGCCGCGGATCTCGCCCGCGGCCCGCGGCTGCATCGAGAAATCCTTGAAGAAGGGCGGCTCGGCGATGTAAGTCGATTTCGGCCAGCTGTAGACCTGGCCCGAGACCGAAGGCACTTTCGTCCACATCGGGTTGGCGTCGGCGAGGTTGCTGTAGAGTCTCTGGAAAGTCTTCGGGTCCATCGCGTACTTCATGCAGTCCTGGATCTCCTGCGCCGAGGGCCAGATGTCGCCGATCCACACGTCTTCGCCTTTCTTCCCGCGGCCGATAGGCTCGGTCATCAGGTCCTTCAGCACGGTGCCCGCCAGGGCATAAGTCACCACCAGGGGCGGCGAGGCGAGGAAGTTCGCGCGCAGGCTCGCATGGATGCGCGCCTCGAAGTTGCGGTTGCCCGAGAGCACGGCGGCGCACACGAGATCGTTCTGGGCGATCGCCTCCTCGATGGTGGCTTTCAGCGGTCCGGAGTTGCCGATGCAGGTCGTGCAGCCGTAGGCGGCGAGGTTGAAGCCGAGCTTCTCGAGGTAGGGCGTCAACCCCGCCCTTTTCAGATATTCGGTCACCACCCGGGAGCCCGGCGCGAGCGAGGTCTTCACGTGCGGCTTGACCGTGAGGCCGCGCTCGACCGCTTTCTTGGCGAGCAGCCCCGCGGCGAGCAGGACGCCGGGGTTCGAGGTGTTGGTGCAGGAAGTGATCGCGGCGATCATCACGTCGCCCGCGCCGATGTCCATGCCGTCGCGGGTCTTGACGCGTTTTTTCAGGTCCTCGGGCTTCTTCGAGAAGCCGTTCTCGGCGGCCGGCTTCGAGAAGAGCTCGGTGAACTTCGCTTTGACCTTGCCGATCTCGATGCGGTCCTGCGGGCGCTTGGGGCCGGCGAGCGAGGGGGTCACGCCGGCAAGGTCGAGCTCGACCACCTGGCTGTAGTCGATCGCGCCTTTCTTGATCGTGCCGTACATGCCCTGCGCCTTGAAGTAGGACTTGAGCGCGTCGATCTCCTCCTTTGAGCGGCCGGTGCCTTCGAAGTAGATGATGGTCGCCTCGTCCACCGGGAAGAAGCCCATGGTCGCGCCGTAGTCGGGCGCCATGTTGGCGATGGTCGCGCGGTCGGGCACGGTGAGGCTGGCCGTGCCTTCGCCGAAGAACTCGACGAACTTGTTGACGACGTTGGTCTTGCGCATGAGCTCGGTGACCGTGAGCACGAGATCGGTGGCGGTGACGCCGCCGCGCAAGCTCCCCTTCAGGTGCACGCCGACCACGTCGGGGGTGAGGATGTAGGTCGGCTGGCCGAGCATGCCGGCCTCGGCTTCGATGCCGCCCACTCCCCAGGCGACCACGCCGATGGCGTTGACCATGGGCGTGTGGCTGTCGGTGCCGACCAGCGTGTCGGGATAGTAGAGGCCGTCTTTCTTGTGCACCCCGCGCGCCAGGTATTCGAGGTTCACCTGGTGCACGATGCCGATGCCCGGCGGCACCACTCTGAAGGTGTCGAACGCCTGCATCGCCCACTTCATGAAGGTGTAGCGCTCCTGGTTGCGCTTGAACTCGAGCTTCATGTTGAGGTCGAGCGCGTTCTTGACCCCGTAGTGGTCGATCTGGATGGAGTGGTCCACGACGAGATCGACCGGCACGAGCGGCTCGACCACCTTGGGGTTCTTGCCGAGCCGCTGCGCGACGCTCCTCATCGCGGCGAGGTCGGCGAGCGAGGGGATGCCGGTCAGGTCCTGCAGCAGGATGCGCGAGAGCACGAAAGGAATTTCGTCGGTGCGCGGCGCGTTCGGCTTCCAGTTCGAGAGCTGGCGGACATGCTCTTCGGTGACTTTCTTGCCGTCGCAGTTGCGCAGCACCGATTCCAGAACGATGCGAATCGACACCGGCAGGCGAGAGACCTTTGCTCCGAGCGCCTTTTCCAGAGCGGGCAGGGAATAGAACTTTCCGGTTTTCCCGGAAGCCATCTTGAATTCCTGCAGCGTGTTGAGGAGATTGTGTGACATCGGGTGTTGTCCTTCACATGACGGCGGCGGCGGTGATCGATCGGATATTCTACCGCCACCTTGCGCGTTGCACGTAATTGCGCTGATCGATGACGCCACAGGCATTCGCCGAATCCTCGAACATCTGGGTCGCTGGGCACCGCGCCAGGTGCGACAGAATCAGCGCGCGCCACCGGGGGGACGGGACAGAACTTGCATTGCTGCAGCGGCTGGAATAGATTGCTCAGTAATTTACCACTAAGCCGCTCCGATCGCTCCCCCCCGGGGGGTGCGGAGGTGAGCGAAATTAACATAAGATGCATGCGCGCGGTCCGGCGCGGGTTTAAGCACCGGATTGCGGCACGCCGGCGGGCCGTTCCGATTTCGCGGCCGGATTGATTCTCTTATCCATCTGGGACCGCCAACTTGAGCAAGGCGGCAAAAAGGGGGCAAGGCTACTTTTCGGTTGAGGCAGAATTGGCGGCAGCTCGGTTTTTCAAAGACTTTGAAAAGCAGCCTGTCCCATTTTTCATGAGTCAAACAATCTGGGAGTAAGATCTGTTCAGATTTATATGACGGCTTTGCGCGTTTAATCGCAAGAAAAGGAGGAGTTCGATGAACAAGAGAAACTTGATGATCAAGAGAATCTTGGGCGGGGTAGGTCTTTTCATGTTGGTGCTGGTGCTCACCAGTTGCGAGGATTTTACCGGCGGGGGTTGGATTGTATCGGCTAGCGACCCGAACAGGAAGGCTCACTTCGGGTTCATTTTTCACTGTGAAAATTTGGGAGACGGGGTCGTAGGGATAAGAGGCAGTTTGCAATACAACGACACGGTCACCGACCAGAATGGAAAACCACAGAAGATTTCCTTCCATGGTGTACCCAACGCCTTAGTTATTGGCCCCCCCTTCGTGAGCTGTGAGTTTTTTGATGCGATCTTCGGGGACGGACGCTACACCGGAGATTACACGCCTCAACCGCAAAACCTAGGCCCTGGCGGTACTTTTGACATACAGATCCAGGATCTCGGTCAAAAGGGCCCCAGCAAGGAAGACATTTTCACGATTTCTTTGTCTGGCGGCGTCTTCGATGGGTATCACAATTCCGGAACGTTGGGAGGCGGCCAGATCACATTACATCAATGAAGAATTGGGATCAGGCTCGACAATAAAAAGGCCGCCCGGTTTGCGGGCGGCCTAGCATCAGGACTGCGCGTGCTACGGCGCGACGATCTCGATAGTGGTGGGGCTGGATCAAGCACTCGACGGACTGAAAGCGAGGCACTGGGTGTTGGAGAGTTGGTGTTCGTCCCGCCGATCAAGTTTTACCATTAACCCGCTCCGATCGCTCCCCCCGTGGGGTGCGGAGGTGAGCGAAATTAACATAAGATGCATGCGCGCGGTCCGGCGCGGGTTTAAGCACCGGATTGCGGCGCGCCGGCGGGCCGTTCCGATTTCGCGGCCGGATTGATTCTCTTATCCATCATTGGCGTCCCCGGAGCTGCCCAGCGAAAAAATCCGGCGCCAGGGCTCGCGCGCGGACGCGCACCGGCGCGGTAGAATGCCCGCACGCGCGCTCCTTGTGCGAACAGGCTGACGCGCATAAGAATATTCACTTATTGGAGGATATGACAATGCGGTTTGTCCTTGCATTTTTTGCATCGCTGATTTTCTCCAATATTGCCGTTGCCGCTTCGGTTGAAGACGATACGCAGCGTTATATCCAGATATTCAGCGGGGCGAAGAACCTTCACTCTGACGCTGCCGATACATTTTCTTGGATGGGTCTTTCCGATACTCGTTTGTTCGATATTGTCGAACGGCGTCTATTGGAGGATGCCGACGCGAGCCGGGACAACAGGAACGAAAGGAACCGGGTTGCCAGGTACATTCGCTCACTTGGTTTCTCGGGCCAAACCAAATACGAGCCAACGATAAAAAAATTCCTCGGGGACGCCGGTTATGACAGATTTGCGCGTGTCGCATTGCAGGACCTTGCGGATTACAACAAGTGGAATCCCATCATTTCGAATCGTGGCTCTTTCGACCCGAAGTTTAGCGACAACGTGAATCGAGTTGCGAATATGCTGCGATCCGATGATTTGCTATTGCAGCGTGTGGGTGCAAAGAGAGTCTATTTCGATTCCAAGGACGATATTTTGCTGGAGCTTTTGGCGCAGAAGTTGCGTACCAATTATGCAAGAACCGATCTGAACGACCGGGAGCGTAGCGATTCCGTCGCTTGGCAGGCAAAAGCCTTGGCCAGCTCAAAAAATGACAAATATGTAGCTCTCCTCCAGGAGGTAAGTGAAAAGGCTGACGCACGTCGCGTCCGTGAACACGCGACAGAAGCGCTTGCAAAGTATTACGGTATAGTAAGTCGTTAAGACGGTTGAGTAGTCTGAAAAAGCCTGACCGAAGGCGGCTTTACGCGGGCGCCTTCCTCGCCACCACCCGCAACTCGGTGGCCACCGGCGGCCTGCGCGCGAGCCCCAGCCTTCGCGTGACGCCAAAGTCCGGCAGCGACCACCACGGCGTCGAGGTGCGGACGGGCACGAAAACCAAAGGCCGCTGACGCGGCCTTTGGCTATTGCTTCGTGACAACGTTGCGTTACGGCGTGGTCGTGACGAAACCGAGTTGCGTCTGAGTCGCCTCACCACCGCCGCTAGGGACGAAGCCAAGCTCGACGATGCGCACGCCGTCGCCGGACAGGACAAGCTGCCTATCAAACGACAGGAACGGCAGATTGTGAGTGCCCGCGCTTGTGCCGAATTCGTCGTACACCCAAAGATCCGTGGCCGAACCCCCCGTGATACCTTCACCGGTATACAGCTTGCCGGTCGGACCGACCTCAACGTTCCCGTTGAAACCCGAACCCGGCAGCGTCGGTGTGCTATTGAGCGTCGTGCCGTCGAACGTATAGATACCGGTCGAGGCCGACACCGGATCGGACACGTAGACGCGCGAGCCGGACGCATTCACCGCCAAATCGGTCTCGGCCAGGCTCAGGTTCTTCGTCACAAGGTGCGTGCGCGTGACGGACGTTTGCGACAACAACGAATCGTGCGTCATCGAGTAGCGCATGAGGTTGCCGTCGAAATCGATGGCATACAAGCTACTGCCGTCACCGCTGGCGGCGATCAACTTCAGCGACGTCGCGCCGACTGGCTGCGTAAAGTTACCCGGACTGGTGGCGGTTTGGACGTCGATAATGTGCCGCGCACTGGTCAGCAAGAACGCGCGGCCGTTGATACGCGCATAGCTCAATCCGGCGCAACCCGTGAGCGCGGACGAACCCAATGGATCGATGACCGCGCCCGCCGCCTGCGTGTCGAGATTGAACGTGTCGATTTCCCCCGTCGCCGAATCGAGCACGAACAGCGTGCTGCCGTCGCTGCTCACCGCCATTTCGCTCAACGCCGCGCCGGATTGCCCGGTCATCGTGCCGACGCTCGCACCGGTATAAACGTTGTAGATACCGATCGTGTTGTTTCCGTTCGTGCCCGCGCTGCAGGCGAACTCGTTGGTAATGTATACATACGGACGAATGGGATCGGCAATCACGTTGGCGTAAATCGACGAAATGGTAACGGTCTGCGACGCCGATGGCGTCGAGGCGCTCACGTAGAAACCGACTTTCACGGTTTCGGTGTTGGCCGTATCGGGCGAGGTTACCGTGACGGTCGTGGTATAGATTTGCTCCGGAGTCAGGCCGGTAGGATCGGCGTTGATCGTGAGGCTGCCAGGAGTGGTGCCGCCGGCGGTCACCGTCAACCACGTTTCGCTTTCCGATGCGTTCCAAGTAATCGCGCTTCCGAGATTCTCCGTGACCTGGATGGTATGCGATAGCCGCGAGGTCGTTCCGGCGCTCACCAAGGCGACGCCGTCGTCGGAAACCCGCAGTCGGCGCGGTTGCGCATATAGCGTCACCGCGATGGTACTTGGCGTACCGCCGATGGTGTCGGCGACAGTGACCGTCGCGTTATAGGTGCCGGACGCAAGTCCGGTCACGTTGGCATTGACGGTAAACGTATCGGGCCCCGTTCCCGAGGTTTTACTGAGCTGCACCCAAGATTGGTTCGCCGACGCGGTCCAAGCGATGTTCGATCCACTGATCGTCGCCGTTTGCGCCGTTAACGAACCTGTCGTGCCGGCCGTCGTGGTGAATGCCATGGAAGACGGCGACACCGAGATCGACGGCGACCGAAACGTCAACGAGACGGGAACATCGAGCGTTTTGCCGCCGCCGGTGATTCGGATGGTCGCGTTATACGTCCCCAGAGATCCCGGCGACTGTACACCGACAGTCATCGAGCCGGGCAGCGATGCGCCGGAGGCCGTGCTCCCGCCGTTTAGCTGCAACCAATTGGAGCCGGACGTATATAGAATCTGCGCGCTCCAACTGTAACTGTTGCCGCCGCTGTCGCTGAAGTTGAGGGCCTGCGTCGACGGCGCCGCGCCGCCGTTCACGTAGTCAAACGTCAGACTGGTCGGAGTCGCCGTAAGGTCGGACGGCACCGTGTAGGTGTAGTTGACTGTCTTAGGACTACCGGCGACCGGGTTGTTTCCGAAGGCATCGCTGGATCCACTAATGGTGACAGTGCCCGAATAGGTTCCAGGGGAAAGGCCGGAAGCGGCATTCGGTTGTACTGTCACCGTTCCAGTCGGTCCACCGGGGAACGATGGAGTCACGGAAACCGGACCGGCGCTGCTCACGTTAAAAAAGATTGTGCCGCTGTTGACGGTAATGGTAATCGTTTGCGATCCCGGCGTAGTGACAGGGGTCGCTGCGGTAAAAGTTAGTGACGTCGGACTAATAGAAAAAGCCCCACTCGAGTTGGAGCCACCGCCTCCACCTCCACTGCAAGCCGCCAGAGCAACAGCGAGAATGGAAGCTAAGGCCCAAACAAGGACGTGCCGAACAGCGAGGGGGAATCTTCTGTACATGGCGCTCCGCAAAAACGTGGGTAATTTACCATTAACCCGCTCCGATCGCTCCCCTTTGGGGGGTGAGGAGGTGAGCGAAATTAAGATAAGATGCATGCGCGCGATTCGAGACGGGTTCAAGCACGGGATTGCGGCGCGCGGGCCCGTCCTTCAGACTTCGCCGCCGGATTGATTTGCCTATCTCTCAGGCGCGGTCGGATCGCCGATCGGCGCTGCGGGTTTGAGCAGCACCGGGTTGCCCATCTTGGCTATGCGTAGCACCGCCATGGCTTCAATAGTAAGCTAGCTCGCGGCCATGATTCGCCTTTGACGACCGGGGATCAGATGCAGGATGCCACGGCGGTACATTGGGTGTTGTCCTTCAGATTACGAACAGGTCTACGAATTCCTTGGCCGGCGTCGCCTCCAGGCGCTTCTGATCCCGGCACAGCTCGAGAATCGACTCGCGCCGTTCCTTCGGAAAGCGGCGGTCGAGGTTCCTGCGGAATTTCTCTTCGAGCAAGGGAATGCCTTCGTTGCGGCGACGACGGTGACCTAGCGGATATTCAACCGCCACCTTGCGAGTCTTGGTTCCGTCCCTGAAAAAAATCTGCAGTTGGTTCGCGATCGAGCGTTTTTTTGGATCGAGATAGTCGCGCGAGTAGGCCTTGCTCTCGATGCAGACCATCTTGGCGCGCAGCGCGTCGATGCGCGGGTCCCGGGCGACGTCGTCTTCGTAGTCGGCGGCGGTCAGATTGCCTTTGACGAGCCCGACGGCGACCATGTACTGGATGCAGTGGTCGCGGTCGGCGGGGTTGTGGAGCGGCCCCTTCTTGTCGATGATGCGGATCGCCGATTCGTGCGTCACGATTTCGATCTTCTTGATGTCCGCGAGCCGGTCTTTGACCTCCGGATGCAGCTCGACCGCCGCCTCCACGGCGGTCTGCGCGTGAAATTCGGCCGGGAAGGAGATCTTGAACAGCACGTTCTCCATCACGTACGAGCCGTAGCGCCGCGGAAACCGGAACGGTTTGCCGCGAAACAGCACGTCGTAGAAGCCCCAGGTCTTGGCGGTGAGCACCGACGGATAGCCCATCTCTCCGGTCTTCGCGATCAGGGCGAGGCGCACCGCGCGCGAAGTCGCGTCGCCCGCCGCCCAGGACTTGCGCGAGCCGGTCTTTGACCTCCGGATGCAGCTCGACCGCCGCCTCCACGGCGGTCTGCGCGTGAAACTCGGCGGGGAAGGAAATCTTGAAGAGCACGTGCTCCATCACGTACGAGCCGTACGGCCGAGGGAACGTGAAAGGCTTGCCCTTGAAGAGCACGTCGTAAAAGCCCCAGGTCTTCGCGGTGAGCGCCGACGGGTAGCCCATCTCGCCGGTCTTCGCCATGAGCGCAAGGCGCACGCCGCGGCTCGTTGCGTCACCGGCGGCCCA
>DASPWT010000145.1:0-7116 GCA_035637655.1 Burkholderiales bacterium | reverse complement strand
GGAATCGAGGCGGGCGACCTGGGGCCGGAGGCGCTCAAGGCCTACATCGCCTCGGAGCACGCCCGCTACGGCCGCATGGTGCGCGAGACGGGCGTGCAGGTCGAGTGACCTCAGGCCCGCAGCACGCACTTCTGGTAGAGGTTCCTGAACTTCCCCTGCGGGTCGTAGCGCGCCTTGAGCGCGTCGTACGCGGGCTTATTGTAGAGCCGCCAGAACTCCTCCTCCGGATAGTAGGAATCGGAGTAGAGCGATTTCACTCCGCCGAGCTCCGCGACCTTGCGCTCGATCTTGCGGTTGTAATGACCCGGCTCGCGCCGCACCGGGTCCTGCACCACGTCCCAGAATCCGAAGTTCACGTAAAGGGCCCGGGTATCGACTGCATAGAGAGGAAATCTCGCCTGCGGGTCGTAGCCGCCGATGGGGCAGATCCAGACCGGCAGGATGCCGATCTCCTCGTGGAAAAACGCGAGGAACTCGGGCGCCCGCCCGATGGGAACGTCCACGTCCTGGATGACCGACTCCGGATACTTCCCGCTCAACCGGGAGAAGGCGCGCGTGAAACCCCACTTGCTGTTCCAGCGCATCACTTTCGCGTAGGTGGTCGAGTTCAGCCGCTTGCGCCCCACGAGCCTGCGGATGAGGGGGTTCTGCACGAACAGGTTTTTCGAGCACCAGAACCAATCGGTGTCCCAGCGCCAGATGAAGTCCTTTGTGGCGAGCCAGTCCGTCTTCTTCTCGCGGATCGAGCGGTAGTAGATGTGCTCGAAGCTGTAGTCGCTCGTGTAAGGGGCGCTGTCCGCGAAGCGGCCGAGGGTAATGTACATCTCGTCGCGAGAAAACACCGTCCCGTCGATGAAATCGGCGTCCTTCGCCCGGCAGCGGGCTTCGAGGTCCTCGAAATAACGCCGGGGATCGGTGTGGCGAACGTGCTCGATGCGCACGGTGGGCTTCACCGGCACGGTGCGCGCCGTGACTTCGAGCGCGTAGCCGAGCGTGCCGTAGGAGTTCGGGAAGCCGAAGAAGAGCTCGCGGTGCTCGTTCTCGGGCGTGCAGCTGACGATGCTGCCGTCGGCGAGCAGCACCTCGAGCGCGAGCAGCGTGTCGTGCACCAGCCCGTAGCGGAACGAGGACGCCTCGATTCCGACGCCCGCGGCGGCGCCGCCGAGGGTGATCGACTTCAATTGCGGCACCACGCAGGGCATGACGCCGTGCGCGAGCGTCGCGTCCACGAGATCGGCATAGGTCGTCATGCCCTCGGCCGAGACGCGCGAGCGAGCCGCGTCCACCTCGACGACCTCGTTGAAGCCGGACAGATCCACACGCGGCCGCGCCTGCCGCTCCCGGTCGCGGAACAGGTTCGACGTGCTCTTCGCGAGACCGATCCCGTCCCGGCCGCCTGCGGCGAGCTCAGCGCGCAGCCGCGCGAGCTTGCTCTCGTGGCTGTTCACTGGTGTAGAGGAAGGCGCGGCTCATCGGATAGTTGTCGCCGATGTTGCCCTTGCTCACCACGATCTGGAAGAGGTGCGTCTTGCCGTTGGGGGAGCGGAACATCTCAGCGCACGACCACAGGTAAGTCCGCCAGATTCGGCGGAATCTCTCGTCGAACCTCCCGGGATTGAGCTTGTGCACCCGCTCCCAATTGCGGTCGAAGCGACGCGCCCAGTCGTCGAGCGTGAGCGCGTAGTTGCGGCGCAGGTTTTCGATGTCCACCACTTCGAGCCCGCAGCGCTCGCACCAGTCGATCGCCTCGGCGAGGCTGGGAATCCAGCCGCCGGGGAAGATGTACTTGCGGATCCAGAACTCGGTGTCGCGCACGCCGACGTGGCCGATGAAGTGGATCACCCCGAGCCCGCCCGGCTTGAGATACTCGGCGTGGGCGCGAATCACCTCCGGAAGCTGGTCGCGCCCCGCGTGCTCGAGCGTGCCGATCGAGAGCAGCTTGTCGAACTGCCGCGGCACCTCGCGGAAATCGCGCTCGAGCACCTCGACCTTGCCTTCGAGGCCGCGGCGCCTGATCTCGGCGCGTGTTTCCTCGACCTGCTCGGTGGTGGTGTTGATGCCGGTGCCGAGCGCCCCGTACTTCTCCCAGGCGTAGAAGAGCAGGTTGCCCCAGCCGCTGCCGATGTCGGCGAAGGTGTCGCCACGCTTGAGCAGGACCTTGCGGCACACGTGGTCCATCTTGGCGACCTGCGCTTCCTCGAGCGTCTTGGATGCGTCGGCGAACCAGGAGCAGGTGTAGGCCATGCCCACTTCGTCGAGCCATTCGCGGTAGAAATCCTGGCCGGGCCCGTAGTGGAAGCGGGCGTTCGCTTTCGCCTGCGCGATCGTCGCGTTGCTGCGGACGAGCTCGTGCCACCAGTTGCGCACCTTGACGAGGAAAGTCGGCACGCCGTCGAAGCCGGCGTCCATGCCCGCGCGGAAGGCGTGCGCGAGGCTGCCCTCGATATCGATATCGCCGTTGAAGTAGGCCTCGAGAAAGCCGACATGGCCGAAAAGCAGCACGCGCCATGCGGCGCGGCCGTTGCGGATGAGGATGGTCACGTCCGGCGTGCGCTCGCGGTTCTGCCAGGAAGAGCCGTCGGCGAAGACGACGCGGAAACAGACCTGGGTCTTCGCGCCGATCTCCTCCATTGTCTTCTTGAATTGCGTGTTCATGATCTCTCTGGATGCCGGTGTGCGAGGCGCGATCTTGACAGTTTTTTGCTTCAAATAGAAGCCGCAGGCGGCAGGCGGGGAAAGATGTTACCCGTGGCGGCGGCGGTTCTGCTAGTCTCTGGAGCCCGGCTGGCCCGCCCCGCGTTCGAATGAAAAACACCCCGCGCCTCTTCATCGCCGCGCTCGCCCTCGCTTGCGCCTGCGCGCATGCGCAGCCTCCGGCGGAGGCGCTGTTCCGCTCGATCGAGAACGGTGATTTCGGCAAGTTCTCCCGCCTGGTCGATAGCGGGATCGATCTTTCGGCGAATAACAAGCTGGGCGAGACACCCCTTTACGTGGCCGCCGAAAAAGGCCAGCTCGAGATGGCGAAGCTGCTCATCGCCAAGGGCGCTGACGCGAAGGCGCGGACGCCCAACGGCGAGACCGTGCTGCACGCCGCGGCCATGATCGAGAGCGCGGCGCTCATGACAGTCTTGATCGGGGCGGGGGCCGAGATCAATCTCGCCAACCGCGACGGCGAAACGCCGCTCCACTGGGCGGCGTTGACCGGCACGTTTCTCGCGGTGAAGGCGCTTGCCGACGCGGGCGCCGACCTCAACGTGCAGGACGCCCAAGCGGGCAACACGCCGCTGCACGCGGCGGTTTCCCACGACGACATCGTGCTGATTCATTACCTGATCTCCAAGAACGTGCGCACCGACCTCCGCAACAACGCGGGCCTCACGGCGCTCGAGTTTGCCCAGTCCCGCGGGCGCGGCTCGGTGAAGCTCTTCGAGCGCTAGCATGCTCCGCGATCGCCGCATCATTTTCGCCGCGAGTTTCCTGCGCGCGGTTGCCAACGGCCTGATCGGCGTTCTCGCCGGCATCTATCTCGCGCAGCTCGGGCTTGACCCGGCGGCCTGGGGCGCGGTCCTCGGCGCCGGAATCGCCGGCACGGCGGTGGGCGCGGCGGGGGTCATGTTCTGGGGCGACCGCATCGGCCGCAAGCGCTGGCTGGTCGGGCTCGGGGTGCTCGCCGCAGCGGGCGGCATCGTCTTTGCCTTTTCCTCCCAGGCCGTGGTGCTCGGCGTCGCCGCGTTCCTCGGTATGCTCAATTCGCTCGGCAAGGACCGCGCCGCGGCGCTCGCGATCGAACAGGCGATCCTGCCCTCTACCGGCGACGATGCCGACCGCACGCGCGCCTTCGCCTGGTACAACGTGATCCAGGACGTCGGGCACGCCCTCGGAGCCGGGCTCGCGGTGCTTCCGCCGTTGCTGCGCGATTTCGCGGGGGTGGATCCGCTCGATTCGCTGCGCGCCGCGGTGGTCCTCTACGCGGTCCTCTACGCCGTGACGGCGGTTCTGTACCTCAGCCTGACGTCTCAGGCGGAATCGCCGACCGCGGCGCTGCGCGCCGAGGTGAGCCCGCAAAGCCGCTCCATCCTCACCAAGATGTCTTTCCTCTTCGCGCTGGACAGCTTCGCCGGCGGCTTCCAGGGCAGCGCGCTCTTCGCGTATTTCTTTCACGCGCAGTTCGGCGCGTCCGAGGCGGCGATCGGCATGCTCTTCGTCGGCGCGCGCATCATGAACGCGTTCTCGCATCTGGGCGCCGCCTGGCTCGCCGCGCGCATCGGCCTGGTGAATACCATGGTGTTCACGCACACGCCCTCGAGCCTGCTCACCTTCACCATTCCGTTCACGGGAAGCTTCGAAATCGCGGCGGTGCTGTTCCTCCTGCGCGAGGGGCTCTCGGAAATGGACGTGCCGACGCGGCAGTCCTACCTCATGGCGGTGGTGCGGCCCGAGGAGCGCACCTTTGCGGGCGGCGTGACCAACCTCGCGCGCATGTGCGCGCGCGCCCTCGCGCCCGTGTTCGCGGGCAGCGCCATGCAGGCGCTGACCTTGGGCGCCCCGATCATGGCTGCGGCGGGACTGAAGATCCTCTACGACGCGCTGCTGTACGTGTCGTTCCGCAAGCTCAAGGCGCCGGAGGAGCGGTAGGTCGACTGAGGAGACCGCGGCAATGACCGGACGATATCTCGAAGACTTCGCGGTGGGGCAGATCTTCGGCTCCGGACGCTTGCGCGTCGAGAAGGAACGGATCAAGGCCTTCGCCGCCGAATTCGACCCGCAACCCTTCCATCTCGACGAAGAGGCCGCGCGCGGCTCGATATTCCGGGGGCTG
This sequence comes from Burkholderiales bacterium, assembly GCA_035637655.1. Taxonomy (GTDB): domain Bacteria; phylum Pseudomonadota; class Gammaproteobacteria; order Burkholderiales; family SG8-39; genus VBDM01. The sequence continues at coordinate 2,297 of DASPWT010000145.1, read as the reverse complement.
GCGGCGAGCGGCTGGCACACCGCCGCGATGACCATGCGGCTCCTGGTCGAGAGCGAGTTGAAGCCCGCGGGCGGGATAGTCGGCGCGGGCTTTGACGAGTTCCGCTGGCCGCGGCCTGTGCGGCCCGGGGACGAACTTCATCTCGAGAGCGAAGTTCTCGAAGTGCGGCCTTCGAAGTCCCGACCGGAGCAGGGATTGATCAAAGTCAGGACGACGACGAAGAATCAGAACGGCGAGCCGGTGCAGGTCTCCATCGGCAATCTCGTCGTGCCGCGCCGCCCCCTATAGCACGAAAAACCTCCTCCCCCCAAGGCGTCCTACCGAAGGTTTTCTAGGAATCTTGGTGGTTCATCGTCCTTCGGGGCCGGCTTCCGGAGAATGTTTTTTGCGCAGCCCGCCAGGAGTTTGCTGATGCCACGGTCGGTCGCTCTTCAGCTTGGTGTGTTCTCCCGTAATCTGGGCCAATTTCCTGATCCGCCCGATCGCCAGAGTTGCGGCGTCGATGTTCGCCTGAAGTGCCGTGCCTTCCGCCTTCGTCCCCGGCGATTCCCTCTTACGCGGGAAGACCTCGTACAATTTGCCAAGCGCCCAGCTGCATGAAACCGGGACACCGGCCTCCTTTTCCCTTTCCTGACGCTGCAGCTCAATGCTCGCAAGGGCGTCGATCATTTCAGCTGTCGCAGGTTCTGCATTCATGTGACCCTCCTTTTCATCAAGACGCTCCCAAGTGAGCACCGATCAACATCTTCGCGGCGCGGGCAACGTTCCTTGCCGGACCGCGTGCCCCCAGAGTCTGAGCGGTGACCTGAGCACCTTCCATCAGGAGAAACAGCTGGTCGGCCAGCAGCCCGGGCTCCCGGGCTCCCATCTGGGTGCAAATTTGGACGAGCCGGGCGCGCAATTTCGCCTTGTGTGCCTCGATCACTTTTCTCGCGGGGTGATCTTTCTCGGTGAGTTCCACCGCCGCATTCGCCATGGGGCAGCCTCGGGCCTTGGGATCGGCGACGTGCTTGGCCAACAGAGCGAAGGCCGCCTTGACCTGCTTGCGGGGATCCTTGGGATGCCGGCTCGCCATCGCGTCCCAGGTCCGCCAGAAGTTGGCGTCGTGCTCGCGCAGCCATTCGGCCACCAACTCGTCCTTGGAAGGGAAGTTCCGGTACAGGCTCATCTTGGTCGTATCGGCTTCCGCTGCAATCGTTTCCACCCCGACCGCACGGATTCCCTTGAGGTAGAAAAGCTCAGACGCCGTATCGAAGATGCGTTGCCGGGCGCTCGGGCGGTTCGCGTCCCGCTTCCGGAGAGGCGATTGTCCGTTGGTCTTGGGGTTTCTTCTGGTCATATCCAATCTCTGATTGACAGGAGAGTTACCGGTCAGTATCATACCATCTGCTTCTAGAAGTGACCAGTCAGTATCTCACCGCTTTTGCTGGCAGTCAGATTGGATGGGGCAGTAAGGCAAAGCGGGCAGAATTTTCACTGAGAGATACCCATGACGAATTCATCAGCCAAGAAGCAAATCGGGCTGGCCGTGGCGTACGCCCTGGCTGCGGCGGTGGCGGCGACGACGCTCGGCTGTTCCCCGGCACCCTCTGCAGTGGCCGCGGTGATCAAGGACAAGGTCTATACGGTCAACCCCGCCTCGGTAAAGGTGACCGCCGGAATCGTGACCGGTGAAATTACGGAAATGAAGGTCACGGAGCGCGTGGAAGAAGGCTCCGGCCGCATCGCCAATCCCGCGAAGCTCACGGGGAAACTCGTCCTGAAAAACGTCTCCGCGGACCAGACTGTCCGCCTGGTCGAGGGCAAGATCATCTACATCGATACCCAGGGCAAGGCCATCAAGCTCGAAGAGAACCGTACCGCACCGACCATCAAGGTCGCCTCTCCGTATGGTTCGTCCGAGCGGCTCGATCCGGGCCAGGATGCGACTCAAGTTGTGGACGCGGAGTTTCCGGTCGAGGCATTGAAGGCGAAGAAGCTGAAGGAAATTCGGCTCGAGCTTACCTACATCCCGTCGCCGTTCAAGGAACAGAAACTGAACTTCATCGTGTCGATCGGCGGTCAGTAGATCGACCGAATATCGCAGATACGCCGGAACCGACGAGTCACGGTTCTTTTTTTGGCCGCGCGAATTGCGAGCGGCTACCATTTACCGTTAAGGATGCAATGTCATGATGAAAATCCGTCCCTTGCACGACCGCGTTGTGGTGGAGCGTCTCGATGAGGAGCGCAAATCCGCAGGCGGAATCGTCATTCCCGACAACGTCGCGGAGAAGCCCGACCAGGGCGAAGTCATC
>DASPWT010000144.1:0-4741 GCA_035637655.1 Burkholderiales bacterium | reverse complement strand
AAACAGATCGTCACCGATCCGGCCTCGACGAACCGGCGAGATCAAGTCTACGCCGAGCAGGTCCGCATATTGTACCGGCATGTTCCAGTAGCGTTTCCAATTAATGCGGCGATCGGCGTTATGGTGTCGATCATGGTGTGGGGTTTCGTACCGCCGGTTTCCATATTCGCCTGGCTGGCCTGCGTGTTGGCCGCTGTAGCGCTGCGTTTTGCCCTGTGGTATTTCTATCGCCGTGCCGCGCCGTCGCCGCCCCAGGCGCGCAGATGGGGGCGGCGTCTCATTTTCGCGATGCTGTGTTCCGGGATGGCGTGGGGCTCTGCGTCGGTTGTTTTGTTCGCACCGGATGCCGTGCCCCAGCAGCTAGGGGTCCTCGTCACGGTAGTGGGTCTCGCCGCCGGGGTGATGCTTTCCACCGCCTGTTACCTGCCCGTGTTTTACGCCTTTCTGATCCCGAGCTTGCTGCCGTTTTCGGTCGTGTTCTTCATTCAGGGAACGCCATTTTTCGCCGTGATCGCCGGGCTGATCGTCATAGGCATTGTTGGCATGATGCTGGTTGCCAGGGAAAGCTACAGGACGATAATAGAACTTGTCACGCTCCGTTTGGAGCTTGGCGTGCAAAAGGAGGCGGCCGAGCGCGCCAACATCGCCAAATCGAAATTTCTGGCCGCAGCCAGCCACGACTTGCGGCAGCCCTTGCATGCCCTGGCGTTGTTCGTCAGCACGTTCGACGAACGTATTCACGACGCTGTGGAGCGCGTGACGTTCAGCAACATCAAGCGCTCGATCGCGGCGCTCGACGGACTTTTCAACGCGTTGCTTGATATTTCAAAGCTCGACGCGGGCGTCATTCAACCCGATTTCCAAAATCTCTCGATGAAGCCACTGCTTGAACGTTTGGAGGCGGAGTACGCGCCCCAGGCGAAGGCGAAGAAATTGGGGTGGCGCACCGTCGGCCGCGATATCGTTGTACATAGCGACCCCGTGCTGCTCGAAACCATCCTGCGCAACCTGATCAGCAATGCGATCCGGTATACCGACAAGGGCGAGATCGCGGTGGATTGCCGGTCGAGCGATGGTCGGATCCATATCGACGTGATTGACACCGGCATCGGCATACCGCAGGACCAGCAACACGAGGTTTTCCGTGAATTTCACCAACTGGGCAACCCGGAACGCGACCGCACCAAGGGGCTGGGTTTAGGGCTGGCGATCGTCGATCGATTGGCGAAGCTTCTGGGTCACAGCATCCATGTGGACTCATCACCGGGCGGGGGCTCGCGGTTCAGCGTCGAGCTCTCGCCCGGCGACCCGGCGGCGCTAAGTTTCGCGGCATCACCGGCTCTGGAGGAAACGCCGGGAAATCTGGCGGGCGTCGTGGTGGTCGTGGTCGACGACGAAGCCGATATCCGCGAGGCCATGCAGCAGGTTCTTGAGGGATGGGGTTGCGAGGCGGTGGTTGCCGCCTCGGACCGGGAAGCAGAGGAAAAGCTTTCCGAGCTTTCTCGCGCACCGGACGTGATCATCGCCGACTATCGCTTGCGCGACAACCGAACAGGAGTCCAGGCGATCGAACGCCTCTGCGCGCGATTTGGGCGTGATATACCCGGGGTGATCGTGAGCGGAGACATCGCGCCGGAGCGCCTGCAGGAAGCGCAGGCCAGCGGCCACACGTTACTGCACAAGCCGGTCGCGCCGGCGAAGCTGCGCGCTTTCATATGGCATGCCAAGCGCGGCAAAACCAAGCGCAAGGGTTTAACGCCGTCGAACGCCCGGTCTTAATTTCTCACGTCGCCTTTATCAATCCCAGCTTTTTCGCCGTCATGGCCACCTGAGTTCTGTTGACGGCATTGAGCGCTTTCATGATCGCGCTTACGTGCACCTTGACGGTCGCCTCGGATAGATCCAGCTCGCGGGCGATCATCTTGTTCGACTTGCCCTGGACGACGAGCGACAGCACGCCGAGCTGACGCGGCGTCAGTCTCGACGAAGCGGCCGATGCGTGGGATTGTGCGCGCATCGCGCCTTCCCGTACCAGGGCCGGCGGTACGTATATACCCCCGGATAACACCAGTCGCAGCGCGCTGAGTATCACCTGCGCGGTTTCACTCTTGGAGATGAATCCCATCGCCCCCGCCTCCAGCGCGCGCCGCATATCGGCGGGATCTTCGGAGGAAGACAGCACCACGATGGGCAGCGCCGGGCTGCGCTCCAATAGCAGCGACATGGCCTCGAATCCGTCCATACCGGGCATTTTCAAGTCGAGCAGCGCGAGGTCCAGATCCGGGTTCAACGCGGAAAGCGACAGCGCCTGCTCGCAATTCGGGGCTTCGATGACCGTGACGCCGGCGCCGAACTGCAGCAAAACGTGGCGCAGCCCTTCGCGAAACAGCGCGTGATCGTCGGCGATCAGGATCTTCATATCCCCGTCAGCGGTTCCCCGGCACGGTTGTCCATCGAACTCCAATTCTTACACCACTACTGCGGTCGATGATCTAAAACTTAAGTCGTAATTCTTCAGGGGGAACGTATTAGAACTCCTGGTCGATATATTTTTCAACTCTATTCCCGGAATATTCTCCATCGCCTTAGACATCCAACAGGCGGTGTAGCGTTGAGCATAGCGCTGGAAGGGACCTTGATGTTCGGCAAGCATCGGGCCGCTATCTTGGTCAGGTGGCGCGGGTAGGATAAGGCGAGTGGGCGGGCGACGAATTCACCCACCGCGGAAGGGGAGGTACCGCCATGGCGCACAAACGAACGCCCGCTCGAGCCTTGGGGCCCGCCAAGCTCGACCGCCCGCGGCTCGAGCGCGTCTACCCGCGCGTGCGGCTGTTTCGCGTGTTGGAGCGGGCGCGCACGCGGCCGCTGGTATGGGTGTCCGCGCCGGCCGGCGCCGGCAAGACCTCGCTGGTGGGCAGCTACCTCGCGCACAAGCGGGAAAGGCATATCTGGTACCAGGTCGACGCGGGCGACGCTGACCCGGCGACGTTCTTCTACTATCTGACCGCGGCCGCCAAGCGGCTGCAGCGCGGGATCGAGCTGCCGCTGTTCACCGTCGAGTATCAGGCGAGCCTGGAGGTGTACGCGCGCAACTACTTCCGGCGGCTGTTCGGCCGCGCGCGGGGGCGGCGCGCGCTCGTGCTGGACAACTACCAGGAAGTCGGCGCCGAGAGCGCGCTGCACGAGGTGATCCGCGTGGCGGCGCAAGAAGCGCCGCGGGGCGTCACGATCTTCGTGGCGAGCCGCGCCGATCCGCCCGTCGGGTTCAGCCGCCTGGAGGCCTCGGACGCCCTGGCCCGCATCGGTTGGGAGGACATCCGTTTGTCCGAGGAAGAGACCACCAGCATCGTTCGCCTCAAGCGCGACAAAGAACCGCTGCCGGTCGACGTCATTCAGGAGATCCATCACTACACCGACGGCTGGGCCGCAGCGCTGGTGCTGATGCTGGAGCGCCTCAAGAACCAGCCTCTCACCCGGCCGATCGCCACGCCTAGCGGCCAGGCGGACATCTTTCATTACTTCGCGAACGAGATCCTGGAGCGGTCCGCGCCGGCGGTCCAGGAGTTTCTCATCCAGACCGCGCTGCTCGAACGATTCTCCGCCGGCATGTCGGCGGCGCTCACCGGCAACACCTGCGCCGAGCACTTCCTGCGCGACCTCGTGGCGCGCAACTACTTCACCGTCGAGCACGCCGCGGCCGTGGCGACCTACGAGTACCACCCGCTGTTCCAGGCCTTCCTGCGCCGTCGCGCGCAGGAGAAATACGGCGCCGCGCTACCGCAGTTGCTGAGGCGCGCGTCGGCGATCCTGGCCGGCGAGCGGCAGTACGACCGGGCCGTCGCCCTGCTGGCCGAGGCCGGGCACTGGGAGGGATTGGCGGAGCTGGTGCTGGCGAACGCGCCGTCGCTGGTCGCCCAGGGGCGCTGGAAGACGCTCGCCGACTGGATCGAGCGGCTGCCCGCGGACAGGCGCGAGGCCAGCCCCGAGATGCTCTACTGGTCGGGCGTCGCCACCCTGCCGTTCGACCCGAGGGGGGCGCGCGGGGCGTTGAGCCGCGCCTATCGGCAGTTCAAGGACGCCGGCGACGGCGTGCGCCAGGTGCTCGCCTGGTGCGCGGTGGTGGACAGCGTGGTGTTCGAATGGGGCGACTTCCGTCCGCTCGACGAGTGGATCGACGAGATCGAAGTCGAGCTCGGGCGCCGGCGGCGGGAGTACGCGCCCGTGCTCGAGGCGCAGGTGGCGTGCGGGGTGTTCATGGCGCTGATGAGCCGTCGCCCGCAGCACCCGGACATCGGCGCGTGGGCGCAGCGCGCCTGGGACCTGACGATCGGCGGCGGCGATGCGGCGCTGCGCATGAAGGTCGGGCCGCACCTAGTGCTGTATTACACCTGGTGGATCGGCGATCTCGCCAAAGCCGAGCTGCTGCTCAAGGCCCTGCGCGAGCTCGCCGAGGATCCGAATGCCGCGCCGCTCGCGCAGACGACCTGGTGCGCCATGGCCGCGGCGTTTCACTGGATGAGCGCCGAGAACGAGCGCTGTATCGAGACGGTGGAGCACGGGCTCAAAGTGGCCGGCGAGACCGGCGTGCACGCCTGGGACATGCTGCTCTACAGCCAGGCGGTGTTCGCCGCGCTCTCCTCCGGTCAGGACGCGCGCGCGCAGGAGTTCCTGCAGCGCATGGCGAGGTTACGGCACGCGAGCCGGCCGATGGACAACGCCATGTACTACTACCTGTCCGCCT
>DASPWT010000143.1:0-11298 GCA_035637655.1 Burkholderiales bacterium | reverse complement strand
TACTGGTCGATCGCCTTTTCGAGAGCGTCTATCTGGGCCTTGGCCGTGGTGACTTCGGACTTGCCGACCTGGCCGAAATAACGTGGCGCGACGTATCCGACCAAGAGCCCGATGATGACGACGACCACCAGCAGCTCCAGGAGGGTGAAGCCACGAGGGCGCGACCGAGAAGCTGAATTCATCGCTTGGACCACGCGGGCAGTATACGCTGCGCCCGGCCACCGCCTGAAAGCAAGCCTACGGCTGCAGGAGGGCCGCGACGGCGTCGTGCTTCGGTTGAGCGGCCGAAATCTTGACCGGATTGACGGGTTTGCGTGCCTTGGCGGGCGCGCGATAGATGATGATCCTCTGGCCGGTGGTGAGCACGCCGACGTGGTTCCAACGGAGCAGGCTGTCGGTGCTGACGCGGTAGCGCCGCGAAATTCCGTAGAGCGTTTCGCCCTTCCTCACGATGTGCACCATTCCGCCTCTGCGTCGTGCGCTCTGGACCGGGGGACGGAACACGGCGGGCAGGGGCTGCGCGCCGACGCCCGATCCCTTGAGGGGCAGCAGCAGCTGAGAGCCCGGGCCGACTTTCGTGCGCGAGGTGATACCGTTCGCGAGCTTGAGCTTGGAAAGCGCGATGGCGTGTTTCGCGGCGAGCCGGTCGAGGCTGTCGCCCCCTTTCATCGTATACGGCTGCCAGGAGGTGAGCGGCTGGTCGTAGGCGTCGAGGTTCCTCCGGAACGCGTCCATGCGGTCCGTAGGCAGCACCAGCGTCTGCGTGTGCGGGCCCGAGATCATGGGGCGATTGAGCGCGGGATTGAGCGCGATCAGTTCGTCCACCGACATCTCCGCGAACATCGCCGCGAGGCGGATATCGATGGCGCTGGGCGTGGGAACGGTCACGAAGTAGGGCTCGTTCGGGATCGGCTCGAAGCTCACCCCGAAAGCCTCGGGATTCGAGATGATGTTTTTCAACGCCTGCAGCTTGGGCACGTAGCCGCGCGTTTCGGGGGGCATCTTCAGGCTCAGGTAATCGGTCGGCAGGCCCTTCGCCCGGTTTCGTTCGATCGCGCGCGCCACGCCGTTCTCCCCGTAATTGTAGGAGGCGAGCGCGAGGTGCCAGTCGCCGTGCAGCTCGTACAGCGCCTGCAGATAGTCGAGCGCGGCGTTGGTGGAGGCGACCACGTCGCGGCGTGCGTCGGACCACCAGTTCTGGCTCAGCTTGAAAGTCTTGCCGGTCGAGGGGATGAATTGCCACAAGCCCGAGGCGTGCGAGCGCGAATACGCCATCGGATTGAACGCGCTCTCGACCATGGGCAGCAGCGCGATCTCGGTCGGCATGCCGCGCTTTTCCACCTCCTCGACGATGTAGTAGAGATAGAGCTTGCTGCGCTCGATCATGCGCTTCAGATATTCCGGCTGGCTCGCGTACCAGCGCTCGCGAACGCCGACGAGGGGGCTGGCGAGATCGGCTATCGCGAAGCCGCCCCGGATGCGCTCCCACAGATCGTCTGCTGGACGGGCCAGATCGATTGCGTGCGCAGGCTCCGGATCCTTCGTTTCCTGCGGCTTGGCGACCGGCGGCGCGGGGACCACGGCGGGTGTCGGACTGGCTGCGGGCGGCACGGCGGTCCGGGCCTGAGCGGGCGCGGCGGCAGCGACCGCGGCTGGGGCGGTGGTGGCCGGCGCCGCAGCCGGGAAGGTCTCGCCGTTACCGGCTGAGTTGGGATCGGAATTCCAGGGGATTTGCGAGCATGCGGAGGCCAGCACGCACATTGCCGCTGCCGCGAGCAGCCTACTTGGCTTCTCAGTCAATGGCTTAGCCTTTTCTTCCGCAAAAGCCGCGATGGTACCCATGCTTTCCCTGCGGGTCAAGCAAGTGGGCGATTCAGAAGGACTTTTTTCACCATCGATCCGGACCGCGAGTCCGAATAACGCACGACGGGGCGAACGGTGTCAGCCTTTTCAGAATTGATTCTTCCATTGGCGCAGCGCGGCGAATACTCCGGCCGGATCGCTGACCCGCTTGCCCAGATACTTGTTCGCGGATTCGATGACCGCGGGCCGCCTCACGCGCAGAAACGGGTTGGTCGCTTTTTCGCGTCCTATCGTCGAGGGCAGCGTCGGGAGGTTGTCGCGCCGCAGACGCGCGTCGCTCGCCTCGCGCTCGAGCAGCGCCGAATTATCCGGCTCGACCGCTTTCGCGAAGCCGATGTTCGCCAGAGTGTACTCGTGCCCGCAAAATACGAGCGTGTCATCGGGCAGCGCCGCGAGCTTCTGGAGCGATGCGTACAGCTGCTGCGGCGTGCCCTCGAATACGCGCCCGCACCCGCAGGCGAACAGCGTATCGCCACAGAAAAGCATGTTTGAACCATAATAGGCGATGTGCGCGCGCGTGTGCCCGGGTATGTCCAGAACTTCGAACGCAAGGCCCAGTTCTGAAAGCGCGACCTTGTCGCCGCCGCCAACCGGATGGGTGAGCGTGGTGATCGGCTCGCCGCGCGGCCCGTACACGGGGACGGCATATCTTCGGCGAAGCTCCGCGATTCCTCCGACGTGGTCCTGGTGGTGATGGGTCGCGAGGATCGCCACCAGTTGGAGCTTTTCGGCCGCGAGATAGTCCAATACCGGCTGGGACTCGCCCGGGTCGACTACCGCCGCGCAGCGCGCGTTGCGCAGCGTCCAGACGTAGTTATCCCTGAACGCCCGCAGGGGGATGACTTGAAATTCGTTTTCGGGCATCTTCGTCCGGCATGTTAGCGGATTGGTTCGAGACTCCCAAGGGCGGCTACGTGCTCGCTTGGGAACGCGGGCAGTTCGACGCGGCAGTCGAGGACGTGTTCGGCTACAACGCGGTGCAGCTCGGGCTTCCGGGCCTGGACTTCCTGCGCGAGTCGCGCATCCCGCTCAAGGTCCGCGCCGGACTCGAGCCGGGCTGCGGTCTGCTCTCCGAGCCGGTGCAATTGCCCCTCGCCTCGCAAAGCATCGACCTGCTCGCTTTGCCGCACGTACTTGAATTCAGCGCTCAACCTCACGCGATCCTGCGCGAGGCCGAGCGCGTGCTGATGCCCGAGGGCAGCATTGTCATTTCCGGATTCAATCCCCTGTCGCTGTGGGGTGCGGCGCGCGCGCTCGGCTGGGAGCGGCGGCAAGTTCCCTGGTGCGGCAGGTTCATCGGTCTGCTGCGGCTCAAGGATTGGCTCGCGCTGCTCGGCTTCGAGCTGACCGGCGGTCGCTTCGGCTGCTATGCCCCGCCGTTCTCCCAGCGCCGGTGGCTCGAGCGCTTCGGCTTCATGGAAAAAGCGGGCGACCGCTGGTGGCCGATCTGCGGCGGCGTCTATGTCGTTCGCGCGATCAAGCGCAAAGTGGGCGTGCGGTTGGTCATGCCGGAATGGCGCGACAAGCGCGCCGCCAAGAAAGCCCTGGCTCCGGTGACGCAGAGGCAAAACGGACTGCATGTCGAAAAGCGCGAGCGACGCTAGCGCCGAGCCGGTGCGCATCTACACCGATGGCGCGTGCAAGGGCAATCCCGGGCCGGGAGGCTGGGGCGCCGTTCTGAAAATGGACGGCGAGGAAAAGGAGCTGTTCGGCGGCGAACCGCAAACGACCAACAATCGCATGGAACTCACCGCGGTCATCCGTGCGCTCGAGCTGCTGAAGCGCCCCTGCCAGGTCGAGGTGTACACCGATTCGCAGTACGTGCAGAAAGGCATCAGCGAGTGGTTGCACGACTGGAAACGCCGCGGCTGGCGCACCGCCGACAAGAAACCCGTGAAGAACGTGGACTTGTGGCGCGAGCTCGATCGCCTCGCCGGGGCGCACCGCATCGCGTGGCATTGGGTGAAAGGGCACGCCGGACACCCGGAGAACGAGCGCGCCGACGCGCTCGCCAACCGCGGGGTAGAATCGCTAGGCTGAATCCCATGCGCAGCATCGTGCTCGACACCGAAACCACGGGCCTCAACGCGGGTCTCGGCGACCGGATCGTCGAATTGGGCTGCATCGAGGTCCTGAGCCGGCGCGTCACGGGAAACCACTTCCACCGCTACATCAATCCTGAGCGCGAGAGCGAGGAAGGCGCGCTCAAGGTGCACGGCATCAACCACGAGTTCCTCCAGGACAAACCCAAATTTCGCGAGATCGCGGCCGAGTTCCTCGACTACATTCACGGCGCCGAGCTGGTGATCCACAACGCTGCTTTCGACGTCGAATTCCTCAATCTCGAGCTGGGCAGGCTCGGACTTCCGCCGATCGAAGCGCACTGCTCGGGCGTCGTCGATTCGCTGAAAATCGCGCGGGAGCTGCACCCGGGGAAGAAAAACTCCCTCGACGCCCTGTGCGAGCGCTACCAGGTAGCTCACGCTCACCGCACCCTCCACGGCGCGCTGCTCGATGCGGCGCTTCTCGCGGAGGTCTATCTGGCCATGACCCGCGGGCAGGACAGCCTTGCGATCGAGCTCGATCGGCCGCGCCCGGCCTTGGGAACGCCGACGGCGGCTCAGGACGAGCGGCCCCCGCTCATCGTCTTTCAGCCGAGCGCTGAGGAGCTCGCCGAGCATGCTCGCCTGCTCGCCGACATCGAGGCCGAGAACAAGGCGCAATGCGTATGGCGCCGCTTCGAGACCGCGGTGGAGATGCTCGATCGCGTATGAAAATGGACCGCGGAGCACGGCTGGGTCGAGCGGCGATGTCGAGCGCGGACAAGAGGAATCCTTACGAGCTCGATCTCGACAGGAACCCGGCCAACCACGCGCCCTTGACCCCGCTCGGATTCATCGAGCGCGCCGCCACCGTCTATCCCGGACGCCTCGCGGTCGTCCACGGGGCGCGCCGCGCCACATGGGCCGAGACTTATGCGCGTTGCAGGCGGCTCGCCTCCGCGCTCGCGCGCCGGGGGATAGCCGTCGGCGACACGGTTGCGGCGATGCTCGCGAATACCCCGGAAATGCTCGAGTGCCACTTCGGCATACCCATGGCGGGCGCGGTCATCAATACGCTGAACACGCGCCTCGACGCCGAGGCGATCGCCTTCATGCTCGGGCACGGCGGGGCCAAGGTCCTGCTCGCCGACCGCGAGTTCTCGGGCACCGTCGCGCGCGCGCTCGCGGCCCTCAAGGAGAAACCGTTCGTGATCGACGTGGACGATCCCGAATACTCGGGGGCGGGCGAGCGCATCGGCTCGGCGGAATATGAGGGCTTCATCGCCGCGGGCGATCCGGAATTTCCGTGGAAGCCGCCCGCCGACGAATGGAACGCCATTTCGCTCAACTACACCTCGGGCACCACGGGCAACCCCAAGGGCGTGGTCTACCATCACCGGGGCGCTTATCTGAATGCGATTTGCAACATCGTGACCTGGGGCATGCCGCATCACGCGGTGTATCTGTGGACCCTACCCATGTTCCACTGCAACGGCTGGTGCTTCCCGTGGACGATGGCCGCCAATGCCGGCACCAACGTGTGCCTGCGCAAGGTCGACGCCAAGCACGTTTTCGACGCGATGCGGGAGCGCGGCGTGACGCACTATTGCGGCGCGCCGATCGTGCATTCGACGCTGATCAACGCGGACCCCGCGCTGCGCGAGGGCATAACGCACAAGGTGCACGCGATGGTCGCGGCCGCCGCCCCGCCCGCGGCCATGATCGAGGGGATGGAACGCATGGGCTGGGAGCTCACCCACGTATACGGTCTGACCGAGGTCTACGGCCCGGCCACCGTGTGCGCGAAGCAGGAGGAGTGGGCGAGCCTCGATATCGGCGCTCGCACCGAGCGCAACGGCCGCCAGGGGGTACGCTATCTCATGGAAGAGGGCCTGACGGTGATGGATCCGCAGACCATGCAGCCGGTTCCCGCGGACGGCGAAACCATGGGCGAGATCATGTTCCGCGGAAACATCACCATGAAGGGCTACCTGAAGAACCGCAAGGCGACCGAGGACGCCTTCGCGGGCGGTTGGTTCCATTCGGGGGACCTCGCGGTGATGCAGCCCGACGGCTATCTCAAGATCAAGGACCGCGCCAAGGACATCATCATTTCCGGCGGCGAGAACATCTCGTCGCTCGAGGTCGAGGACGTGCTATACCGGCACCCGGCGGTCCTCGCGGCGGCCGTGGTCGCGAAGCCCGACCTCAAGTGGGGCGAAACGCCGTGCGCCTTCGTCGAGCTGAAGGCAGGCGCCAAGGTCACGGAAAAGGAGATCATCGACCACTGCCGCGCGAACCTTGCGGGCTTCAAGGCGCCGCGCCACGTGGTGTTCGGCGTGCTGCCGAAGACCTCGACGGGCAAGATCCAGAAATTCCTGCTGCGGCAGCAGGCAAAATCCGCGCAGGCGATCGAGTAAGGGAGTCGGCTATGAACGCACCCGCGAAAACCGAAGTCGAAGCGCCCTACGTGCTGCGCGGGGACAAGGACGGCGTGGCGACGCTGACGCTGAACCGCGGCGATCGCATGAACCCGCTCTCGACCGCGATGCTCTCGGCGCTGCAGGCGGAGCTCGACCGGGTCGCGAAGGACGCGGGCACGAAGGTCGTCGTGCTCGCCGGCGCGGGCAAGCACTTCTGCGCGGGGCACGATCTTCGCGAGATGCGCTCGCACCCCGACAAGCCCTGGCAGAAGGCGCTTTTCGAGCAGTGCAGCGAGATGATGCTGTCGCTCGTGCGTCTGCCTCAGCCGGTGATCGCACGCGTACAGGGGGTCGCCGTCGCCGCCGGCTGCCAGCTCGTGGCTATGTGTGACCTCGCGGTGGCGAGCGAGGTCGCGCAGTTCGCTCTGCCCGGGATCAAGAGCGGCATCTTCTGCACCACGCCGGGCGTGGGCGTCGCCCGCAACCTCGCGCGCAAACACACGCTTGAGATGCTCTTCACAGGCGACCTGATCGACGCGAAGACCGCGCTCTCCTGGGGCCTGGTGAACCGCGTCGCGCCGCTTGCCGAGCTCGATGCCGAGGTGCACAAGCTCGCCCGCAAGATCGTCGCGCACAGCAGCGCCGTGGTGGGCATGGGCAAGAAATTCTTCTACGACCAGGTGGAGAAAGGTCTGGCGGACGCTTATTCCCTAGCGTCCGAGGGCATGGCCTGCAACATGATGCTCGAAGATGCCGGCGAAGGGATCGACGCCTTCATCGAGAAACGCAAGCCCGACTGGCGCGGGCGATAGACGAGACGCGCCGTCTGATGGCGCAATCGCGGTCCGGTGAGGTCGCACTCGGCGCAGCGGCGGCCGACAGCCGCGCCCTTCGCGCTGCACTGGGTGAAACCGAGTCGTGGAGAGGGCGGGCCGAATTGCTTGCGCGCACGCTGGTGGAAGCGACACTGGATTCGCGCGGGCCGCTGTTCGAGGTGCAGCGCGCCTTCGCAATATTTCCGCCGGAATCGCCGGCGGGCGAATCACTGTTCCGGCTTGCCGAGGCTTTGCCGCGAATCCCCGATCGATCTTCCCGGACCGCAATGCTCGCAGACCGTGTCCCCGCATTGCGCGGCTGGAAGGCTGCGGTCGCGCTGCCTATGGCCGATCTCGGACTGAATGCAATCGGGCGGCAATTCGTCTACGCGGAGACCACCGCCGAGGCGCTGCGGCGTGCCGAGCGCGATGCGCGCGCCCGGCCGGCAACGCGCTTCTCCTTCGACATGCTGGGGGAGGGCGCGCGCACTGCTGCGGATGCCGATCGCAATTTTCGGCGGACTATGGACGCAATCCGCGCCATGGGGCGGGCGGTCGGCGCGCGCCAAGGAATTTGGCGCGAACGCCTCGAGGTTTCCGTGAAACTGTCCTCCATTCACCCTCGTTACGACGCAGCGAGTTACGCGCGGGTCCGCGGCGAGTTGCTCGATCGCCTGAAGCAAATCTCCGGCCGGGCCGCTGCAGCGGGTATCGGACTCACGATCGACGCGGAGGAATCGGATAGGTTGTCGCTTCAGCTCGATCTGTTCGAGGCGTTGGCGGCCGATCCGGCGCTGGACCGCTGGGGAGAGCTGGGCCTTGCGGTGCAGGCCTATCAGCCGCGCGCGCTGGAAACGGTGGACGCATTGTTGGAGATCGCTCGCCGCCGCCGCAAGCGCGGCGGCATGCCGATCGCCGTGCGGCTGGTGAAGGGCGCCTATTGGGACACCGAGGTCAAGCGGGCGCAAGAGCTGGGCCTTGCGCGCTATCCGGTATTCACGGACAAGGGGCTCACCGACCTGTCCTATCTCGCCTGCGCCCGGCGTCTCCGGTCCGGGCTGGACAGCGTCCATCCGCAGTTCGCCACGCATAACCCGGTGACCCTCGCGTGCGTGCTTGCGCTTGCCGATCAGCCCGGCGGCGCCTCCGCTGCGCCTGCGCGGTTCGAGTGCCAGCGCCTGCACGGAATGGGGCGGGCACTGTACCGCACGCTCGCATTGATGCGTCCAGATCTGCCGGTGCGCACGTATGCACCCGTCGGCGAGAAGCGCGAACTGCTCGCCTACCTCGTGCGCCGCTTGCTCGAAAACTCGGCGAGCACTTCTTATGTGCGGCAGGCGGCACGCGCGAAACGATCCGGCGATTTGCTGCGGACGGGTTTCGAATTTCTCGACGCGGGCGCGTGCCCGCGTGACTTTCCTTCACCAACGGAGCTGCACATGCCGCAACGGCGCATTGCAAAGGGCTATGACCTCGGGGATTCCGCCACGCTCGCTGCATGGGCGAAATCGGTGAACGAAGCGCGGCGCACATGGACGGCGGGATCTCTCGTCAGCGGCAAGCGCCGTACGGGTCCGGCGCGGCCCGCCGTTTCGCCCGCCCGACCCGACGTGACCATCGGCGAGGTGAGCGACGCGACTCCGGAGATGGCGCGGTCCGCAATCGACGCCGCGCACGCGGCGCGGAGCGCCTGGTCCGCGGTAAGCGTGCCCGAACGCGCCGCGGCTCTGGAGCGGCTGGCCGATCTGCTGGAAGCGGATATGGCCGGCCTGATGGCCTTATGCGTCTGGGAAGCGGGAAAAACCCTTGCCGACGCCATGGCCGACGTTCGCGAGGCGGTGGATTTTTGCCGCTATTACGCGCAGCAGGCGCGCGAGAGGCTCGGCGGGCCGATGGAGCTGCCTGGCCCGGCCGGCGAGAGCAACGTGCTGACTCTGCACGGCCGGGGCGTGTTCGCCTGCATCAGCCCCTGGAACTTTCCGGTCGCGATTTTCACCGGACAGGTCGCCGCCGCGCTGGTCGCCGGCAACACGGTGGTCGCGAAGCCGGCGGAGCAGACGCCACTCTGCGCGTACCGCGTTGCCGAGCTGATTCTGAAAGCGGGGATCCCGCCCGGCGTCTTTCATCTGTTGTCCGGCGACGGCGGGATCGGACGAGCTCTTGTAGCCGATCCGAGGATCGCGGGCATTGCCTTCACCGGATCCACCGATACCGCTCGCGCCATTCAGCGCATTCTCGCGGACCGAGACGGCCCCATCGTGCCGCTGATCGCAGAGACCGGCGGCCTGAACGCGATGATCGTGGACTCCACCGCGTTGCCCGAGCAAGTCGTGGACGCGGTGGTGGCCAGCGCTTTCCGTTCCGCGGGCCAGCGCTGCAGCTCGCTGCGCGTCCTGTACCTGCAGCAGGAGATCGCACCCGCGGTGCTCGACATGCTGCGGGGCGCGATGGCCGCTCTGCGCATCGGCGATCCCGCCGATCCTGCGACCGACGTCGGCCCGGTGATCGACGGGCAGGCGCGCGAGAAACTGGCGGGATACATTTCCGATCTGCGCTCGCGGGCGAAGCTGATCGCCGAGTCCGGTCCTGTCCCGCCTGCCGGCATCTATGTCGCCCCGGTGGCATTCGAAATCGGCTCGATACGCGAGGTTCCCGGGGAGCGTTTCGGACCCATCCTTCACGTAGCGCGATTCGCCCTCGAAGACCTCGACCGGGTAATCGACGACATCAACGCCACGACGTACGGACTTACGATGGGCGTGCACACCCGCGTGGACTCCCGCGCCGGGCGCATTCGCGCGCGCGCCGCGGTCGGCAATTTCTATGTCAACCGCAGCATGATCGGCTCGGTGGTGGGCGTGCAGCCGTTCGGCGGCGAGGGGCTGTCCGGCACCGGACCGAAGGCCGGCGGCCCGAACTACCTGGTGCGATTCACGACCGAACGTGTGTTTACGGTGAATACCGCGGCGGCGGGTGGCGATCTCGGCCTGCTGACCGGGACGGCCGACGCCGCGCCATGACTTCCTTTCGTCACGCCTTGCGGCGCGTGCGGCGTGGTTATAATGCCGGCACTCTCCCGAAGCGCCGCACGTTCCCGCTCTGACCGACCAGACAGGCACCTCGCCGCATCCCATGGCGGAAGACATCATTCTCGAAACGCGCGGCCTGAGGAAGGAGTTCAGGGGCTTCGTCGCCGTCAGCGGCGTCAGCCTCAAGGTCAGGCGCGGACGCATCCACGCGCTGATCGGCCCCAACGGCGCGGGCAAGACCACCTGCTTCAATCTGCTCACGCACTTTCTTTCCCCGACCCGCGGCGAGATCTTCTACAACGGGCGCGAGATCACGGGTTCCAGCCCCGCCGCGATCGCGCGGCTGGGGCTGGTCCGGTCTTTCCAGATTTCTGCGGTGTTTCCGCATCTCACGGTTCTGGAAAATGTGCGCATCGCGCTTCAGCGCAAGCGCGGCCGTTCGTTCGATTTCTGGCGAACGGACCGGAGTCTGCGCGACCTGAATTCGCGCGCGCGGGAGCTGCTCGACGCCGTCGGCCTGTCGGAGTTCGAGGAGTCGATCGCCGTGGAGCTGCCCTATGGGCGCAAGCGCGCGCTCGAGATCGCGACCACGCTCGCGCTCGATCCGGAGATGATGCTCCTCGACGAACCGACCGCCGGCATGGCGCACGCGGACGTGGAGCGCATCGCGGCGCTCATCAAGCGCGTCGCCGTCGACCGCACGGTGCTCATGGTGGAGCACAACCTGAGCGTGGTGTCGAACCTCTCCGATTACATCACCGTGCTCTCGCGCGGCGAGATCATCGCGGAAGGCGACTATCGGTCGGTGTCCGCTCATCCCGAAGTGATCAAGGCTTACCTGGGTTCCGAGCATGCTTGAGGCGCCCCTGCTCTCGGTCCGCGGCTTGAACGCCTGGTACAGCGAGTCGCACATCCTCCACGGCGTGGAGTTCGAGGTGCCGCGCGGCGAGGTGGTGACGCTCCTCGGTCGCAACGGTGCGGGCAAGACCACCACGCTGAAATCGATCATGGGAATGGTGGCGCGCCGCGGAGGCTCGGTCCGGTACGAAGGAACCGAGACGATCGCGCTCTCTTCCGACCGCATCGCGCGGCTCGGCGTCGCGTTCTGCCCCGAGGAGCGCGGCAT
>DASPWT010000142.1:0-2765 GCA_035637655.1 Burkholderiales bacterium | reverse complement strand
GGGGAGGTTGGCATGGATCCGATGGCAATGCTCGCGCTCGCCACCGTCGTCTTTCTCGTCACGCACTACGTCTCGAGCACGCCGCTGCGGTCGGGGCTGGTCGCGCTCTTGGGTGAAAACGGCTATCTCGGCCTCTACACGCTCGTTTCCCTGGTGACGTTCGGGTGGATGATCTGGGCATATCCCAAGGCGCCCTACGAGCGGCTGTGGGTCGGGGACGAGTTCAAGGTGTGGGCGGTGGTGCTGATGCCGGTGTCGCTGGTGCTCATCGCCTGCGGCGCGCTGAGCCGCAACCCGAGCGCGGTGCGCCAGGAAAGCGCGCTTCGGGCCATGGGCGAGCCGCGCGGCATCCTGCGCGTCACGCGCCATCCCATCCTGTGGGGGATCGCGCTCTGGGCCGCGGTGCATCTGATCTCGCGCGGGGACACCGCCTCGCTGATTTTCTTCGGCGGATTGCTGCTGCTCGCGATATCGGGTACGGTGCTGCAGGACTGGCGCAAGGACAGGATGATCGGCGTGGACTGGCAGCGTTTCGCGGCGACCACCTCCAACATCCCGTTCGCGGCGATCCTCCAGGGGCGCAACCAGTTCAGGTTCGACGAAATCGGGTGGGGGAAAGTGCTCGCCGGACTCGCGCTGTATTTCGTGCTCGTGTTCCTGCATCCCCATCTGTTCGGCGCGAGACCTTATTGACCGTGGCGGTCGGTCGATGAGCGCTGCTCGCGGTCTGCTGCTTGCGGCGCTGTGCTCTTTCGGACTCGCGCTGGCGCAGGCCCCTTTCCCGAGCAAGCCGATCCGGCTCATCGTCACTTCGCCCCCGGGCGGCTCGAACGACATCCTCAATCGAATCGTCGGGGCGAAGCTCGCCGAGCTTCTCGCCCAGCCGGTGCTGATCGACAATCGTCCGGGCGCCTCGGGCTTCGTCGCCGCGGAAATGGTGGCGAAATCTCCCCCCGACGGCTACACCCTGCTCGCCGCCACCGAGGCCACGCTGGTCGCGAATCCGCTTTTCTTCCGGAAGGTTCCCTACGACCCGCAGCGCGATTTTGCGCCGGTAACGATCGCGGTGGAAATCGGCTACGTGCTGCTCGTGCATCCTTCTGTGCCCGCACGATCGGTCGAGGAGCTGATCGCCCTTGCAAGGACGGCGCCCGGGCGGCTCAATTACGCCTCTTCGGGCAACGGCAGCGCATTCCACCTCGGCATGGAGCTGTTCAAGCGCATGGCAGGCGTCGATATCGTGCACGTGCCCTTCAAGGGCAGTGCCCTCTCGGTCAATGCGATGCTCGCCGGGGAAGTGCAGGTCATGCTGAACGGGACGCCGAATGGCGTGCCGCTCGCAAAATCGGGAAAGCTGCGCGCGCTCGCCGTGGCGGGCGCCCGGCGCTCGCCCCTCGCCCCGGAGCTGCCGACGATCGCGGAGTCGGGGCTACCCGGCTACGAGATGAGCGGCTGGTTCGGGACCGTCGCTCCCGCCGGAACTCCTGCCGCCGTCGTTGCCGCCCTGAACCGCGAGTACGTGCGCGGGCTGCGCGCGCCCGAGGTGCGCGAGCGCCTCGAGGGCTACGGCTTCGAGGTCGTCGCGAACACGCCCGAGGAGTTCGCCTCCCGCATGCGCAGCGAATCGCAGAGGCTGGCGCGCGTGATCGAAGAGTCGGGCGCAAAGCCCGAATGAAGCCGGAAAACCCTGTCGCGCCAATGCGCCACGGCTTACAATCGCGGTTTTCGCTTCGGGCACAAGGCTCATCATGACCCAGGAAGAACTCCTCGCCCTGCGGAAACAGCCGGCCCTCGCAACGGGCGCGCTCTCCGAACGCCTCATCGCCGAGAAGCAGGGGCCGATCGGCTGGCTCACGTTCAACAATCCTGCGCGGAGGAACGCCATTTCCATCGACATGTGGGAGGCGATCCCGAAGGCGCTCGACCGCTTCGAGCAGGATCCCGAGGTCCGCGTGATCGTGCTGAAGGGCGAAGGCGACAAGGCCTTCGTCTCCGGCGCGGATGTCTCGCAATACGAGAAGCAGCGCTCGAGCGCGGAGGGCGTCCAGTACTACGAGGAGATCGCCGGCCGCGTGGCCGAGCGCCTGCAGAGCTGCGACAAGGTGATCATCGCCATGATCCGCGGCTATTGCCTTGGTGCGGGCGTGAATATCGCGCTCTGCTGCGACCTGCGGCTTGCCGCGGAGGATGCGAGGCTCGGCATCCCCGCGGCGAAGCTCGGCCTGGGCTACCGCGCCTTGGCGCTGAAGAACCTGGTCGATACGGTCGGCCCGGCCTACGCGCGCGAAGTTCTCATCACCGGGCGCCATTTCAGCGCCGGGGAGGCGAAAACGATGGGCCTCGTGCACCGCGTGGCGCCGGTCGCGGACCTGGAATCGCTCGTCCTCGAGTATTGCGCGATGATTTCGGAGAACGCGCCTCTCACGATCCGCGCGTCCAAGCGCACCGTCCGCGAGCTGCTGAAATCAAGCGCGACGTTCGACGCAGAGGCGTGCGCCGCGCTGGTGAAGCAGTGCTTCGAGAGCCAGGATTACATCGAGGGCCGCAGAGCCTTCATGGAGAAGCGCAAGCCCGTGTTTCAGGGAAAGTGAAGGGCGCAAGGCGCCAAATGAAGGGCGCCGAAGGCGCCAAATAAGCGCTCGACAGACGGCGCGGCACGTGAGAAGAGGAGAAGGAGCATGAAGATCGTCATTGCGCTCTGCGCAGCGCTCGCCATGGCCGCAAACGCGGCGGCCCAGGGCTATCCCGGCCGGCCGATCACCCTC
>DASPWT010000141.1:0-12636 GCA_035637655.1 Burkholderiales bacterium | reverse complement strand
CGCGCTGTTCGCGAACGACATCATCTACGGCGGCCTGGGCAGCGACAGCATCCACGGCGGCGCCGGCGAAGACGCGATCTCCGGGGCCGAAGCGCCGGTCCTCTCGTTCGTCGACAACTACAACCAGGCCGGCGTCAAGATCGGCGGACCGATCGAGAGCGACTATTCGCGCCCGGTCAATCCGGGCAACGTGCTCGGCTACAGCCCGACGACGACGAAGTTCGCGCTCTACGACGCCAACGATCCGCTGCGCAAGATCCTGCTCACCGCGGCAGGCGCGCTGTCGAAGACCGGCGTCGGGCTCGAGTGGGCGCTCAACTTCGACGAGAACGAGGGACCGCTCGACACGAAGTGGGCGGTGGGCACGGCGTTCCCGGCGGTGCCGACCGACGGCGATGACGCCATTTTCGGCGATCTCGGCCACGACTGGCTCGTCGGCGGCACCGGCCGCGACAGCCTGTGGGCCGGCTGGGGCGACGATTACCTCCAGGCCGACGACAAGCTCACGACCTCCGGCGGTCTGAACAACGGGCCCGACACCAATCCCTCCTGGGAGGACCTGGCCTTCGGCGGCGAAGGCCTCGACGTGCTCGTCGCCAACACCGGCGGCGACCGCCTGGTCGACATGGACGGCGAGTTCAACACCTTCGCGGTGCCGTTCAACCCGTTCGGCCCGCCGACGGTGCTGAGCCGCGCCACCCAGCCGGATATGGAAGCGCTGCTGTACGCGCTCTCCAAGAGCCAGGGCGCCGACCAGACGCTCATCGCGCAGTACGGCGGCGCCGCGGCGCGCAACGGCGAGCCCTTCGGCGAGATCGCTCTGGTGAAGCAAGGCGACGCCGCCTTCGGCGCTCAACATGGCGGGCCGCGCGATCCTCAAGGTCCCTTGACCCAGGCGAGCCGGGACGTGCGGGTGTCGGCAGGCAACCTGCCGCTCTGGCAGAGTGTCGCCGATCCGGACACGGTGACGACCGATCCCGACTCGCAGCCTTCGATCACCGAGTCGATGCTCGCGCCGATCGTCGAAGCAGCAAAGCGGCGCTGGACCGATGCCTTGGGCGCCGGCGACAGCCGCCTCGCGGTGCTCGACAGTGTGACGGTCCACGTCGGCGACCTGCCGCAGGACGAGATCGGCGCAACGCTCGGCTACGACATCTACATCGACGGCAGCGCCGCAGGGCGCGGCTGGTTCGTGGATTCTTCCCCCGCCGAGAGCAGCGAGTTCGCCGCCCGCCTCGACCGCGACGTGCTTGCAGCCCTGCCCGGGAGCGCCGCCTTTGCGCATATGGACCTGCTGACCATCGTGACGCACGAGCTCGGACATGTCCTGGGGTTCGATCACGACGATACCGGCCGGATCGCGGTGATGACGGAAGCGGTCGATAGCGGGGTGCGTTACCTGCTCGCGCCGGGCGGAAGAAGCCCGGTCGGGACGGACGCCGGCCCGGCCAGGTCGCTGGCCGCCCTGCCGCGTTTCGACCTGGAGGCCGGATCGAGCGGGGCCGGGTCCGGCGCGAGGATCGACTGGCAGGCCCCCGCGGGCGAGGGCTGGAGCGTGCAGCTCTCGCCGTACGGTCCGGTCAAGGCGGCCAAGGGCGCCGCGCCCGCCGTCTCCGACTTCCTGGTGAAGCCCGCCAGGGACCGGGCCGGGGCCCAGGACCCGGGCTACGACGGAATGGGTCGCGCTTTGCTCGGCGATAAGGCAAAATCTGCGTTGCTCGGCGACAAGGGCAGGATCGGCCGCTGAGCGGATTTTTTAGAAGATCCCTGGACGCGCTGGCCGCGTAGACCCGGATCGATTCACCCTGCGCCCGAGGGCGCAGCGGCGATTTTTCAAAACGAACAAGGGGAATGTTTCTACATCATGGCAACCAAAGCTGCAGAAAGCCCGGAGATCACGAGCGACGTCGGCGGCATGAAGATCAAGTGGGACGACTCCGGCATGAGGAGCGCCTACGCCAACGTCTGTAACGTCACCAGCAGCCGCGAGGAGGTGGTGATCCTCTTCGGCATGAACCAGGCGTGGAACCGCAGTCAGAAGGAGCTCACGATCCAGCTGATCGAGCGCATCGTCGTCAGCCCTTACGCCGCCAAGAGGCTGAGCTTGCTCCTGAGCAACGTCGTGAAGGAATACGAAAACCGCTTCGGCGCGCTCAACATCGAAGCGGGCGGCGGCGCCGACGCCAAGAAGTAGCGCTCGAGCACAGGGGAGGCGGGACGCACCGCCATGAGCTCGGTAAAGTCCGAGATCCACGAGCAGGCGGCCCACGGGAACGTCGCCGACCTCGCCGCGCGGCGCGCCTACGAGCAGGCCTGGGCGTGCTTCGCGCGCGAGCAGACGCCGGAAGAGTTCTGCAGCACCTGGCTGGTGATCCAGAGCCACGCCATCGGCGGCGTCTCCGACGGCATGGTGGTTCTGCTCAAGCCCGGCGCCCAGGCGTTCACGCCGGTCGCCTTCTATCCCGAGGACGCGCCCGATCGCGACCGTCTCGCGCGCATCACCGAGAACGCCCTGAAGGAAGGGCGCGGCATCGTCGAGCAGCAGGCGTCCCCCGAGAACGACGGTGAGCGCGGGCCGCGCTGGCAGCTGGCCTGCCCGGTGCGGCTGGACGGGCAGGTGCGCGGGGTCGCCGCCGTCGATATCGAAGCGCGCACCGAGGCGCAGTTGCAGGCGGCCGTGCGCCAGCTGCAATGGGGGTCGGGCTGGCTCGAGCTGCTGCTGCGGCGCCACGCCGGCCCGCAGGACGCCGAGCGCGTGCGCCTGAAGCTCGCGCTCGACCTCGTCGCCACCTTGCTCGAGCATCCCCGCTTCAGCGACAGCGCCACCGCGTTCACGACGGAGCTCGCGGCCCTGCTCGGCTGCGACCGGGTTTCGCTGGGGATCCTCAAAGGCAGGCGCGTCAGGATCGCGGCCGTCTCGCATTCTCCGCAGTTCGACCGGCGCGCCAGCCTGATGCTCGCGGTCGAGGGCGCGATGGAGGAAGCGATCGACCAGGAGGCGGCCGTGGTCAGCCCGCCGGCGCACGCCGACCGGCCGGTCGTGGCGCTCGCGCACGAGGCCCTGCTGCGCGAATCGCAGGCCGGCGCCGCCGCCACCTTCCCGCTCGCGCACGGCGACCGCGTCGTCGGCGCCGTCACGCTGGAGCGCGCCTCGGGCTATCGCTTCGACGCCGCGACGCTCGTGATCTGCGAGGCGGTGGCTTCGGTCGCCGGACCCATCGTGGACCTCAAGCGCGGCAACGAGATCGGCCTGCCCGGGCAGGCCTGGAAGTCGGCGCAGGCGCTCTGGGATCGGTTCGTGGGGCCCGGGCATGCCGCGCTGAAGCTCGCGACGCCGGCCGCCGTCGTCATCCTCGCCTTCCTCGCCTTCGCCGCGGGCGACTACCGCGTCTCGGCCAACTCGACCCTGGAAGGCACGGTACAGCGCGCGATCACCGCCCCGATCAACGGCTTCGTCAAGGAAGCGCCGCTGCGCGCCGGCAACACGGTGGCGCAGGGACAGATCATCGGGCGCTTCGACGACCGGGACCTCAAGCTCGAGCGCGTGAAGCTCGCCAGCCAGCGTGATCAGTACGTCAGGCAGTATCGCGAGGCGATGGGCAAGCGCGAGCGCGCGCAGGCGCAGATCGTCAGCGCGCAGATCGCGCAAGCCGACGCGCAGCTGGCGCTGGTCGATGAGCAGCTCGCGCGCACCGTGATGGTGGCGCCGTTCGACGGGCTGATCGTCAGCGGCGACCTGTCGCAGAACCTGGGCTCGCCGGTCGAGCGCGGGCAGGTGCTGTTCGAGGTGGCGCCGCTCGAGAGCTACCGCGTCGTGCTGCAGGTGGACGAGCGCGACATCGCGCATATCACGGCGGGCCAGCGTGGACAGCTCACCGTGTCCTCGATCCCCGGCGAGCGCTTCGGCTTCACGGTAAACACGGTCACGCCGGTGAACACCGCGAAGGACGGGCGCAATTTCTTCCGCGTCGAGGCGAGCCTCGAGGACCAGCCGGGAGCGCGGCTGCGGCCGGGAATGGAGGGCGTGGGCAAGGTCTACGTGGACGAGCGCAAGCTCGTGTGGATCTGGACCCACGGCCTCACCGACTGGGTGCGCCTGTGGCTGTGGACCTGGCTGCCTTGAGCGACAAAGACGGCCGCGCGCGCTAGGCCGGATGTCGACCGACCTGCACAGCCCGTCGTGGTACCGCGTCGCGGGCCTGAGGCCGCGGCTGCGCAGCCACGTCAAGATCCACCGCCACCACTACCGCGGCGAGCTGTGGTACGTGCTCGAGGACCGCGTCTCGCGGCGCATGCACCGCTTCAACACCGTGGCGCACTACCTCATCGGCCTGATGGACGGTCGCCGCACGGTGCAGGAGATCTGGGACAGCGCGGCCGAGCGCTTCGACGACGACGCGCCCACCCAGGACGAGACCATCCGGCTGCTCGGCCAGCTGCATTCGGCGGAAGTGCTGCAGTCCGAGGTCACGCCGGACGTGGCGGAGCTGCTGCGCCGCGCGCGCAAGGGCAAGCCCAAGACCTGGGTGCAGAACCTGCGCTCGCCCCTGTCGATGCGTTTTCCCCTGTTCGACCCGGACCGGTTCCTGGCGCGCTGGCTGTCCCGTTACCGGCCCTTGTTCGGCCGCGTGGGGCTGGCCGTATGGTGCGTCGTGGTCGGGACCGCGCTTTTTGTCGGCGCGGCGCACTGGGACGAGCTGTCCAAGGATTTCTCCGACCGCGTCCTCGCCCCGCAGAACCTGCTGCTGATGTGGCTGGTGTTCCCGGTCCTGAAGCTGTGCCACGAGCTCGGGCACGCCTGCGCGACCAAAGCCTGGGGCGGCGAGGTCCACGAGATGGGGATCATGCTCCTGGTGCTGATGCCGATCCCGTACGTCGACGCGTCCGCCGCCACCGCGTTCACGCAGATGCGCCGGCGGCTGCTGGTCGGTGCGGCGGGAATGGTCGTCGAGCTGTTCATCGCGTCGCTGGCGCTGTTCCTCTGGCTCGAGGTCCAGCCCGGCCTGTTCCGAGCGGTCCTGTACAACATCATGCTGATCGCGGGCATCTCCACCGTGGTGTTCAACGCGAATCCGCTGCTGCGCTACGACGGCTACTACATGCTCGCCGACCTGATCCAGATCCAGAACCTGCGCAACCGCGGGCAGCAATACCTCGGCTACCTGGTCGAGTCGAGGCTCTTCGGGCTGAAGCTGCCCGAGCCCGAGGCGAGCCGCGGCGAGAAGAGGTGGTTCGTCTTCTATACCGTCACGTCCTTCGTCTATCGCGCCTTCGTCATGCTGGCGATCGCGCTGTTCGTCGCGACCCAGTACATGATCGTCGGCGTGGTGCTCGCGCTCTGGGCGCTCGCCGCCTCGGTCGTCGTTCCGGCGGCGCGCGGCGTCGGCTACCTCGCGTTCCACGCCCGCCTGCGCCGGCACCGCGGGCGCGCACTCGGCGCGACCGCGGCGGTCCTCGGGGCGCTCGCGGTGCTGCTCTTCGTCGTGCCGCTCCCGCACTGGACGCGCGCCGAGGGCGTGATCTGGGTGCCCATCGACGCGCAGGTGCGCGCCGGGGCGGACGGGTTCGTCAGGCGGATCGTGCCGGCGCCGGGCGCGATGGTCGGCCGCGGCAGCCCGCTGCTCGTCGCCGACAATCCGGAGTTCGAGCCGAAGATCCGCGTCCTCCAGGCGCAGGTGCAGCTGCTCGAGGCGCGCGCGCAGGCGGAGCTGATGGTCGACCGCGTGCGCTGGGAGATCACGCGCGAGGAGATCAAGGCGACCCGCGAGGAGCTGGAGCACGTGCGCAGGCTGCGGGAGGATCTCACCGTGCTCAGCCCCACCAGCGGCACCTTCGTGCTTTCGGTCGCCGCGGGCGACCTGCCCGATCGCTTCCTGCGCAAAGGCCAGGAAATCGGCTACGTCATCCCGGCGGCGACCGTCACCGCCCGCGTGCTGGTCTCGCAGGACGACATCGACCTGGTGCGCATGCGCACCGCGCAGGTGCGGGTGAAGCTCGCCGGGCGCATGTACGAGACCTTCGACGCGACCGTGCGCAGGGAGGTGCCCGCGGCGAGCAACAAGGTCACGAATCTCGCCATGTCGAGCGCGGGCGGCGGGCAGGCGCCGCTGCATGCGCAGGACCCGCAGAAGCCGAAAACGCTCGACACCTGGTTCGAATTCGAGCTGGAGCTGCCCGCGACGCGCGCGTTCGTCCTCGGCGAGCACGTCTACGCCCGCTTCGAGCACGAGGCGGAGCCGGTGGCCTGGCGCATCTACCGGTCGGTGCGACAGCTCTTTCTCAAGCGGTTCTCGGCCTGATGGTCGCGGCGAGCTCGGCTTTCATCGGCACCGCGTATCCGGAGCGCGACGAGCCGCGCGAGGGGAAGCTCGATCGCCTGATCACGGCCGCCCGGTATCTCGCCGGCGGCCTTCGGACGCGCGGGAGGCTCGCGCGCATCGTCGAGGCGACGAACCGGGCCGCAGAGGATTTGGGCCGTCTCGAGGGGACCGGGACAGGCGCCTTGCCGCGGGAGGCGCTCCTCGCCCAGGCGTCGCGGCTGCGCGCGCGCCTGCGGCGCGACGGCTTCGCGGAGCTCGATGCCGCGGCGCAGTCCTTCGCCCTGGTGCGCGAGGCGTCCGCGCGCACCATCGGGCTGCGCCACTTCGACGTGCAGCTGATCGGCGGCTGGGCGATGCTGAACGGCATGCTCGCCGAGATGGAGACCGGGGAGGGCAAGACCCTGACCGCGACGCTTACCGCCGCGACGGCGGCGCTCGCCGGACGCGCCGTGCACGTCGTCACCGTCAACGATTATCTCGCGGAGCGGGACTTCGAGTGGATGCGCCCGGTCTACGAAGCCCTGGGGATCTCCGCGGGCTGCGTCAAGCAAGGCATGGACTCCGACGCGCGCAGGGCCGCGTACCGCTGCGACGTTACCTACTGCAGCAACAAGGAGGTCGCGTTCGACTATCTGCGCGACCGCAGGACGCTCGGCGGCAAGCCGCGGGCGATCGCGATGAAGATGGACGCGCTCGGCGGGGCGGGGGTGGAGCGGCGCCTGCTGCTGCGCGGGCTGCAGTTCGCGATCGTGGACGAGGCCGACAGCGTGCTCGTCGACGAGGCGCGCACCCCGCTCATTCTCTCCGCGCAGGCGGATCACGCGCAGGAGGAGGCGCTGCACCGCGAGTGCCTCGAGCTGGCCCGGCAGCTCGGCGCGGACGACTACCGGATCCGTGACGGCGCCATCGAGATCGGTCCGCCCGGGCTCGAAAAGCTGGAGGCGCTGTGCGCTCACCTGACCGGGGTGTGGCGCGGGCCGCGCCGCCGCGAGCAGCTGGTGCGCCAGGCGCTCAGCGCGCTTCACCTCTTCCAGCGCGACAAGCATTACCTGGTCCGGGACGACAAGGTCGTCATCATCGACGAGAACACCGGACGGCTGATGCCGGACCGGTCGTGGGAGCAGGGCCTGCACCAGCTGATCGAGATCAAGGAAGGCTGCCAGATCACCGGGCGCCGCGAGACGCTCGCCCGCATCAGCTACCAGCGTTTCTTCCGGCGCTACGTGCACCTGGCCGGGATGACCGGCACCGCGAGCGAAGTGGCGGGCGAGCTCTGGGCGGTGTACCGCCTGCGCGTGGCGGTCGTTCCCCCGAACAAGCCGCGGCGCCGCGAGCGCAGTCCCGATCGCATTTACGGCCGCGCCGACCTCAAATGGCGCGCGGTCGTCGCGAGCATCGCGAGCCGGCGCGAGGCCGGGCGCCCGGTGCTCGTCGGCACGCGCTCGGTGGCGGCGTCGGAGGCGCTCGCGAAGCATCTCGACGACGCGGGGCTGCCTTACCGTCTGCTCAACGCGCGCCAGGACCGCGACGAGGCCGAGATCGTGGCGCGCGCCGGCGCCGCGGGCTGCGTCACGGTGGCGACCAATATGGCGGGACGGGGAACGGACATCAAGCTCGGCCCCGGCGTCGCGGCGGCCGGGGGGCTGCACGTGATCGCCACCGAGCTGAACGACTCGGCGCGGATCGACCGGCAGCTGTTCGGACGCTGCGGCCGGCAGGGCGACCCGGGCAGCTGCGAGGCCCTCCTCGCGATCGACGAGGACCTGGTCAGCACCTTCTTTCCGTTCGCCGCGAGACGCCTGCAGCACCTCGACACGCTGCCGCCCAGGCTGGGGCAGCTCGTGTTCGCGGTCGCCCAATGGCGCGCCGAGCGCGCGCACTCCCGGGCGAGACGCGATCTGCTGGACCTGGACGATTACCTGGGCGACGTGCTCGCCTTCTCGGGCCGGGGCGAGTAGGCGCGCGCCGCGGCTAGGCTGCGAGCGCCGGAGCGGCGCGCGTCTCCTTGAGCTTGCCGTCGCTCTTGGCCGGCGGCGGCGCGGGGGAGCGGCTCGCGCCCCGCTCGACCTGGATCGTCGCGCGCGTCCTGACCGGCCCGGTGCCGCCCCGGTTGTCCAGCACGAGGTAATAGTCGCTCGACTCCGGGATGACGACCTCGAAGGCCATGCCGCGATCGACGACGCCTCGGAACAGGGCCTCGGGTCGCCTCGATCTCAGCTGCACCGCGCTGACGAAGGCGACCTGCAGCTTGCCGTCGGTGCTGATCTTGACCGCCGCGATCGCGCCGCGCGGCAGATTGCGCAGGCGCACGGTCTTGGTCTTCCCCTCGGGGACTTCGACGGCGATTCGGGCGATCGCCGCCGCGGCCTGGGGCGCGGCGCAGGCGAGCGTCGCCGCCACGCCGAGCGCGAGCAGCGCCCGCGACCTCAGAAACGCACCCGGCATTTGACTCCGGCCGGAATGCGGCCTCCGGGATTGGGAAGCCTGAGGCGCACGCCGAAGGTGCCGCTCGCGGCGTCCATGTTCCGGTCGACGATCTCGACCCGGGCCGAGTACGTGCCGCCCACCGGCGGCTCGAGCGTCACGCGCGCCCGCTGGCCGACCTGGATCTTTCCGTACTCGCCCACCGAAAGGATCATTTCCACGTTCAGCGGGTCGATCTCCATCATCTTCACGATCGGGCCCCTCTGGCTGGAGCTGGCCAGCTCGCCCGGCCTGAGGACCACGTCGACCACGACGCCGCTCACGGGGCTTCGGATCGTGCGCTGGGCGAGGACTTCCTCCGCGCGCTTGACCTCGAGCTCGGCGAGTCGCCGGTTCTCCTTCGCCGCGCGCAGCTGCTCCTGCGCAAGTCGGTATTCCGCTTCCGCCTCGTCGCGCGCGTTCACCGACACGAAGTTCTTCTTCACCAGCTCCTCGGCGCGCGCCCATTTCTTCTGCGCGATGTCGCGCCGCGCCTCGGCCGCCATGATCTCGCCTTCCATGGTCGCGCGCGAGCGCGCGAGATCGAGCGCCGCGCGCTCGGGGCCGGAGGAGAGGATCGCGATCTCCTGGCCCTTCCTCACGAAAGCGCCGCGCTCGACCAGCATCGACTCGACCACGCCCTCGACCGGGGAGCGGATCTCCAGATCCTGGCGCGCCGCGACCATGCAGTCGAACTCGCGGGGCGTCTGCGCCGCGACCGCGCCGGAGAGCGCGATCAATCCGCTGCAGCACGAAATTGCAAGGCGTCTGATCAAATCGGGACCGATGGACAAGGCAAAGGGCAAGTTTATCGGATTTTCTTCTCATGTCGGCGACGAAACGCACGGACCACTTCTTGCAGATGATCTGCTGGCGGCGAGACGGTCAGGCCAAGTCGGAACGCCGCTGGCGCCGAGCGGCGCTCGTGCCTTTCCTCTTCTTCTTCGCCGAGCGCGCCTTCGGGCCTTGCGCCTTCACCGGCGCTCGCGTTGGATCGCCGCCCTCTTCGGCGAGGACGAAGGTTCCGCCCTGGTAGAGCTCGGTGCGCGGGTCTGCGCCGGGCTTCTCGTTCCTGAGGATCTCCTCCGCGTAGGATTCGCTGTCGTCCTGCGGGCGGTAGCCGAGCCGCTCGGCGTTCGAGTTGTCGTACCAGCGGCGCTTGTTGCCGGAGATCCCGTACACGATCTCGAAGCGAATGCCGGGGCGGTCGATCGCGAGCGACACGAGCTGCGCGAGATCGCGCGGCGAGAGCCAGATCGAGAGCCGCCTCTTGTCCATCGGCCGCGGATTGACGTTGCCGATGCGCATGCAGACCACTTCCATCCCGTACTTGTCGGCGTAGAGGCTGCCCAGCGCCTCGCCGAACGCCTTCGACACGCCGTAGCGGCTGTCGGGCCTCGGGGCGGCGCGGTGATCGATGGTCTCGTCGCGGCGGTAGAAGCCGACGGCGTGGTTGCTGGTCGCGAACACGATGCGGCGCGCGCCGTTCCGCCGCGCGGCCTCGAACGCGTTGTAGGTGCCGATGATGTTCGCGCGCAGGATCACCTCCCACGAGCCTTCGACGGAGAAGCCGCCGAGGTGCACGACCGCGTCGACGCCTTTCGTCACGCGCAGCATGTCCCGCAGGTTCGCGCAGTCGCCCCGCATGAATTCCTCGCCCTTCGCGAGGTTCCTGATCGGGCGGATGTCGGAGAGGCGCAGGGCGTAGCGCCCCGCGAGCTCGCGGCGCAGATGGCTGCCGACGTCGCCGGCGGCGCCCGTGATGAGGATCTTCTTCATGCTTCTCTCCTTGGAGACTTCTTTGCGAAGCGCGCGAGCCGCGTCGCATGCTGCGCGTTCATCGCGCCTTTGGGCGCACGGCCGTGCACGATCTCGGCGACCTGCGCGACCGTGTCGAACGCCTGGTGCTCGATCGCCTGCGGCGTGAGGCCGCCCAAGTGCGGAGTCGCGATGACATCGGGGCGCGCCGCGATGGCGGGACTCGGCATCTGCACCTCCGCGCGGCCGACGTCGATGGCGCAGCCGGCGAGATGCCCCGAGTCGAGCGCGCGCGAGAGAGCCGCTTCGTCGACGAGGTTGCCGCGCGAGACGTTGACGAAGAAAGCCCCGCGCTTCATGCCCGCGAACGCCGCGTCGTTCATCAGGTTCTCCGTCTCGGGAGTCGCGGTCGCGAGGCACACGACGTAATCCGCCGCCGCGAGCAACTCGGGCAGTTCCATCTGCTCGATCGCCTCGCCCGCGGGCACGCGCACGTAGGGGTCGGTCGCGAGCACCCGCATGCCGAGCGCCGCGCCCAGCGCTGCGAGGCGCGTGCCGATGGCGCCGTAGCCGACGACGCCGAGCGTGCTGCCTGAGAGCTGCCGGCCCGGTTCCGGCCTGGGCACGCGCCCCGCATGATAAGCGGCGACCGAACGCGAGACGCCGCGCGACAGGTCGACGAGAAGCCCGAGCACGAGCTCGGTGACCGCCGCAACGAATCCCGGGCTCGCGCGCGTCACGAGCACGCCCGCGCGGCTCGCGGCGGCGACGTCGATCGTGCGGATGTCCACCGCGCAGCGCAGGAACGCGACGAGCTGCGGGCTCCTTTCGAAAACGAGCGCGTCCCCCGGCGTCTTGAAGTCCGATACGACGATCTCGCAGCCCTGCGCGGCGGCGACGAGCGCTTCGCCCGCGAGCGCCTGCTCGTCTCCGTGCAGCCGGACCTCGCCCTGCTCGCGCAGGCGCGCCAGGGCCCGCTCACCGTAGTAGTTGCGGAACATCTCCGGCGTGTGGGTGAGGAGGATCCTTGACGTTCTCCTCTTCCGCATGTTGTATGATGATTACATACAACCGGCCGCTGCAACAAGTGCCGGGATCGCTTCGAGAAAATCCATCCAAAGGAGAACTCCCAATGAAACGGCGTGACGTGATCCAAGCCGGTGTCGCCGCGGCGCTCGCCGCGGCGGCGCCGCTGCGCAGCGTGTTTGCCCAGCAGAAGACGGTGTGGAAGGCGGCCGATGTGCATCCGCTCGGCTATCCGACGGTCGAGGCGGTCGTGCGCATGGGCAAGAAGGTCGAGACGGCGACCGGGGGCCGCATCTCGCTGCAGATGTATCCCTTGATGCAGCTCGGAGGCGAGAAGGAGATGATCGAGCAGGCGCAGCTCGGCGCCTTGCAGCTCGCGCGCATTTCGGTCGGCCCGATGGGCCCGGTGGTGGACGAGCTCAATGTCTTCAACCTGCCGTTCATCTTCCGCGACGAGGGTCACATGAGAAAGGTGATCGACGGGCCGATCGGCGCGGAGCTGCTCGAGCGCATCAGCGCCAATCCCAACACGCGCCTGGTCGCGCTGTGCTGGATGGACGCGGGCACGCGCAACGTCTACTCCAACAAGCCGATCAAGGCGCCCGCGGACCTGAAAGGCATGAAGATCCGCATGATGGGCAATCCGATCTTCGTCGAGACCATGAACGCCATGGGCGGCAACGGCGTCGCGATGGGCTTCGACCAGCTGTTCTCGGCGCTTCAGACCGGCGTGGTGGACGGGGCGGAGAACAATCCGCCGACCCTGCTCGCGCAAAATCATTACCAGGTGAGCAAGATCTACAGCCTGACCGGCCACCTGATCATCCCCGAGATCCTGGTGTTCTCGAAGCGCACCTGGGACACGCTCTCCAAGGCGGACCAGGATCTGCTCAGGAAGGTCGCACGCGAGGCACAGACGGAGGAGCGTGGGCTGTGGGACAAGATGGTCGCCGAGTCCACGCAGAAGCTCAAGGCCGCCGGCATGCAGTTCGTCGAGACCGACAAGAAGGCGTTCTACGACGCCACCCGGCCGATCCGCGAGAAGTACGGCTCGAAGCACGTCGCGTTG
>DASPWT010000140.1:0-2727 GCA_035637655.1 Burkholderiales bacterium | reverse complement strand
CGAGGACCAGAGAAAACACGCTGTTACTCTCCCGGTCGATCCGCGACACCCGCATCGGGCGAAATCCTGTCCATGCGGGCGGCGGGCTCACGACCGAGAGTCCGGGGTTTCGTTTTCCTACTGCCTGTCCTTCATTGAGTTCCTGCTGCAGCAGCGCTTGGAAGGAACTCCGCCAACCAGCCGGCAGCGCCGGGATGCGCAACGCGCGTTCTAATTGAGCGCGGGAATGACCGGTAAGATAGAGCAGGGCATCGGCCTCAGCGACGCTCATGCGCTCCGGACCATCGCTGACTTTCACAATCTCATCACCGGCTGCGACTTCGCCGTCTTCGAGCACACGGAAGTAGAAGCCGGGTCGGTGATGCTCCACCAGCAGGGCGGCCATACGCGGCTCGTCCATGCGGATTCCAACCCGGTAGCACGTCACCCGGGGCTGCGTGACTTCGAACAGTGCGCTGCCAATCCGATAATGGTCACCAATGCAGACCTCATCGTCAGACAATCCGTCCACCGTGAAGTTCTCGCCGAATTGTCCAAACACGAAGTCCTTTCGCCCTAGCTGCCTTTCCCAATAGCGATAGGAACCGATCTGGTAGACGAGAACGGCCCGGTGCTCGCCACCGTGACCCTGCAAATCTCCCTGGCCGTCGCCGTCGATGTTCAATTTCCCTACCTTGCGGCGACCATGGACCGCATCCTTCCACACGGCCGTATACACGCTCTTCCCTTTCCATTCGATGTCGCGCGGCAGGCCGACGTTCACTGAGAGCAGTTGCGCCATTTAGACCCTCATCGCGGAACATTCCGGCTGGCTATTTCTTTGACGGGGGGCTGCCGCTCATCGGAGTTCTTCTCCGAGATGCCAGAACCGGACCCGAGGAGGAAGCTATCTCCATGTCCGTCTCGCAGTTTCGCACACCGTCGCGAGCTTACGTCTTTCGTCGTCGATGGAAAGACCGTTTCCAAGGATCGAAGAGGCAAAGCCGCACTGAGTGCTGAGCGCCAAGCGTTCCAGCGGCACAAAGCGGCTCGCTTGCGTGATGCGACGGAT
Source organism: Burkholderiales bacterium (assembly GCA_035637655.1). GTDB lineage: Bacteria > Pseudomonadota > Gammaproteobacteria > Burkholderiales > SG8-39 > VBDM01. The sequence goes on along the minus strand of DASPWT010000140.1, from coordinate 1,676 downwards.
GAGGTCTTCCGGCGCCTCCATTTGCGGCCGCTTGGTGCTGATCAATCCGAGGACCACCATCTTGTCGTCCGGGACGTGCCGGAGCGGTGCGAACGAGCCCGACCGATCGTCGTCGTATTCGAGGAGAAGCCGCGTTGCACCGATGCGCTGGAAAATCGGCCGGGCAATCGGCTCATAGTCGCCTTCGACGAGCCAACGGCCTTCTTGGTTGCCACGACAGAGATGGATGGCGAAGGTCACGCCGGCAAATCCCGCCATGACGGCGTTGTCGAGCTCGATGCCCCGGCTCAGCCACTGATCGAGCGTCCAGCCTTGCGATTCATAAAAGGCCCGGGTCTCAGACGCGAGGAGCAAGGCGTAGTGAGGCGCGTCGATCTGTATATAGGTGGCACCGAGGCGAACGAGTTCCGCGACCTCATCACGGAGGATCGCTGCGACGTCGGCGAGGAAATGCTCCAGGCTTGCATACGCGGACTGGGAACGTTCAGGCGACCAGAAATTCACGAACAGGCTGGGGCTGGGCAGGGTTATCTTTGCGATGCGGCTTGTGCGGCCACGCAGATAGACGAACTCCTCGGCGGCAAGATGCCGTTTGCGCACGAGCCTGCTGACTACGCCGAGATTGAGCGGCCGGTCGCGGCGTCGCTCCCCGATGGCGCCATCGCCATGCCAATGGCCCCACAAGAATGCATCGATATCCCAGGCGCCGAAGCCGTCGACAGCCTCGGTCATCTGACTCTGGAAGGAGAACCGGCGCATTTCGCCGTCGGTCACGACGTCAAGGCCCGCTGCCTCCTGCAGCGAGATGGCCTCATCGACCGCGCGATCCTCTATGGACTTGAATTGCGCGTGACTAAGACGCCCGGCTACCCAGTCGTCCCGCGCTTTGCGCAACGCGACCGGCCGGAGAAGACTGCCGACAACGTCGGTATGTGCCGTAATCATCGCAGGCCCGTTCGATCAGATCGAACAAAGAGCATCGTGCAACAATGCTGCCCCCCTGTTCGCCGGCAAGAGTCGGCGGGTCGGAAGTTCAGTTAATAGATGAGACGCGACTGACGCCGCGTCAGTTCGATGCGCCCGGACCTTTGACCGCGAGATTAGCTTGCAGACTCGCGAAACCGCGACCTTTGTGGGCGTCCGGCGATCGCGGTTACGGCGGGCGTGCCAACAGTGAGGTCTCGGTCGACACCGTGCGAGATCACGCCCTGGCCCGGCTCCAGCGTGAGCTGTGCGCCGTCAAGATTCACCGTGACCTTGTCCGGCTCGAAGGACACAAGACCGGAGATGCGCGCGACCTCGGTCCAGGCATTCTCATAGGACCATGCAGCGCGGCGCGCGTCTCCAATGTCGTAATAGCTGGCTAGACCTTTATACGGGCAGAAGGTCTGGCCTTCGACGGGGGTCAGCAAAGACTCTTCGATGTCGGCGCGCGGCACATACCATCGGGGCGCGAAGCCGGACTCGTACAGGACCAACGGACGAGTGCTGTCGGCGACGAGACGCTCACCGCAGCGGACTAGCAGGTGGCGGCTGGTCTGGCGGATGTCGATGCGGTGGTAGCTATCGGCGGCGTGGCCAACGATCCGTTCTTCTTCTTCGTAGAAAGCGTCCATAGCGGGCCACGCGAACGCAACCCTTGCTTGCAGCTCGTTAGCGTGGGCGGGCAGCTCGGT
>DASPWT010000139.1:0-10671 GCA_035637655.1 Burkholderiales bacterium | reverse complement strand
AACCACTTTACTTTTCCGGTTGGCACGAGTCTCTCCTGACGAAAGAAATAGATTGAATGCACGCCCGGGCCGTCGTTGGGCCCGGAGCGACGCAAGATAGTTTAGTCCAATTCGCAGTCGCTGCGCTCACCGGCGCGGGTGCCTGGTCGTTCGGCCATACCGTACGCGTGGACAGGGGCGACAACATCTGGGTCGCGGACAAGGGATCGGACATGGTCGTGAAATTCAGTCCCGGCGGCCGCGTCCTGCTGGTGTTCGGGCGCAAGCAGGAAGCTTCCGACGAGGAAACCGGGCCGGTGAAGCATCCCAAGCCGCCGCTCCCGGCGGAGAACGGGCGCTTCAGGCAGGTGACCGACGTCGCCTTCGATCCCGCCGGCAACGCCTTCATCAGCGACGGCTACATCAACTCGCGCGTCGCCAAGGTGGACAGGAACGGCAATTGGGTCACGTCGTGGGGCGACCGCGGCACCAAACCCGGCGAATTCAATACGCCGCACTCGATCGCGGCGGACGCGAAGGGCAACATCTACGTCGCCGACCGCGGCAACCGGCGCATCCAGGTGTTCGACGGGGAAGGCGGCTTCCAGCGCGAGTTCACGATCGACGTGCCGTACGATTCGAAGGCTCGGCCCGCGATCGGCAACCTGCCCGACCTGGCGAAGATCGAGGCCTCGGGCAACCCGAAGACGATGATGCCCGGCTCGCCGTGGACGGTGTGCATCACGCCCGGACCGAAACAGGTGCTGTACGCCTCCGACGCGTTCCCGGGCCGCGTGTACAAGCTATCTCTGGACGGAAAGGTGCTCGGCGTGCTGGGTGAATCCGGCAAGCAGCTGAAGCAGTTCGGCTGGGTCCACGAGATCGCCTGCCCCTCGGAGAACGTGCTCTACGTCGCGGAGCTGCTGAACTGGCGGGTGCAGAAGCTGGTGCTGCGGCCGAAGAAATAGCACGAGGCGATGGCGATGGTGGAGGCGGCGGGAATCGAACCCGGAGTCAGCCTTTGATGGCCAGTAGTCGGAGCTCGAATTCCCTCCGAGAAGCGGCAACATCAGGACTATAGCGCCCGTTTCGTGGAGTCAGTCGCAGGTAGTGGCTCAGCGCCAGCTTCGCGCGCTCTGCTCTATGGGTCTTCAAGTAGGAAGCAACTTGTCGAACAAGGTCGAGCGCCTGCCGGTTTGAGATCTGATACGCAAAACTACGCGCATGGCGTTTGCTGTAGGTCTTCTTGGTTGTGATCTTGCCAGCGCCGACCGTTGTTTTGACAAATTGCAATAGCGATAGGTCGTTGTTGCTGATGCTCATTACAAGCCGCCGGTTTTCGTGCCGGTGCATACGTGTGAGCGTGATCGTGCCTTCGCCGTCAATCAGGCCAGCCAAATACGCGGCCTGCTCGGGCGTCAGGCGGTTGATCTTGATGGCGGTTGCCATGTCGGCATCAACGCTTCGGCGCCAGAAAAGAAGACGGCCACCGCAGGGGTGGCCGTCAAGTTGGTGGAGGCGGCGGGACAGCCGGTCCGCCCCTTTCGGGACGGGCTGGACTATGCCTTCATCCTGGTACCAGGATGCGGAGCGTGTTATCCGGCTGGAACAACGCCGAATCCTAGTGCGCGCCCGGCCTAACGCTTCGGCGCGTCTATGAGTCTCTACAGGACAGGCCTGAGGTTGGCCCTCTTCCTATCCCTCGGCGTTGCCATGCCGGTTGGTTCCGGCAACAGGGTTCGCCGATGTGAGCCCCGTTTTCACTTTGCCCTCTCGGACAAAGGCGACCAATTGATCGAACCCGCGTCCGCAAGTCCTCCGCAGTCAGGCCTACATACTTAGCCTGGTCATTTGGATCTCGCCTTGCGCCCGCCGGCCGGCAGGCTGACGCTCAGCCAGTCGCTTCGACGGATGCGCGCGGCCAAGCGACCAAACCGCGCACAGGAGCTGATGTGAATGACGCTGCACTCCTTTTAGGGAGCCTGGCCCATCAGCAAGCCAGTGCAGCGTCTAGCCGGTATTAGGCGGCTAGAGCGAAACGCTCGTCGTTGGCGTTTGAGAATTTCCAGATGGATTTACGAGGTCACTGGTCCTCGGCATGCCCTGCGCTGCTTCGATACCCGCGTCGAAACCAGGTCGCCCCCGATTTCTCTGCAGCGGGAGAATTATCCCATAGATGGGGCCCTCACCCTAGCCCTCTCCCGCCTCGATCATCACCAGCTCGTTCTCACCCGCCTTGTTCTTGCGGCGAAACGCCGCGGCCTCCTTGTATTCCTGGGAGTTGAAGCAGGCGACCCCCTGCTCGAAGGTCGGAAACTCGATGACGACAAAGCGGTTGAATTTCTCCGGGCCTTCGAGGGTCTGGTAGCGCCCGCCGCGCGCGAGCACTTTCGCGCCGTACTTCGCGAGGATCGCAGGCACGCGGTCCGCGTACTTCCTGTATTCCACGGGATCGTTGACTTTGGCGCGGGCCACCCAATAGGCCGGCATGGGTTTCTCCTTACGAAAGCAGGTCCAGGATCTCGCGGGGGTGGGCAATCACCGCATCGGCATCCCAGGCGTTCGGATCGCCGCCCTCGCCGTGATAGCCCCAGCCGGCGGCGACGAAGTGCATGCCCGCGGCGCGGGCGGCCTGCGCATCGCGCAGGTCGTCGCCGATGTATACGCAATCCGCCGGCGGCTGCGACAGGAGCGACGCGGCGAGCAGCAGCGGAGCCGGGTGCGGCTTGATGTGCGCAGTCGAGTCGCCGCTCACGACGCAGGCGGCAAGATGATCCACGGCGAGCAGGCGTAAGAGCGGCTCGGTGAAGCGCTTGCCCTTGTTGGTGACGATGCCCCAGGGGAGCTTGCGCACCCTGATTTTCGCGATCAGCTCGAGGATTCCGTCGAAGAGCCGCGTCTCGACGCACAGCTCCTTTTCGTAGAAATCGAGGAAGCGCTCGCGCAGCGCGCGGTAGCCCTCGCTTTCAGGCGTGATATCGAAGCCGGCCTTGAGCAGGCCGCGCGCGCCGCTCGAGGTGTGCGGGCGCGCGATTTCGGGGGGCAGGGGCGCGAGGCCCTGCTCGGCACGCACCCGATTCAGCGCGCGGGCGAGATCGGGAGCGGTGTCGGCAAGGGTGCCGTCCAGGTCGAGCAAGACCGCGCGGACCCCGGCGAGTTTCACTCGCGCACGCTGTAAAGGAGGTAGTTGACGCCGGTGTCGGGCCCGAGCGAGTAGGCGCGCGTGAGCGGGTTATAGGTCATGCCCGTGATCTCGCGCACGCTCAAGCCGGAGTCGCGGCAGTGGCGCGCGAGCTCCGAGGGCTTGACGAACTTCGCGTAGTCGTGCGTGCCCCTGGGGAGCAGCTTCAGCACGTATTCGGCGCCGATCACCGCGAGGACGTAGGCCTTCAGGTTGCGGTTGATCGTCGAGAAGAACACCCGGCCGTCCCTTCGCGCGAGCCGGGAACAGGCGCGCACGGTGCTCGCCGGGTCGGGTACGTGCTCGAGCAGCTCCATGCAGGTGACGACGTCGTAGGCGCCGGGCGAGCGCGCGGCGAGGTCTTCCGCCGAAATCGCCTCGTAGTCCACGGCGAGCTTGCTCTCGTGCAGATGCAGCTGCGCGACATTCAGGGCCTTGTCGGAAAGGTCGATGCCTTTGACGCGTGCCCCGCGCCGCGCCATCGCCTCGGTGAGAAGTCCGCCGCCGCAGCCGATATCGAGCGCGGATTTCCCGGCGAGTTTCGCAATGCGGTCGATCCAGTCCAGGCGCAGCGGGTTGATCTGGTGGAGCGGCTTGAACTCGCTCTCCGGATCCCACCAGCGGTGCGCGAGCGCGCTGAATTTTTCCAGTTCCCGGGGGTCGGCGTTCATTTCAGGGTCGAGCTTAGCCCGCGGCGCAGAAATAAAAAAGCCCTGCCGAGGCAGGGCTTTTTTTGCAACGAACCGCTGTTACTTCGTCACGGAACCGACCGCCTCGGTCTCGACGCGGCGGTTCGGCTCAAGGCATGCGATCAGCTCTTTGGTCTTGCCCGAGCCTTTGCAATCCTTGACCGGCTGGCGTTCGCCCTTGCCTTCGGTGTAGATCCGGCTCGCCGCGATGCCCTTGCTGACGAGATAGGCCTTCACCGAGTCGGCGCGGCGCACCGAGAGCTTCATGTTGTAGGCGTCGCTGCCGAGGCGGTCGGCGTGGCCGACCGCGATGACCACCTCGAGGCTGACGTTGCGCAGCTTGCCGACCAGGTCGTCGAGTTTGGAGCCCGCATCGGGCCGGATCGCGTACCGGTCGAAATCGAAATTGACCGTGGACGCGGTGGTCACTTTCTCCGGCTTGGGCGCCGGGGGCGGAGGCGGGGGAGGCGTCGGCAAAGGCTTGGGCGCGGGAGCCGGCGGCGGCGGGGGTGCGGGTTCCGGCGTGGCTGCACAGCCTGCGAACGCGAGCAGGACAATCGCCGATAGCGCGATGCTCAGTCTTTTGTTCATGCTTTCCTCTCGTAGGTTGAGGCTCGAGCCGCGGCTCAAGCAGCTTCGGTACGCTCGTCTTAAGCTTTTGTTTCTGCTGCTAACTTATTCTGCCACAGAAGAACACGATTGTTCAAGCTGCGATTTTCGAATCCCACGAGTTTTTTTTCCCGGACCCGGGGTTCCCCCGCGACCCACACATGCGATACGTGCTCGCGTCCTGCCGAGTACACCAGATGCGAGACCGGGTCATAGCACGGGGCAAGCTCGAGCTCGTCGAAGGCGACCGCGCACAGGTCGGCGAATTTGCCCGGCGCGAGGGACCCGATCGAGGCTTCCAGGCCGAGCGCGCGGGCGCCGTGCAGCGTCGCGGCGGCGAGGGCGCGATGCGCCGGCATCGCCTCGGCGTCGCTGCCCGCCGCCTTTGCGAGAAGCGCGGCGGTGCGCATTTCCTGGAACAGGTCCAGGCGGTTGTTGCTCGCCGCGCCGTCGCTGCCGAGACCGACGTTGACGCCGCGCGCCAGCATGGCCGCCGCGGGCGCGAAACCGCTCGCGAGCTTGAGGTTCGACGAGGGGCAGTGCGCCACCGAAGCCCCGTGGCGCGCGAGCGTTTCGATCTCCGCGTCGGTGACGTGAACCGCGTGCGCCGCGATCAGTCGCGGACCGAGCACGCCCAGCGCGCGCATGCGCTCCAAGGGCCGCGCCTTGTACCGCTCGAGACTTTCCTCGATCTCCTGGCGGGTCTCGTGCAGGTGGGTATGGATGGGAAGATCGAGCTCCTCCGCGATGGTGACGACCTTCGCAAAACTCTTGTCGCTCACCGTATACGGCGCGTGCGGGGCCATGCAGAAAGAAAGGAGCGGCTCCTCCTTGAGAACGTCGCGCGCCGCGAGCCCCTTGGCGATGTAGTCGTCGGCATCGGCCGCGTAGGACGTGGGAAATTCGAACGCGATGATGCCGAGCGCGGCGCGGATTCCGGCATCGAGGGCCGCTCGCGCAGCCGCCTCCGGGAAAAAATACATCTCGTTGAAGCAGGTCACGCCGCCGCGCAGCATCTCGGCGCAGGCGAGCAGCGTGCCGTCGTATACGAATTCGGGCGACACGTGCCTCGCTTCGGCGGGCCAGATGTGATCCTTGAGCCAGGTCATCAGGGGAAGGTCGTCGGCGAGCCCCCGCATGAGCGTCATCGCCGCGTGGGTGTGCAGATTCACCAGGCCCGGAATCAGCGCATGCTGGTCCAGACGCAGATGCTCGCGCGCCTCGAAGCGCTCGCCGGCCTGTGCCTGAGGCAGCACCGCGACGATGCGCCCCTCGGCGACCGCAACGCTGTGATCGTCGAGCACGGTTCCCGCGGGCTCGACCGGGATCACCCAGCGCGCGCTGACGAGGAGGTCGACCGCTTCCTTCGGTTCACCCAATAAGATTATCTTCCCGGGCCCTTGATCGCGACGATGGCGCGCCGATTGGGGGCGAGGCAGGCGATCAACTCCGCGCGCTTGTTGATGTCTGGACAGAACTTCGCCGGGACGGTCTTGCCCATGCCGAGCGTTTCGATCTTGTCCGCATCGGTGCCCTTGCCGACGAGGTAGGCCTTGACGCTCTCGGCGCGCCTTTCGGAGAGCTTTTGATTGTATTGATGGCTGCCGAGCCGGTCGGTATGTCCTTCGACGACGACGGCCTCGATGCGCGCGCAGGTCGCGAGCTTCGCGAGCACATCGCGATCCAGACGCGCCTTGGCCGCCGGCGTGAGGTCCGACTTCGTGAATGCGAAAACTTCCTCGTTCTGGAAAGTCACCGCGGCGTCGCAGCGCCTGGGCGCGGCCGCGGGAGCCGGCGCCGGCGGAGGCGGAGGAGGCGGCGTGACCTGGGGCTGAACGGGTGGTGCGGGCGCCGCTGCAGGCTGAGGCTGCGGTGCCGGGGCGGTGGCGCAGGCTGCGAGCAGGCTCAACGCGGCGATTCCAACTGCAAGGGTCGGTTTTCTCAATCGGCTCTCCTTCTCGTGAACGCGCCGCGCCGGATCGTTTTCAGACCTTGTTATCGGCGGGGATCATACACCACATCCGCGAGCGGCAGCGCGGCAGTTCGCACAGGGAAAATCGCCCGATCCGGAAGCGCGAACCGGGTGGTTCGAGAGGTCTTAACCTGATAAAATTTCACCTTTTTACCGACCGCCCGCAGCTCGAAAAACCGCGCTCTCATGGATCAATTCGCCAAGGAAACTCTTCCCGTCAGCCTGGAAGAGGAGATGCGCCGCTCCTACCTCGATTACGCGATGAGCGTGATCGTGGGGCGCGCGCTGCCGGACGTGAGGGACGGCCTGAAGCCGGTGCACCGGCGCGTGCTCTTCGCGATGCACGAGGCGAACAACGTCTGGAACCGTCCCTACGTGAAGTGCGCCCGCGTGGTCGGCGAGGTGCTGGGCAAATATCACCCGCATGGCGACTCCGCCACCTACGAGGCGCTGGTTCGCATGGCCCAGGATTTCTCCATGCGCTATCCGCTGATCGACGGGCAGGGAAACTTCGGCTCGATCGACGGCGACTCGGCCGCGGCCTACCGGTATACCGAGTGCCGCCTGGACCGCATCGCCTCCGAAATACTCGCCGACATCGAGAAGGAGACCGTCGACTTCGTGCCGAACTACGACGGCAAGGAGCAGGAACCCTCCGCGCTGCCGACCAAGGTCCCGAACCTGCTCATCAACGGCTCCTCGGGGATCGCCGTGGGCATGGCGACCAATATTCCGCCGCACAACCTGGGAGAGGTGGTGGACGCCTGCCAGGCGCTGCTGAAAAAGCCCGAGAGCACGGTCGATGACCTGATCAAGCTCGTGCCCGCGCCGGACTTCCCCACCGCCGGGATCATCTACGGCGTATCCGGCGTGCGCGAGGGCTACCGCACCGGCCGCGGCCGCATCCTGATCCGGGCGCGCACCCACTTCGAGGACCTCGAGAAAGGCAACCGCCAGGCGATCATCGTCGACGAGCTGCCCTATCAGCTCAACAAAAAGAATTTGCTGGAGAGAATCGCCGAGCTGGTCAACGACAAGAAGATCGAAGGCATTGCCCACGTCCAGGACGAGTCGGACAAGTCCGGGATGCGCGTGGTGATCGAGCTGAAGCGCGGCGAGATTCCGGAAGTCATCCTGAACAACCTGTTCAAGCAGACGCAGCTGCAGGACAGCTTCGGCGTGAACATGGTGGCGCTCCTCGACGGGCAGCCGCGCGTGCTGAATTTGAAGGAGATGCTCCAGGCGTTCCTCGCGCACCGGCGCGAGGTGGTGACGCGGCGCACGCTCTACGACCTGCGCGAGGCGAGGAAGAAGGCGCACATCCAGGAGGGGCTCGCCGTCGCGCTGTCGAATGTCGACGAGATCATCGAGCTGATCAAGAAATCCCAGACGCCCGCCGAGGCGAAGGTCGCGTTGATGGGGAAGTCCTGGCGCTCGCCGGTGGTCGAGGAGATGCTCAAGCGCGCCGCGGCGGACGCCTCGCGGCCCGAGGGCCTGGGCAAGGAATTCGGCCTGCAGAAAGCGGGCTACCGGCTCTCCGACGCGCAGGCGCAGGCGATCCTCGACATGCGCCTTGCGCGCCTCACGGGCCTGGAGCAGGACAAGATCGTCGCCGAGTACAAGGAATTGCTCGAGCAAATCGCGGACTTCATGGACATGCTCGGCAAGCCGGCGCGGATCACCGGGATCATCGCCGAGGAGCTGAAAGCGATCAAGGCCCAGTACGGCGACAAGCGCAAGAGCGAGATCGTCGAGCAGGCCGAGGACCTCGAGATGGAGGACCTCATCGCCTCGGAGGACGTGGTGGTGACTTTCTCGCACGCGGGCTACATCAAGTCGCAGCCGCTCACCGACTACCGCGCGCAGCGCCGCGGCGGGCGCGGCAAGCAGGCGGCGACCACCAAGGAGGACGACTTCATCGAGCGCCTCTTTATCGCCAACACCCACGACACCATGCTGTGCTTCTCCTCGCGCGGCCGGGTTTACTGGCTCAAGGTCTACAACGTGCCCCAGGGCACGCGCGCGAGCCGCGGCAAGCCCATCGTGAACCTCTTCCCGCTTTCCGAGGGCGAGAAGATCAACGCGGTGCTGCCGGTCAAGGAGTACGACGACAAGCATTTCGTGTTTCTCGCGACTTCGCTCGGCACGGTGAAGAAAACGCCGCTTTCGCAGTTCTCCAATCCGCGCGAGAAGGGGATCATCGCGGTGGAGCTCGACGACGGCGACCACCTGATCGGCGCCGCGATCACGGAAGGGAAGCACGACGTGATGCTCTTCTCCGATGCCGGCAAGGCGGTTCGCTTCGAGGAGGACGATGTGCGGCCGATGGGACGGCAGGCGCGCGGGGTGCGCGGCATGAGGATCGCCGAGGGCCGGCGCGTGATCTCGATGCTGGTCGCCGACAGCGAGACCCAGACGGTGCTGACGGCGACCGAGAACGGCTTCGGCAAGCGCACGGCGATCGCCGAATACACGCGCCACGGGCGGGGCACGCAAGGCATGATCGCGATCCAGACCACCGCGCGCAACGGCAAGGTCATCGGCGCGGTGCTGGTGGGCGACGAGGACGAGATCATGCTCATCTCCACGGGCGGCGTGCTGATACGCACGCGCGTCAAGCAAATCCGCGAGATGGGGCGCTCGACTCAAGGCGTGCGCTTGATCGACCTCGACGAAGGCACCAAGCTCGCCGGCGTCGAGCGCGTCGCCGAGAAGGAAGAGGAAGAGGAAAATGGGCAGCAGGCCTGAGACGCGGGTTTTCAACTTCAGCGCGGGCCCTGCGGTCCTGCCGGAGGAAGTGCTCGCGCAGGCCGCCGCCGAGATGCTCGACTGGCACGGTTCGGGCATGTCGGTGATGGAGATGAGCCACCGCGGCAAGGAGTTCATCGCGATCGCGGAGCAGGCGGAGAAGGATTTCCGCGAGCTGCTCAAGATTCCCCAAAACTACAAAGTCCTGTTCCTCCAAGGCGGCGCTACGCTCCAGTTCGGCATGGTGCCGATGAATCTCCTCGGCGGGAAGAAAGCGGCCGACTATATCTATACGGGCGAATGGTCGAAGAAGGCGATCAAGGAAGCGAACCGCTTCTGCGAGATCAATATCGCGGCGAGCTCCGAGGGCAAGAACTTCACCTATGCACCGGAGCAGTCGACGTGGCAGCTCGACCCGAAGTCCGCGTACGTGCACTACACCTCGAACGAGACCATAGGCGGGGTGGAATTCCACTGGATACCGGACACGGGCAAGGTGCCGCTCGTCGCCGACGCCTCCTCGCATATCCTGTCGCGTCCGCTCGACGTCTCGAAGTTCGGCCTGATCTACGCCGGAGCGCAGAAAAATATCGGCCCGGCTGGCCTCACCATCGTCATCGTGCGCGAAGACCTGCTCGGGCACGCGATGGAGGGGACGCCTTCCATGCTCGACTACAAGGTGCACGCCGACAGCGGCTCGATGTCGAACACCCCCGCGACCTACGCCTGGTACATCGCGGGCCTCGTGTTCCAGTGGCTGAAAGCGCAGGGCGGATTGGCGGAGATCGAAAAGAAAAACATCGCCAAGGCGAAGCTCCTCTACGACTTCCTCGACGCGAGCAAGTTCTTCAAGAACCCGGTGCGAAAATCCGACCGCTCGCGCATGAACATCCCGTTCACCCTTGCTGATGCGAAGCTCGACGCAGAGTTCCTGAAAGGCGCGGAAGCACTCGGCATGGTGCAGCTCAAAGGCCACCGCGCCGTCGGCGGCATGCGCGCCTCGATCTACAACGCCATGCCGATCGAGGGCGTGAAGCGGCTGGTCGAGTACATGCGGGAGTTCGAGGCGAACCGCGGGTGACCTCGGCGTTCCAGGATTTCGATTGACCTAATCAGTTAAATTAGCCTAATATTTTAGGCGTTATGTTACTTAACGCCTAAAATTATGGGCACCAAGAAGGCCCTCCCTGCTCAGTCCATCGAGCGTGCCAAGGAGCTTGGCTACCGGGTACGTCTGGCCAGGACCCGCCGCGGGATGTCCATAGCCGAAGTCGCGGCCAAGGCCGGGATCAATCGCAACACGCTCAACGCGCTCGAGCTCGGCAGGCCTGGCGTCGCGCTCGGGGCCTACCTCACCGTTCTGTGGGCGCTCGGTCTCGACAAGACGCTGGACGCCGTCGCGCACCCGGACGCCGATCTTCACGGCAAAACGCTGGAGGCCTCGCGCCGGCCTGCACGCGTCCGCAAGTCGCAGAAGTCGCCACGGCGCCGCG
>DASPWT010000138.1:0-2668 GCA_035637655.1 Burkholderiales bacterium | reverse complement strand
GAGGAGGAACGCGAGCGGGACCACCGCGATGTAGACCGTGAGGGCCACGCACAGCCCGATCACGACCCATTTCCAGTCGAACGAGCGCCGCAGCGTGAACGGGGCTGCGGCCGTCATCGCGGGATAGCCCGCCGCCTGCATCGATCCTCCTCCTCGCTGAAACGCCGCCGGCTCGAAGTTCACCGTGCGTTCTCTTATGTGGAACTTCGGTCCGGCTCGAGCGATGCGGCGCAATCTATCAACCGCGTCCGAAGGTGTCAACGAAAAACCGCCGCTAGCGCAGGTGAAGCTCGATGTCCCGCAGCACTGGGTCGTCGGCGCGCGCGACCTCGTTTTCCACGAGCGCGCCGCAACCGGGGCAGAAGAACTGGCGGAACACCGGACGGTCGTCGATGTAGCGGCGGTAGTCGCCGATGTTGGGGTTCGACTCGCTCACGTCCGATTCGCGCCGCAGGCAGTGGTCCTTGTAGTTGTCCTGCACCGGGCCGAGGTCGGCCGTGCACTTCGCGCAGCACAGGTACAACCCGTCTTTCTCGCGGCGCAGCTCGAGATTGTCGGTGGTGCGTGCGAGCCGTTCTCCGTCGAGCCGCTTCACCTCGCCGTCCTTCCGGCGGTGGGCCCCGCGCCGCTCCGCGCGCAAGTCCCTGGTCGCGGCCTGATCGAGCCGGCCGTCCGTGATCACGACACCGTAGAGGTCGCGCGCCGCCTCGGCCGACACGGAGCGCTGCTCGATCACGTCATCGCGCACCTTTTCCGGATCGCGCTCGAGCGGATCGCCGAAGCCACCCGCGGCAGACCAGATCACGGCGTAGACGTCGTCGGGCTTCTGGATGAAGTTCTCCTGGCGGAGCGCTAGCGTCACCTCCTCGCCCTTCACCTGCGCGATGTCGCCGGGAATGCGGCGCTCGCTCAGGCGTTCGACGATATCGGTCGCCCGCTTGAACTTGTACACGTTCACCGAGCCGGGGTAGCCCGCCATCATGCCGGGCGAAGTCGGGATCGCGTTGCCCGAGGACAGCGTGTCATGCGTGATCGCGTCGGTGCGATGCGGAATGAAGCAGGACTCAGCCGAGAGCCCGCCGCGGAATTTTCCGGCGCCGCCGGAATCGATCACTTCCTTGCGGTAAAGGAACAGAAGCGGAAAGGTCTGCTCGGTATGCTCGACGTTGGGCAGCTTGCAGATGGGCGTGCGCGACTGCCCGCCGGTCGAGATGCCGTCGCCGGTGGCGAACGCGCCGATCGCACCGCCGATGGGATCGACGAGGATATAACCGTAGCGCTCGCCCCACTGGTCGGTGCCGCGGAAAATCGTCGCCGGCCACTGGCTGGTGCCGCCGATGCACATGATGTCTTTGCGCATCTCGGGGTCCGCGTGGATCATCTTGGAGAGCACGTTGTACGCGGGGTAGAGCGAGATCTCCATGGCCTGGATCGGCGCGGTCGAAACCGACGCCGGAAAATTGGCGCAGTTGAAAGTCCCCGGGGTAGGATCGAACTCGACGTGGCGCAGCGCCCCGCCGATCGAGAAATACTGGTCCCAGCAGAGAAGTTGATTCAGCGCCACCATGATCGCGCCTCTCCAGCCCGAGTAGGTCGCATTCATCGCGCCGTCCTGCGGCGCCGTGCCTTCGTTCTCGAATACGAGCTCGGTTCCTTTTTTTCGCAGCGTCAGCATCACGCAGTGCGTACGCCGGTCGCCCGGGCGGCAGCATTCGACGTAGCTCCGCTCGCGCCACACGCCGTCGGGCAGGCGCTTGAGCTTCGCGAGGAAGGCGCGCTCGCCGTTGTCGAGGATCTTGCGCATGACCCCCTTCACCACCTCGGGACCGTAACGCCTGACGAGCGCGAGCACCCGGTCGCGCGCGGTGAGGTTGCCGGCGAGCTGCGCCCGGAAATCGAGCGCCACCGCCTCGGGCTTGCGGGAAGAGCGCAGGTACAGCTCCTCGATGTCGCGGCGGATCTCGTTGCCTTCCACGATCTTCACCGGCGGGATGCAGATGCCTTCCTCGAAGGCGTTCTCCGCCGAGCCGCAGAACGAAGACGGCGTGATTCCGCCGAGGTCGTACTGGTGCAGGCAATTGGTCACCCAGCAGAAGAGTTCGCCCTTCCAGAACACCGGGCAGATCAGCATCACGTCCTGCTGGTGCGCGGCGCCCACCCAGGGGTCGTTGGCGAGGAACATGTCGCCCTCGCGGATGCCCGGATTGTCGCTGCGGTATTCGAGCACCCATTTCACCTGCGTGTCGGTGACGCCCGACATGTACTGCATGTAAGGTCCGAAATACACGAACTCGCCGTCCTCGGTGAGGATGGAAGGGTTGAGATCGAGCGCGTACATCGCGACAGGCGATCCGGACAGGCGCTGGATCGTGGCGCCGTGCTCCTCGTTGACGTGCCACAGGCTGTGGCGGATCACTTCGTAGGTGATCGGGTCGATGTTTTTCGCGCCTTTTCGATGCAGCTTGAGCTTGGGCGAAATGGAAAGCTTCTTCGGCGGCACGTAGCCCATGTTCCTGCCATCGAAGACGGCGTCCTTCATTTCGCTCACTTTCATGCCTGTTTCCCGAAATTGATTTCGAAGTTGCCGAACGCATCCACCTTCAGCGTGAGGCCCGGATGCACGACGACCGTGGTGTCGGTCGTCTCGATCACCGCCGGGCCCTTGATC
>DASPWT010000137.1:0-2099 GCA_035637655.1 Burkholderiales bacterium | reverse complement strand
GCGGCGGTGCAGGCGGTCGTCGATAGCATCGAGCAATAATCGCGCAGCGTTCGCTGCGCTCATCTGCTCG
The DNA here is from genome assembly GCA_035637655.1 of Burkholderiales bacterium. Classification (GTDB taxonomy): domain Bacteria; phylum Pseudomonadota; class Gammaproteobacteria; order Burkholderiales; family SG8-39; genus VBDM01. Next base: position 2,029 of record DASPWT010000137.1, on the reverse strand, counting down.
GCGTCTGCGCTTCGCGCACGCCGCAGCAGCGTCGCGCGCGAGCTCGTCGCGCACCACGCCGACCCGATCGGACACATCCTCGGCCGGCTCTCGTTCGCGCGTCCACGTTTCCGCGACGGCTGCTTTCTCTACATGAGCGACCGCGGCCTGGCGCATCTGGTCCTCACGCGCCGCGGCTATACCGCGATCACCTTCGGGCATGTCGTTGTGTTCGCACGCGAGCCGACCGACACGCTCTGGCGACACGAGCTTCGCCACGTCAGGCAGTACGCGCGCATCGGTCTCGCCTTCCTTCCGCTGTACCTGTGGCTGTACGGGAAGCACGGCTACGCCGCGCATCCGCTGGAGCGAGAGGCCTCCGGAACGCTCGCGCTGTTCGCTAAGCCGGAATCCACCGTTCCTGAGGCGTTAGGAGCTGCGCCGACACGTCCGTCGTTCGTTTGAGCAGCGAGCGCGTCTCGGCCGACCGGAACGATCGTCGCGCGCCGTTTTGCAGTTGGCGGATCCAATAGCGAGACAGGCGAAGGGCGTGCCGATGCACGGCGGATTCGGGATCGTGGGTCGAGACGGCTTCTTTAGGCCGTGAGCGGCAGCGCGATCGCGCGCAGCGCCGCGAGCGCGGCCGCGAAGCGATCGGCCCACGGCCACGACCGCGGCAGGTGCAGCAGCAGCCGTCGCGCCGACCACGCGAGACGTCCGGAAGGGCTGAACAGGCGGCGACGAATCGTTTTCGTCGTGAGCAGCGCATCGCCGAGCCCGATGTGGCCGGTCCAGCGCGCGAGGTTATGCGCCATGACCTGCAGCGCGAGCCAGGCGGCGTTCGCGCCGAAGCGCCCCGAGGGCAGATGGCCCAGGCCCACGCCGTACTTGAGATCGCGGATGGTGTTCTCGACCACGGCGTGGCGGCGGTGATCGGCCTCGAGCGCGAGTGTCGCGCCGGCGCGGTCGGTGATGAAGGCGTGATAGCTGTACGGGGTGAACAGCGCGAGCTGGCTGCCGGGGCTCGGGCGCACTCGTCTGACAATGAGCCGCACCTCGCGCGCGTCCGGATGATGTTCGGCGAACGGTGTGTATGGCAGCTCGGCCACGTCCGCCCCGCCCTCCTGCCAGTACGGGATCGGCGCCCAGGCCGTTTCGGCAAGGGCCTCGATGCGCGCTCGCAGGGCCTGCTGCAGACGCACGGTGATGGAAAAGCGCGCCTCCGCTTTGCGGCAGGCCCGCACCACCGCGGCCTCGTAGAAGCCGGCGTCGGCGCGCACCATGAGCGGGCCCGAGGCGCCGGCGCCGCGCACGCGCGCGATGGTCTCGGCCAGGAAGCCCGCCGCGCCCCTGCCGCTGGTGGCGCGCCCGCCGCGCAGCCGACAGTGCAGCACCTCCCCGGTGCCCGCGGCGACGGCCAGGAGCGGGTGGTAGCCGCGCACATGGGTGTACGTGAAGTGCGTCGCGCCCTCTTTCTGCAAGCCGTACGTCTCGCAGATCGTCGAGTCGAGGTCGATGGTGAGCGCGCCCTGCGCCGAACCCGCGCCCGTGGCCCAGGCGCGGCGGAGGAGCTCCCGGCTCACCACATCGAGCTGGCGGGCGTGGGCCCAGGAAAAGCTGCGCAGAAAGGTGCCCAGGGTCGAGGGTGCGCGCAGCGCATGTCCGAGCACGGCCGCCGTGCCGCCGGCGCGCAGCGCGTCGGCGTCGTCGATGCAGTCCCCGCCGGCCAGGGCGGACATGATGAGCGTGAGCGCCTTGGCGCCGACGTGGGCACGGCCCTTCGCGGGTCCGAGGTCGACGTGCTCGTCGAGCAGCCGCTCGAGGCCGAGATGCTGGGCGAGGGTCGCGGGGAGCAGCAGGCCCGCGTCGGCGATGAGACGGCCGTCGTCGAAGGTGGTGGCGATGCGGTCGAGGATGTGAGAGGATCGCATCCGATAGGTGTCCTTTCTCTCTGAGTGATCGTGTTCGTGGTTGATCCGATCCTCTCAGGAAAAGGGCACCTTTCAATGTTCAGACGGTGCTATTCATTCAGCACGTCGGTGAATCCCGG
>DASPWT010000136.1:0-7492 GCA_035637655.1 Burkholderiales bacterium | reverse complement strand
GCGCTTGTCGCCGGTTGCAGCAAGCCGCCCACGCTCGTGGGCGAGGGCGATCGGCTGCAGATCCTCCACAAGGGCAACAAATCCGACCCCCAGGAACTCGATCCGCACATCGTCCAGGGCGTGCCGGAGCACCACATCCTGCAGGCGCTGATCGAAAATCTGGTCACCGAGGACCCGACCGATCTGCATCCGGTGCCCGGGCAGGCGGAGCGCTGGGACATTTCGCCGGACGGCACGACCTACACGTTTCATCTGCGTGCGGGCATCCGCTGGTCGAACGGCGATCCGGTGACGGCGCACGATTTCGTGCGCTCCTACCGGCGAGCGCTCACGCCGTCGCTGGGCTGCGAATACGCCTACATGTATTTCGTCATGAAGGGCGCGGAGGATTACTACAAGGGCAAGACGCAGGACTTCTCGAGCGTCGGCGCGCAGGCGCTCGACGAGCGCACCCTGCGCATCACGCTCAACGGGCCGGTGCCGTATTTCCTGTCGCTGCTCAATCACTATTCGTGGTGGCCGGTGCATCTGCCGACGATCGCGCGGTACGGCGATCCCTATCAGCGCAACAACCGCTGGACGCGGCCGGGCAATTTCGTCGGCAACGGGCCCTTTGTGCTCGCGCGCTGGAACGTCGGCCACGTCATCGTGGTGAAGAAGAACCCGCTCTACTGGAACGCGGCAAGCGTGAGGTTGAACGAAATTCATTTTCATCCGATCGAGAGCAACGACACTGAGGAGCGCTCGTTCCGTTCGGGACAGCTGCACGTGACCGAGGAAGTCCCGCAGTCGAAGATTTCGGTCTACCGCAGGGACAGTCCGCAGCTGCTGCGCATCGATCCATATCTTGGCGCGTATTTCTACCGCATCAACACGACGCGGCCGCAGTTCAGGGACAAGCGCGTGCGCCAGGCGCTGGCGATGGCGATCGACCGGAAAACCATCGTTGAAAACGTCACGCGAGGCGGCCAGCTGCCGGCCTACTACTTCACGCCGCCCGACACGGTCGGTTACACGTCCCGCAGCGCGATCCGCTACGACCCCGAGGGCGCGCGCCGGCTGCTCGCGCAGGCCGGATATCCGGGCGGCAAGGGGTTTCCTCCATTCGACATCCTGTACAACACGTCCGAGTCGCACAAGTCCGTCGCCGAGGCGATCCAGCAGATGTGGAAGAGGGAGCTGGGAATCGACGCGAGGCTGCTCAACCAGGAATGGAAGGTCTATCTCGACACGGAAAAGCGCAAGGATTACGACGTGTCGCGCGCCGGCTGGATCGGCGACTACGCGGATCCGTCGACATTCCTCGAGACGTTCCTTGCCGAGAGCGGCAACAACCGGACCGGATGGACGAATGCCGCATACGACCGCCTGCTCAAGGAGGCGTCCCGGCTCGGCGACCGGCAGACCCGCTACGAGCTGTTCCAGAAGGCCGAGGCGATCTTTCTCGACGAGATGCCGGTGATCCCGATCTATCACTACACGCGCGTCTACCTGCTCCGACCGGAGGTGCGCGGCTGGAATGCCACGATTCTCGATCACCATCCCTATCCGTACGTGTGGCTCGCGCCGCGGCCGGAAGCATCTCTGGCGACGGCAAGCGCCGCAGCGCGGCGGCCCTGAAACGGCGAGCGCGCACCACATGCTGCAATTGATCGCCCGCCGGATCCTCGAGACGATTCCGGTCCTGGTGCTGGTGGCGACGATTACGTTCTTCATGATGAAGGCGGTGCCCGGCGGCCCGCTCGACACGGAAAAAAACATCCCGCAGGAGATCAAAGTGCAGATCGAGGCGTTCTACGGCCTCGACCAGCCGCTGTGGAAGCAGTACGCAAGCTACATGGGGAACCTCCTGCGCGGCGACCTCGGCCCGTCGTTCAAGCACGCCAACCGCTCGGTGAACGAGCTGATCGCGGCGGCGCTGCCGGTATCGCTAGAGCTCGGAGGCATCGCGCTGTGCGTCGCGCTTCTGGTCGGCATCCCGTTGGGCATTGCAGCGGCGGTCAGGCGGAACACCTGGATCGACTATCTCGCGTCGACCACCGCGATGGCCGGCATCTGCCTGCCCACGTTCGTGATGGGGCCGCTGCTGGTGCTGGTGTTCGCGCTGCACTTCGAACAATTCAACGCCTCGGGCTGGGATTTCGCGCGTGATCGCGTGCTGCCCTCGCTGACGCTCGGCCTGGTGTACGCGGGCTACATTGCGCGCCTCACGCGCGGCGGCATGCTCGAAGTGCTGAACCAGGACTTCATCCGGACCGCGCGCGCCAAGGGCGCCTCGGAGACCCGCGTGGTTTTCCGGCATGCGCTGCGCGGCGGACTGCTGCCCGTGGTGTCGTTTCTCGGCCCGGGTATCGCGGGCATCCTCACGGGGTCGTTTGTCATCGAGACGATCTTCAATATTCCGGGCCTCGGCCGCCACTTCGTGACCAGCGTTTTCAACCGCGACGCGACGCTCACGATCGGCACCGCCCTGTTCTACGCCGCACTTGTCGTCGCCTTGAATCTGGCGGCCGACATCGCCCAGGCCATGCTGAACCCGAAGCAGCGCGCCAATTAGCCCGTGCCCGTGACTGCGACTGCATCGCCCGCGCTCGCCGCCGACGCGGTGGAGCCGGGGCGTTCGCTCTGGCAGGACGCGTGGGCGCGCCTGCGCCGCAACCGCATGGCGGTCATCGGCGGCGTCGTGCTCATCGTGCTGACCGCACTGTCGCTGTTCGGGCCGTTGTTCCTTGCTTACTCGTACGAGGAACAGAATCTCGCCTTGGGCGCCGCGCCGCCGAGCGCGGCGCATCTGCTGGGCACCGACAAGCTTGGCCGCGACCAGCTTGCGCGGCTGCTCTTCGGGGGCCGCGTCTCGTTGCTGGTGGGGCTCGCGGCGACCAGCGTTTCGCTCACCATCGGCGTGCTGTGGGGATCGATCGCCGGCTATGCCGGGGGAAGGCTCGATGCCGTGATGATGCGCATCGTCGACATCCTCTACGCCCTGCCGTTCACGATCTTCGTGATTCTGCTGATGACGGTTTTCGGCCGCAATTTCATCCTGCTGTTCGTCGCCATCGGCGCGGTCGAATGGCTGACCATGGCGCGCATCGTGCGCGGGCAGGTCCTGGCGCTCAAACGGCAGGAATTCATCGAGGCGGCGGTCGCGCTCGGCCTGCGCAAACGCCGCATCGTTCTGCGCCACGTGGTCCCCAATGTGCTCGGTCCCGTGATGGTGTACACGACGCTCACCATTCCCGCGGTGATGCTGCTGGAGGCCTTTCTGAGTTTCCTCGGGCTCGGCGTGCAGCCGCCGATGAGCTCCTGGGGACTGCTCATCAAGGAGGGCGCCGAGCAGATGGAGGAGGCGCCCTGGCTGCTGATCTACCCGGCCGCGGTATTCGCGGCGACGCTGTTCTCGCTGAATTTCCTCGGCGACGGCCTGCGCGATGCGCTCGACGTCCGGGCCTCGAAGGACTGAACGCGTGGCGCTGCTTGAAGTCGATGACTTGCGCACGTCCTTTCACACGCGCAACGGCGTCGTGCGCGCAGTGGACGGAGTGTCGTTTTGCATCGATCGGGGCGAAACGCTGGGTATTGTGGGTGAATCCGGGTCGGGCAAGTCGGTCACATGCCTCTCGCTCCTGGGCCTGGTGCAGCAGCCTCCCGGCCGGATCGAGGGCGCCGGCGCCGTGCTGGAAGGCATCGATCTGCTGCGTTGCCCGCAGGAAGTCCTGCGCGGCATTCGCGGCCGGCGCATCGCGATGATATTTCAGGATCCGATGACCTCGCTGAATCCGTACATGACGATCGAAGAGCAGCTCATGGAACCGCTGCTGATCCACGAGAAAATCGGCCGGGCGGCAGCGGCCCGGATGGCATTGCAGGCGCTCCAGGAAGTCGGAGTTCCGGAGGCAGAGCAGCGGATTCGCAGCTACCCGCACCAGTTCTCCGGCGGCATGCGCCAGCGCGTGATGATCGCGATGGCGCTGATCGGCAAACCCGACCTGCTGATCGCCGATGAGCCGACCACGGCGCTCGATGTGACGGTGCAGGCGCAGATCCTCGACCTGATCGCGCAGCAACAGCGCCAGCGGGGCGTCGCAGTCATCTTCATATCGCACGACCTGAGCGTGGTGGCGGGGTTCTGCGATCGGGTCATGGTCATGTATGCGGGCAGGGTCGTGGAAACTGCGGATACCCGGACCATCTTCCGCGCGCCGAAGCACCCGTACACGCGCGCGCTGCAGCGATCCCGTCCCGCAATGCAGGCAAAGGGGGTGGAGCTGTACGTGATTCCCGGGCTGCCGCCGGATCTTTCGCGGCCCGTTCCGGGCTGTGCGTTCGCGCCGCGCTGCGAATTCGCCGTCGCCGAGTGCGGCCGCACCGAAATGCGACTGCAAGACGTGGGCGCAGGCCAGGCCTCCGCCTGTCTTCGCGTGCAACGCGGGGAGCTCACTGTACAGTGAAAGCCATGCAAGAACCGCTGCTGGAGGTGAAAGGCGTCAGGACGCACTTTCCGCTCGAGCGCGGAATGCTGTTTGGCCGCGGCGCCGCAACGGTCAAGGCCGTGGATGGCGTCTCCCTTTCGATTGCGCAAGGCGAGGTGCTCGGCCTGGTGGGCGAGTCGGGATGCGGCAAGTCCACCCTCGCCCGCACCATCCTGCGTCTGGTGCCGCCGACGGAGGGCACGGTGATCCTGGCCGGCAGGAATCTGGCCGAACTGGCGCCTGAGGAACTGCGCGCCGCCCGAGCCGATTTCCAGATGGTCTTTCAGGATCCGTATGCGTCTCTCAACCCGCGCATGACGGTATACGACACGATCGCCGAGGCGATCCAGGCGCATCGCGCGGTTTCCCGCGCAGAACTTGCCGCAGAAGTCTCGGCGCTGCTCAACCGTGTCGGCCTTGCCGCGCGCTTCAGCCGCAAATATCCGCACGAGTTCTCCGGCGGGCAGCGGCAGCGCATCGCGGTTGCCCGCGCGCTGGCGGTGCGGCCGCGGCTCATCGTCGCGGACGAGCCCGTTTCGGCGCTGGACGTCTCGATCCAGGCGCAAATCATCAATCTGCTCGCGGGATTGACGCGCGAGATGGGCCTGACGATGATCTTCATTTCCCACGACCTCGCGGTGGTGAAGCACATCTCGGACCGGATCGCGGTGATGTACCTCGGCAAGATTGTGGAGCTTGGGCCGGCGGCAGAGGTGCTGGAACGCCCGCTGCACCCCTACACCAAGGCGCTGGCGAGCGCGATGCCCTTGCCCGATCCGGAACGGGAGCGCACGAGGAGGCGGATCCTCCTGGCGGGCGATCCGCCCTCGCCTGTGAATCCTCCCGCCGGCTGCCCGTTCCACCCGCGCTGCGCTTATGCGATCCCCGAGTGCAGCCGCGACCAGCCGCGTCTCGAAGCGTTTCGGACGGGGCATGAGGCCGCCTGCTTGCGGCTTGAACAGGTAAACGCGGTTTGAGGGATGTATATCGACCTCGACTCCAGCAAATGAAAGAATGGATTTTCGGCCGCTCAGCGCGCCGGCTCGTCCTGACCGCGCTCTGCGGCGCCTTCGCCCCGGTTGCGTGGACGGCCCCGCGTCCACAGATTCCGATCTGGAACGCGCCCGACATCGACAAGGTGTGCGGCGAGACCTTATCGAAAACGCGGGGCGAAATCGCCGCCCTGGAACGCCTGCCGCTTTCACAAGCGACGCTCGAGCGCGTGTTCGGGACGTGGAATCGTATGCAGATCCTCATCGAGGACACGCAAGGACCGGTAGAAATACTGACCAACGCATCGCCCGATGCCGCGACTCGCACCGCGGGCGAGTCCTGCCTGCTCAAGATAAACGAGCTCGGTACCGAGCTGTTCCAGAATGAAAAGATCTACGCGCATTTTCAACGCATCACTCCCACCGACCGTATCGACCGCAAGCTCAAGAAGGACGTGGTGGAGGCATTCGAGGATACGGGAGTGGCCCTGCCGCCGGAAAGACGCGCCCGCATGAAGCTGATCCTGCAGCGCCTGGAGGAGGTTCGCCAGGCATTCGCGCGCAATATCCGGGACAACAAGACGCGGCTTGCTTTTTCCCCCGAGGAAATGAAAGGGCTGCCCGCCTCCTACCTGGAGAAGGCGCGGCGCGACGACAAGGGCAACTACTTGCTCGGATTCGAATACCCCGAGTACGAGCCCTTCATGGCCAACGCGGAAAACGAGGAGGCGCGCCGCCGGTATTACATCGCGTTCAACAACCGCGGCACGCCGCAGAACCTGGACCTGCTCGGCGAGGCGGCCCGTTTGAACCGGGAAATCGCGAGCTTGTACGGGCTGCCGAGCTACGCCCATTTCGTGACGCGGCGGCGCATGGTCGAAAGCCCGGAAACGGTTCACCGCTTTCTGGACGAGGTCGAGGGCAAGGTTCGAGAAGTCGAGCGCAGGGAGATCGGCGAATTGCGCGCGTTCAAGGCCGAGCGCCTGGGCAAGAGCGTCCAGGAAGTGACGTTGAACCGTTGGGACCTTCCGTACTATCAAGAGCAGCTCAAGAAGGCGCGCTACAACATCGATCAGGAGGCCTTGCGCGCGTATTTCCCTACCGACGCAAGCGTTGCGTGGGTATTCGCGGTTTCCGGCAGCCTGTACGGCGTCAGGTTCGTTCCGGCGAAGGCGCCGCTTTGGCATCCTTCCGTGCGTTACTATGAAGTGATCGACGGCAAAACCGGCATGTTCTTGAGCGGTGTGTACCTCGATTTGTTTCCGCGCGATGGCAAGTACAGTCACGCAGCCGCTTTCGGAGTCCGCAGTGTCAGCTTGCTCGCCAGGCGCACCCCGATCAGCGTGCTGGTCGCCAACTTGGATCGCAGCGGCCTCAATCACCGCGAGCTGGAAACGCTGCTGCACGAGTTCGGACACATCCTGCACGGGGTTCTTTCCCGGACGCGCTACGCGAGCCAGGGCGGCACTAACGTGGAGCGCGATTTCGTCGAGGCGCCGTCGCAGATGTACGAGGAGTGGACCCGCAAGAAGGAGCCGTTGCGCCTGGTTCATCAGTACTGCAAGGCCTGTCCCGAAGTCGACGAAGCGCTGGTGAAGCGATTGCACGCGGCGCGCTCGTTTGGCCGGGGCATCCGGTACGGGCGGCAGCATTTGTACGCCTCGTACGACATGGCGCTTTTCGGCGAACGCGAGGTCGATCCGATGCAGGGATGGATCCGGATGGAAGGCGAAACACCAACAGGCTACGTTCCCGACACGCAGTTTCCCGGCACATTCGGGCACCTCGTCGGCGGCTACGGCGCCGGCTACTATGGCTACATGTGGTCGGAGGTTCTCGCGCTTGATATGCTGTCCGTGTACGGAAAGAACCTCATGAATCCCGCCGTCGGGCGGCGTTTCCGCGAGCTGATTCTCTCCAACGGCGGGCAAAGGCCCGCCGCGGAAATGGTGCGCGAGTTTCTCGGCCGCGATCCTTCGCCCAAGGCGTTTTTCGAGGAGATCACCGGACAGAGAGGCGATTGAGCGGCAG
>DASPWT010000135.1:0-8727 GCA_035637655.1 Burkholderiales bacterium | reverse complement strand
CCCGTATAATGCCAGCGCCTACGACCAGCACCGTCCGACGATCCACGCATGAGCCGCATCCCCCGCAGCGTATTCTTCCTGCTCTTCATCGTATCCGGGTTTGCCGGGCTCATCTACGAGTCGATCTGGAGCCACTATCTGAAACTTTTCCTCGGCCACGCGGCCTATGCGCAGACTCTGGTGCTGGCGCTTTTCATGGGCGGGATGGCGATCGGATCGTGGCTCTGCAGCCGCTGGTCGGCAGGCTGGGGAAATCTCCTTCGCGGCTACGCGCTGGTCGAGGCTTTGATCGGGATTGCGGCGCTTTTGTTCCACCCGGCATTCGTAGCGGCGACCGATGCCGCCTACGAAAGCGTCTTGCCTGCCCTCGGCGGCGAGATTCCGGCGATGCTGTTCAAGTGGACGCTCGCCGGATTCCTGATCCTGCCGCAGTCGGTGCTGCTCGGCATGACCTTTCCCCTCATGAGCGCGGGCCTCATCCGGCGCTATGCGGCAGCGCCCGGCGAATCGCTCGCGATGCTCTATTTCACCAACAGCTTCGGGGCGTCGATCGGGGTGCTGGCGAGCGGATTCGTCATGATCGAAAAGCTGGGGCTGCCGGGCACCGTGCAGACCGCCGGGGCCCTGAACCTCGCCCTCGCCGCCATCGTATGGCTGCTTGCCCGCGGCACCGAGCAAGCCATGGGCTCGCGTCCCGGCGACGAGCAGGGTCCCGAAGCGAAGGTTCCGTTCCGGTTTTTCCTCGCGGTCGCGCTCCTGACGGGCGCGGCCTCTTTCGTCTTCGAGATCGGCTGGATCCGCATGCTTTCGCTCGTTCTCGGAGCCTCGACGCACTCGTTCGAGTTGATGCTCTCGGCGTTCATCCTGGGGCTGGCCTGCGGGGGCTACTGGGTGCGCCGGCGCATCGACTCGATCGCCGACGCGGTCCGGTTTCTCGGTATCGTGCTGGTGGCGATGGGCTTGTTCGCGCTCGCCACGCTGCCGCTTTACGGCGAGATGTTCGGGTTGATGCAGGCCGTGATGAACGCGCTCGCGAAGACGGAAACCGGATACACGCTGTTCCTGTTCTCGAGCCACGCCATCGCTCTCGCCATCATGTTCCCGGCAACCTTCTGCGCGGGGATCACGTTGCCGCTCATCACCACTGCCCTGCTCCACGGCGGCCACGGAGAAAAGTCGATCGGCGCGGTGTATTCGGCCAATACGCTGGGTGCCATTCTCGGCGTATTTTCCGCCGCGCACCTGGGCCTGCCCTTCCTCGGCCTCAAGGGCCTGATCGCGGCCGGCGCCGCGCTTGACGCGGGCCTCGGCCTCGCGCTCCTGTGGCGCGCAGCCGGCGCGCCGCGCCTGCGCTTGGGCGCCGCAGCGCTCTCGCTTGCCTGCTTCGCCGCGGTGCTCGCCGGCGTGCAGCTCGACGCGTACAAGATGGCCTCGGGCGTGTTCCGCCGCGGGGATCTCTATTCGGCGAGCGACGCGACCATGCTCTTCCATCGCGACGGCAAGACGACGACCGTCAGCCTCATGGATTTCGGCACCGACCGGAGCCTGCGCACCAACGGCAAGTCGGACGGCGCGATCAACATGGACCCGAACGGCCCGCGCGTCTCTGACGAAATCACGATGACGCTCACGGCGGCAATTCCCCTGGCTTACAGACCCGATGCGGCGAGCGCCGCAGTCATCGGAATCGGAACCGGCCTCACGACGCACACGCTCCTCGGCTCGAACGCCTTGCGCTCGGTCGAGACGATCGAGATCGAGCCTGCGATGGCCGAGGCGTCGCGGCGCTTTACTCCGCGCAACGCCAACGCCTTCGCCGATCCGCGCAGCCACATCATCTTCGACGACGCGAAGACGTTCTTCTCGACCCACAACCGCAAGTACGACATCATCATCTCGGAGCCGTCAAACCCCTGGGTCAGCGGCGTCTCGAGCCTGTTCACCGGCGAGTTCTACCGGCTCGCGAGCCGCTACCTCAATCCGGGCGGAGTGCTCGTGCAATGGTTCCAGATGTACGAGATCGACGCGAGTCTCGTCGCCTCGGTGATGCGCGCGCTCGGCGAGAACTTTCCGGACTATGCCATTTACGCGGCCACGGGCAACGACCTGCTGATCATCGCGGGCGAGACCCAAACGCTCCAGCGCGCGCTCGCCGATATCACCGCCATGCCCGGCGTTGCCCGGGAGCTGCGCCGCGTGCACGTGCATTCGATCTGGGACATCGAGGTCCGCCGGCTGGGCGGAAAACGCTTGCTTGCCCCGATGTTCCTGAGCTACGGGGTTCCGGCAAATTCCGACTTCCATCCCTACCTCGATCTGCACGCGGCAAAATACCGCTTTCTGAACCGGTCGGCGCAGGAGCTGACCGGTCTGCTCGGCTACGGCGTTCCAATCGTTGCCCTCCTCGAAGGGCGCGTCAAAAACCCGCCGGTCGAGTCAAACGTGGACGGCGACGAATACCTCGAGGCCCTCGAGCTCACGCGCCGCGCCCGGTACGCGAGGGATTTTCTCCTGCTCCAGACGGCGCCGGAGCCCGTCGCCATCCCGCGCCAGTTCCAGAAGGACCTCGAGCTGACGCGCGCGAGGCTGACCGGTTGCCGCGATCCGGAGCGCTCCGACATCTGGTTCCACTCGCTCTACCAGCTGGCGCGCACGCTGAACCCGATGCTCTCCGCCCAGGAAGCCGGAGCGGTCTGGGAGCGGATCGAGCACGGGGCCTGCAGCTCGCAGGTGGCGCCCGACCAGCGGCAATGGATCGATCTGATGAAAGCGGTGGGAAACCGCTCCGCGCCGGAAATGGCGCTGCGCGCCGAGGCGCTGCTTGCGAAACCGAGCGATCTTCCAGCCGGCCACCGGCAGTATCTGATGGCAGCGGGCATGGCGGGCTATCTCGCGCAGGGCAGGCGCGCCGAAGCGGGCGCCCTGTGGAACCGCTATCCGAAAGACGCCGACAAAACCGGGAATGTGGGCCTGCGACTGCTTTACGCCCACGCGTTCGACCTCAAATAGCCGCGCAGCGATTTCTAGCGCGCCCTCCCTGGAATGGGCCTGATTGGCGGCCTGACGTCGCCGCATTGCGCGCGATGGCGCAACGCGTGGTCCATCAGCACGCAGGCGAGCATTGCCTCCGCGATCGGCGTCGCGCGGATCCCTACGCAAGGGTCGTGGCGGCCGGTGGTCTGTACCGTGGTCGGCTCGCCCTTGCGGTCGATCGAGCGGCGTGGAACGCGGATGCTCGAAGTCGGCTTGAGCGCGATGCTCACCAGGATGTCCTGACCGGTCGAGATGCCGCCCAGCGTTCCGCCCGCGTTGTTCGAGAGAAATCCCTGCGGCGTCAGCTCGTCCCCGTGCTCGGAGCCTTTCTGCTCGATCGCCGCGAAGCCGGCGCCGATCTCCACGCCCTTGACGGCGTTGATGCCCATCATCGCGCTAGCGATGTCGGAGTCGAGCCTGCCGTAGACCGGCTCGCCCCAGCCGACCGGAGCGCCGCTCGCAACCACGTTCACCCGCGCGCCGCAGGAATCGCCCGAAGCGCGCAGCTCGTCCATGTATTGCTCGAGCTTCGGCACGATAGCCGGATCCGGCGAAAAAAAAGGATTTTCGTTGACCGCGTCCCAGGACTTGAACGCGATCCTGTTCGGGCCAAGCTGCGCGAGATGGCCGCGCACTTCGACGCCATAGCGCTCGCGCAGCCACTTCTTGGCGATCGCTCCCGCGGCGACGCGGATCGTGGTCTCGCGGGCGGAAGCCCGGCCACCACCTCGAAAATCGCGCAGGCCGTATTTCTGCCAGTACGTGTAGTCGGCGTGACCGGGCCGGAAGGTGTCGGCGAGCGCGCTGTAGTCCTTGCTTCTCTGGTCCTCGTTCCTGATGACGAAACCGATCGCCGTGCCAGTGGTCCTGCCCTCGAACACGCCCGAGAGGATCTCGATGCGGTCGGACTCCTGGCGCTGCGTGACGTGGCGCGAGGAGCCCGGTTTCCTGCGGTTGAGCTCCTTCTGAATGTCGTCCTCGGACAGCTCGAGCCCCGGGGGACAACCGTCCACGACGCCACCGTAGGCGGGGCCGTGGCTCTCGCCGAACGAAGTCACGCAATACAGCAGGCCGAAGGTGTTGCCCGACATGGAATTGCTCGCTCAAAACCCTCTCGGAGTTTAGCATAGGGGTCATCGCGAACCTTTCGATCAATATGGCCGAAAACGATCCCGACAAGCTGAAAGGCCCCGGCGGATTGACGCTGCGCCAGATCCACGAGCAGGTGCGGAAGTCCGTCACGCGCGACCGCGAGGCTCAGAAGATGAAAAACCAGCTCGTGCAGAAGCCGAATCGCTGGCAGCGCTTCGTGCGTTACGTCTGGGACAAAAAGCGCGGCTAGTTTGCAGGCGCGGCGATCGCGAGATCGCGCACCACGCCCTCCAAACCCTTCACCACCCGCGCAAGCCTGTCGTAGTCGGGCTTGTCCGGCGTGTCGCGCAGCGTGTGGTAGTGCGGGTAGCGGAAGGGCGCGGTGTCGGTCACCATCACCGCGGGCCAGCCGAATTTCCAGTAGGCCCAGTGGTCGGACCAGCTCACCCCCGCGACCGACTCCAGCCCCACCGCGCCCTCCGATGGAAACGCGGCGTGGCGCCTGAACGAACCGATGACCCGGTGCAACAGACTTCGCGAGCGCGGATTGGCGACGAAGGCGATGAACTCGCCGGTGGACGGGTAGAGCAGATTGTAGGGAAACGGATAGCGCTGGCTGTCTGGTGCGTCGCTGTACCAGCCGATGGTCTCGAGGGACAGCATCGCGACGACGTCCCTCTCCCCGAGGGCAAGGCCGTTCGCGTGCACGAGGCTACCCATTTTTTCCGTCGCGAACCAGGGCAATTCCTCGTTGACGTAGAACACCAGCCGCATCTCCAGCCCCTCGGCGGGCTGGACCGATTTGAGCAAGCGCGCAAGCTCGAGCAGCGCCGCCACGCCCGAGCCGTTGTCATCCGCCCCGACGGCGCCCTGCGCCGAATCGTAATGGGCTCCGATCACGATGAGCCGGGTCTTTCCCGCACCCGGGCCGGTGCGCCGCACCTCGAGATTTCGAACCTTCACGCCTTCCGCCTCGAATTCCTGGCGGGAGACCGCGTAGCCCAAGCCGGAGAGCGTCGCTTCGATGTAACGCGCGGATCGTTCGAGCGCTTCGGGATGCCCGACGTTGTGCTCTTCGCTCGCCACGGCGACGACGTGCGCCTCGAGGTTCGCGAGGAGCTGCTGGTCCCCGGCGCCGAGCGGCTGCAGCGGGCCGCGATGGCGCTCACCGGGCATCGCCGTCACATACCAGACGGCGAACGCGAGGAGCGCAACGAGAATCGCGAGGACACCGAGCAGCAACACGGGGCGCCGCCGACCCAACAAGGTCATGAGGCCAGCGCTTCCCCTATTCGGGCCAGTTCTTGATATAGCCCTTGAGCATGCGATTCTCGAAGTCCTGCTCCTCGAGCACCGCCTTGGCGACGTCGCGGAAGGAAATCACCCCGAGCAGCTTGTCGCGGTCCATGACCGGAAGATAGCGGGCGCCGGAGTCGATCATGGTGCGCCGCAGGTCGTTCACTTCCATGGCGGGGCTCGCAGTCACCGGATCGCGCTCCATGACCTCGCCGACCCTTGCGTCATCCAGCGCGCCGCGACCCTTGTCGAGCGCCGACAGGATTTCCCTGAAAGTGAGCATACCCACCATGCGGCCCTTGTCGATCACCACGAGCGAGCCCATGTTGTGCTGCGCCATGACCGATACGGCCTCGGTCAGCTTGCCCTCGGGCGCGATGGTGAAGAGCGCGTTGCCTTTGACCTTGAGGATTTCGCTGACCTGCATGGTTCCCCCTTTTGCTGCGTATTCCCCACGGGGATAATACTCCCGCCCCTGGAGTCTGGTAAGGTTGTCTGCGCTGGAGCGACGAAGGCCCGAAGATATCCATGCGATTCGACTGGTCGAAAATGGGCAGAACGCCGCCAGCGGCGCTCGTCGAAGCCCGCAATCTTGTTCATCACGCGGCGCAATGGCCGGCCAAGGCCGCGCGTGCGAACCTGCGCGCAGTCCCCGACGACAGCCACTCCGCGTTCACCTGGGATGCTTCGCACGCGGCACTGCTTTCTCGGGTACTGCCGGCAAAAGGCGGCAGGGTTCGGGTCGGAACCCGCATTGCGCGGCTCGAGCTCATCGTCACGAGCGGCGACAACGTGGCCGATGCGTTCCAGCTCGACGGAAGGACGGATCCGGCAGCGGGCGCCTGGATCGATTCCAAGCTGCACGCGCTCGGGCTAAAGCCGGCAGGCGACGTGAAGCTCCCGTACGCGCTGCCCGATCTCTCGGCCGGCGGCCGGCCCTACAGGCTCGGCAAGCTGGGCCGGGAACTGGGAGAGCTCTCGCGCTGGTTCGGCGGCCCGGCCGACGTGCTGGAAGAATTCGCAGCGAAGCTCGCCGGCCTGCGGCCCGGTCCCGGCCCACTGTTGTGCTGGCCGCACCATTTCGATTTCGCAACGCTGGTGCGGCTCGAATCCGGCGAGCCGGGGCGCTCGGTCGGCGTCGGAGTGTCCCCGGGAGACGAGTTCTACGCGCAGCCTTACGTGTACGTCAGCCCCTGGCCGCGTTTTGAAGGAAGCCTGCCCGAGCTGCCGCGGCCCGGTCATTGGCACACCGAAGGCTTCTTCGGCGCGGTGGCGACCGGCGAGGAAATCCTGGCGATGAAGGATCGCGGCAGGGCGCTCCTCGCGTTCATCACCGGAGCGTTCGAGATCGGTCGCGCGCGTCTGGGCGTGTAGACTACGGCAGACACAGCTCGGGACGACATGCGCGTAAAGAGAATCGCCTTTCCGCTTGCGCTCGTGTTCTCGGCGCACGTCGCGGCAGTCCTGGCCCAGTCCTATCCAAGCCGGCCGCCGCGGTTCATCGTCGGGTTTACCCCCGGCGGCGGCGTCGATATCAATGCGCGCGTGCTCGCGTCGAAGCTTTCCGAGCTCCTCCCTCAACAGGTGATCGTCGAGAACCGCCCCGGGGCGGGCACCAACATCGCCAACGAATACGTCGCCAAGTCGGCGCCTGACGGGTATACGCTCCTCTTCAACAGCCCGGCGGTCGTCATCAACATGTCGCTGTACCGGAACCCGCCTTACGACGCGTTGCGCGACTTTGCCGGGGTATCGGTGTTCTCGGAGAGCACCAACCTGCTGGTGGTGCCGGCATCGCTTTCCGCAAGATCGCTCAAGGAGCTGGTCGCGCTCGCGCGCGAGCGGCCTGGCGTGCTCAACTACTCCTCGGCCGGCGCCGGGTCGACGCAACACCTCGCCGCCGAGCTGTTCAAGTTGCGCACCGGGACCCGCATCGTGCACGTCCCCTACAAAGGCAGCGCGCCCTCCATCGCCGCGCTGCTGGCCGGGGAAGTCCAGCTCTCGTTCATCAACCCTGTCGCGGTCGGCCAGCACGTCAAGTCGGGACGCCTGCGCGCGCTCGCCGTGGCGGGCGCCAAGCGCACCGAACTGATGGCCGAAGTGCCGACGATGAAAGAGGCGGGCGTCGAAGGCGTCGAGGTGCCGTTATGGTTCGGGCTGCTCGCGCCTGCCGCCACCCCGCGCGAGATCGTCCGCACGCTCGCCGACGCGGTCACGAAAGCGGCCAATTCGCCCGACACCCGCAAGCGGCTCCTCGAGCAGGGCGCCGAGCCGGTCGGCAGCACGCCCGAGGCGTTCGACCGGCAGCTGCGCGAGGAGCTGGCGCGCTGGGCCGAAGTGGTCAGGATTTCCGGTGCGCGCGCCGACTGACCTCTAGTCCGGGCGCTGCGGGAAGCTCCGCTCGAACACGGCTTCGGCGATGCGGTTCTTGAGGATCTCGATCGACCCGCCGGCGATCATCCAGCCGCGGCAGCGGCGCAGGCAGTACTCGACCAGCTCCTCCTGCGTGTAACCGAGCCCGCCCATCACCTGCAGCGCCTCGTTCGCCACGTCGAACCCCGCCTGGTTGCAGAAGGCCTTGGCGATCGCGGTCTCCTCGGCCGACGGAAAGCCCCGGTCGGCGTTCGCCGCGGCGCGATAGAGCAGGAGCTGCCCCGCGTCGAGCTTCATTTTCATCTCGGCGAACTTCCATTGCAGCCCCTGGAATTCGCACAGCAGGCGCCCGAACTGCTTTCGCTGCATCGCCCACTCCCGCGCACGTTCGTAGGCGTAGCGGCCGAGCGCGAGCGAGCGCGCCGCGTTGCCGATGCGCTCGACGTTGAACCCTGCGATCTGCTTCTTGAACCCGCCCTCCTTCAGCACGACCATCTCGGCGGGGACGAAGACGTTGTCGAAGTAGATCTGCGCCCATTCTTCGCCCGACATGAACTTCGAGGGCTTGCCGAAGCGAACGCCTTTCGCCTTCGCATCGATCAGCACCGAGCCGATGCCGTCCACGCCCGGACCAAAACGCACGTAGGTGAGGATCACTTCTGCGTGCGGCGCGTGCGTGGTGAACACCTTGGAGCCGTTCACGCGATAGCCGTCGCCTTCGGGCGTTGCCGTCGTTTGAAGATCGGTCACCGCGGAGCCCGCTTCCGGTTCGGTCATGCCGACCGAGATCACGGACTCGCCCGAGAGCAGCCGCGTGAGGTAGCGTTCCTTCTGCGGCTTCGTGCCGTACTCGGCGAGCACCCGGATCGGTCCGAAGTTGCCCGCCTGGACGACATCGGCGCTCCTCGGGCATACCGAGGCCACGGTCTCGAT
>DASPWT010000134.1:0-9947 GCA_035637655.1 Burkholderiales bacterium | reverse complement strand
GTCGCTTTTGCACGACGCGTCACTTCCATTGTAAACAGCCGCTTAGGAACCGCGTTCGAAGTCGCGTCGCTCGAAAGCGACGACGGGACTGTTATCAGTCGTGCCCCGCTTGCGGCAATTGCATGATTTTGCAAGCGACTTGCGTCTGGCATGCGCATTGCTAAGGCAGTATATCTTGGGTCGCGGATTTTCACGTGAATGATCGGTCACTGACGGGAAAGCAAAAAGGAGCAGCCATGCTGGACAATTTTCGCAGGAGAGATATGCCGCAGTCCACGCGCTTGCAGTCGCAGTACAGCCGGCTGCAGGAAGCTTTGAGCGCGGCCGGCGGCGAATCCGCAAATCCGGAAGCCTTCGGGATCGAAGCGCCGAAGGCCGACTTGCGCGGTGATCCGGAACCTTCCCGATCCGGCGGTGAAAGCGTGAGCAAGCTGATCGTCGGTCCGGACATCAAGCTGAAAGGCGCCGAGATCACCGACTGCGACACGCTGGTGGTCGAGGGTCGCGTAGAGGCCTCGATGGACAGCCGCGTCATCCAGATCGCCGAGCACGGCGTATTCGTGGGCAAGGCCGGCATCGACGTCGCCGAAATCCGCGGGCGCTTCGAGGGCGAGCTGACCGCGCGAAAGAAATTGGTCATTCGCGCTACGGGAAAAGTGTCGGGCAAGGTCCGCTACGGGAAAATCGCGATCGATGAAGGCGGCGAGCTCTCCGGCGACATCGCGGCGCTCCCCGAGACGAAGGGCCCGGGCGTCGCGCGTGCAGCTGATCCGGGACGTAGCCCCAGCGCGACCCCCGCGCTGGCCCAAGCGGGTGCGCAGCCGCTGCCAAGCAAGCCGGCATGGACATCGCAGACGGGAACGCAGCCGCAGCCAAGCAAGCCGGCAGGGTCGTCCCAAACGGGCGCGCAGCCGCAGCCGAGCAAGCCGGCGGGGGCGTCGCAAGCGGGCGCGCAGCCGCAACCGAGCAAGCCGGCAGGGGCGTCCCAAGCGGGCGCGCTGCCGCAGTCGAGCAAGCCGACAGGGGCGTCGCACTGAGCTTTCGCCGGTGCCTTCTGCGGGCAACGCCGAGAGTCAGGCAGCGGCGTACTCGTGCCGGCGGCTCACGCGCATGAAGTAGGCGAACAGGATCACTGCCGCGACGACGAGGCTTGTCACGCCCGCAAGCCAGAATCCCGCGGCACCCATGGGTGTCGCCAGCCCGAGCGCAGTCGCCGCTTCGATCCGCTCGAGTCCCAGTGCGTAACCTCCGCCCAATCCGATCCCCCAGAGCGCCACGGTATAGACGAGCATCGGAATGAAGGCGATCTTGTAGCCGCGCAAAGCGTTGACGATCACCACCTGCGAGGTGTCAAACAGCTGGAAAAAGGCGATGTAGGCCAGGAGCGGAACCGCGATCGCCTGTACGGCCGGGTCGCGGGTGTACAGGGACACGAGCTGATGCGCGGTAGAGAAGATCGCCACGCCGGCGCAGGCGGAAATGGCGAGCATGATCCCGATGCCGGTGAGTCCCGTATGCCGCGCCTCGCGCGGATCGCCCGCGCCGATCGCCTGTGCGGTGAGCACCGCCGTTGCGTTTCCGATCGCGAGCCCGAACATGTAGACGACCGCGGTGACGTTGGAGGCAATCTGGTGTCCGGCCGAAGTGGCCGCGCCCAGCCGCGCGAGGAACAGTGCCATGAAAGTGAACGAAGTGACCTCGACGAAGAACGCGAGCCCGATGGGTACGCCGAGTTTCAGGTGGCTCCAGAGGGTGGGCAAGTGGGGCCAGGACCACCGGCCAAAGATGCCAAACTGCGCGTAGAAGGAGTCCTTTGCGCAATAGATCCAGGCGAGCGCGAAGATCAGCCAGCTCGCGATCGCGGTTGCGACCGCGCAGCCCGGACCGCCGAGCTCGGGCGCGCCGAGCGCCCCGTAGATGAACAGGGCGTTGAGCGGAATTTTTGCGGTGAAATAAATGAGGTTGATCGCCATGACCGCGCGGGGCCGGGACACCGCGGTGGTGAGCGCAAAAAACACGCGAAAGAGCAGCATCGCCGGCAGCGCCCAGGCGATGCCCTGAAGGTAGGCCTGGGTGCGCGCCTCGACTTCCGGCGGAGCGCTCGAGAGCCGCAGGAACGGCTCGGGAAACGCGAGCAGCAAGACGCCGAGCACGGCGAGCCCGAGCGCAAGCCAGACGGTCTGACGGGTCTCCTCGCCGATTCTTTCGAGCTGCTTTCCGCCGAAGAGCTGCGCGGCTATCGGCGAGAGCGCCTGCACCACTCCCATCAATCCGATGAAGACGCTGAAATAGACGCTTGCCCCGATCCCGACCGCGGCGAGGTCCACCGCGCTGTAGCGGCCCGCCATCACCGTGTCGAGCACGCCGCTCGCGATCACCGCCAGCTGCGCGACGAGCACCGGCCAGGCGAGCCGGACCACGGCTTTGGCGATGCGGGAAACGTTTGAGGTCATGGTACGGAGTGTTCCGTTGTAGAGGCCGCAATTTTACCGGGAGGCTCGAAAGCTTCTCCGATGCTGTCAAAATAGGCGCTTCGTTTCAGTTACGAGAAGGAACGACCGCCATGCGCGACGAGACCACTGTCGTCCATTCCGGACTGCACCCCGAGCGGCACGAAGGCGCCGTGAACCCGCCGGTGTTCCACGCCTCCACCATCCTGTCGCAGAGCGTCGAGGAGTACCGGCGCAAGCGCAAGGACTGGCTGCAGGAACTTCCCGGGACCTACTACGGCCGCTTCGGCACGCCGACCACCGAGGCGCTGCAGGAGGCGATCGCGGCGCTCGAAGGCGGGTATCGGTCGCTCGTCTACCCCTCGGGGCTTGCTGCCTGCGCCGGGGCGCTGCTCGCGTGTGTCTCCGCCGGGGACCACGTGCTGATGACCGACAGCGTCTACGGGCCGACGCGCAACTTCGCCAGGGGCAGTTTGCGGCGTCTGGGCGTTTCCACCACTTTCTTCGACCCGCTCGCCGGGCGCGCGATCGAATCGCTCCTGCAGCCGGAGACGCGCGTGATCTATCTCGAATCGCCCGGTTCCCTTACCTTCGAAGTGCAGGACGTGCCTGCGATCGCCGAGGTCGCGCACCGCCGCTCTATCACGGTGATCATGGACAACACCTGGGGGACGCCGCTTTTCTTCAAGCCGTTCGCGCACGGCGTGGACGTCTCGGTGCAAGCGGCGACCAAGTACATCGTCGGGCACTCCGATGCGATGCTCGGCGTCGTCACCTGCAGCAAGGAGGCCTGGCCGAGGCTGAAGACCTCGACGTTCGAACTCGGCCAGACCGCCGCGCCGGACGACGTTTACCTGGCGCAGCGCGGCCTGCGCACGCTGGCGGTGCGGCTCAAGCAGCACTGGCAGGCGGGCGTCACGCTCGCGGAGTGGAGCGCGCGCCAGCCCGAGGTCGAGCGCGTGCTGCATCCGGGGCTGCCGGGCGATCCCGGCCACGCGATCTGGAAGCGCGATTTCACGGGTGCGTGCGGCTTGTTCGGCGTCGTGCTCAAGGAAGGCATCAGCGACCGCGCGCTCTGCGCGCTGATCGACGGGCTGGAGCTCTACGGCATCGGGGCATCATGGGGCGGATTCGAGTCGCTCGCCGTGCCCTTCGACCCGCGCGAGGCGCGCAGCGTCACCGAGTGGCCGCACCAGGGACCGTGCTTCCGCATCCACGCCGGACTGGAGAGCGTCGACGACCTGATCGCGGATCTCGAGGCGGGGTTCAAGCGGCTGCGCGCGGTCTAGCTGCGCCTGCCCTTCAGCCCAAGTGCGCCGAACGGCTGTCCTGCGGGGCTCCCGCCCGGTCGTTCATGCCGTAGTCGCGGATCACGCCCGCGACGCGCAGGCGGTATTCCGCGAACACGCCCGAGCGCCCGCGTGCCTGGGCAGCGCGATGAGTTTCAAGATTGCGCCAGCGCCGCACTGCGTCCTCGTCGCGCCAGAACGACAGCGACAGCAGCTTGGTTTCGTCCGTCAGGCTGGCGAAGCGCTCCACTGAAATGAATCCGTCGATTTTCTCCAGCTCCGGACGTAACTGAGCCGCAAGGTCCAGGTATTCCTGCCTCCTACCCGGCGCAGGGATGACTTCGAAGATGACCGCAATCATGGAACCTCCTATCAGTCGCCGAGCTCGGCGCGCATGATCCGCGCGCCTTCGACCATGGCCTTCATCTTGCCGAACGCCACCTCGCGCGGCAGGTATTTCATGCCGCAGTCTGGCGCGACGATAATGTCCTCCGCCCTGGCGTAGGGCAACGCGCGGCGGACGCGTTCGGCAACTTTTTGCGGCGTCTCGACGGTCATGTCGTTCAGGTCGATCACGCCGAGGATGATCTTCTTTCCGGGGAGCGTCTTCAGCACGGCGCAGTCGAGATTCGATTGCGCCGTCTCGATCGAAACCTGCTTGCAGCTGCACCCGGAGAGCTCGCCCAAGAAAGAGTAGCCGCTCGGCCGGCTGTGGATCACTGCGGCGTAACCGAAGCAGATATGCACCGCCGTGGTTCCGCTAATGCCTTCGAGGGCGCGGTTGAGCGCTTTCAGTCCGAATTGGCGGGCCTTCTCCGGCCTCGCCTGCATGTAGGGCTCGTCGATTTGCACGACGTCGGCACCGGCGGCGAACAGATCGTTAATTTCTTCGTTCACCGCGACCGCGTAATCGATAGACGCCTCTTCTTCGGACCGGTAGTACTCGTTCTGCGCCTGCTGGCTCATGGTGAAAGGACCGGGCACGGTCATCTTGACCGCCTTCTTCGTGTGGGCCCGCAGAAACTTCAGGTCGTCGATCTCTACCGCGTGCTTCCGGCGAATCTTTCCGACGATACGCGGCACCGGGTTGGGGTGTCCCGAGCGGTCCAGCGCCGTGCCCGGAGTGTCGATGTCCACCCCTTCGAGGGCGGTGGCGAAACGGTTGGAGTAGCTCTCGCGGCGGATCTCGCCGTCGGTGATAATGTCCAGGCCCGCTTCCTCCTGGGCGAGGATCGCGAGCAGCGTCGCGTCTTGCTGCGCCTCGGCGAGAAGCGCATCGGGGATGCGCCACAGCTCCTTCGCGCGCACGCGCGGCGGAAAGCGCCCGGCGAGCTTGTTGCGGTCGATCAGCCACTCCGGCTGCGGGTAACTCCCCACCAGCGTGGTCGGAAACAGCATAGAGCTACGGCTTCAGTCCCTGGAACAGCTTCTCGCGGCCGAGCTTGATCCCCGGCTTGCCGTCGTACATGAAGATGTCCGCCGTGGCGAAAGTGTCGTTGAAGTTCTCCGGGATGAAGGAGCCCGTGCCGACCACGTCGAGCGGCGCCCTGCTGTTGGCGAATATCTTGCACTTGAACAGGTTGAATCCCGATGAGCCCACGATCTTGCAGGCATTGAAGCCGTTCGCGTCGAGCGTCTGGCGCAGCTGGATGACCGCGGCGACGGAGACGCCGGTGCCGAACAGCACTTTGCGCACCCGGTCCTTGACGATGTTCAGGCTGTCGGCGTCGAACGCCTCTTCGCCCATCACGTAGCGCACCGCCTCGTACTCGTTCGGTACGTGCAGCCAGGCGACCACGACCTCGGTCGATTTTTCGTAGTCGAGGCCTTCGGCGTAGCGCTCGCCGTGCGTGTCGATGCGCAGAGCGAGCGCTCGCGCGCCCGTCTCGTCCCGCGGCAGGTATTCGTTGTACCACCAGCGGCAGATGTCGAGGGCGTCGGAATACTCGCGGCCGTAGTAATCGATCAGCACCGTGAGATTGTCCTGGGGATGGGTCTCGACATACATCTGCGCGGCGCGCAGGGTCGAGCCGGCGTAGCCGATGATGCCGTGCGGCATGGTACCGATGCCTTTGTCCTGGCCGTAGAAGTGCGCGCTAAGATCCTGCGACGAACCGATGAAGCCGATCGCGCCGCCGAGCTTCGCCATCCGGCTTCCGACCGAGGCGCCGTAAGCCGCGAGCAGCGACAGGTCGTCGCCCGGCGAGTGCCGCGCGTGCATGTCGATGAACGCGACTTTCTTCAGGTTCATCGCCATCTTGTAGGCGTTGTACGCCGAGACGCAGGCGACCCCGACGCGCTGCAGGATGAGCGTCTCGAGCTCGACCAGGGCCGCGAACGAACCGGTGTACGTGAAGAGCGCCTTTTGGTCGGGAACGAACGCCCCTTCTTCATACAGGCGCGTGATCCTGAGCGGCTCGGCCTTCGCGGAGTAGTAGCTGCGCAGGACGTCGATGGCGGGGTTGACGGCGCAGATCACGCCGCGGCGCAGGAACACGCCGTAGGTGACGGTCCGGTCGCCGAACTTCTCGACGATTTGCCGTGATTTGCTGAAGTACTTGTCGGTGCGGCGCTTGAGGTATTCGAGCCTGTCCGCCGGCAGCGATTCAACGGGTTTGTTCATAGCGCAGCCTCCGCTTCAGGAGCAATTCTAGCAAAGCGGGCGCCGCGAATATGGCGAAACGGTTCGGCGCGTGCTAATTTTCAACTTATGCGCGGGATTTTGGCGGGTTGCATCATCGTCGCGGTTGCTCTGGCGGGCTGCACGCTCCGGTATTCGGCCCGGGAACGCGCCTCCGGTCAGGGCAGCACCACGACCTCCCAGGTGAGCGTGGCTAGCGGCTCGCCGCTCGGCAACGCGATCATCGTCGGGGTGATGCTTGCCGACGGCGTGCGCTACTACCGGCTCGGCCCGGACGGCAAGACATCGGTCCGGGCGCCCGAACCCGATCCGACGCGCAAGATCAACATCCAGGATTGCACCCGGCCGGTCGATCCGAACGCGGGCAACCTGCTCTGCCGCTGACCGATCCATGATTCATTTCGTGGTGCACGATGAAAACGACTCCGTCGGAGTGGTCGTCGTCGAGGGCATGAAGGCGGGGCAGGAACTGACCGGATGGATCATGGATCAGGACCGGGAGATCAAGGTCCGCGCGCAAAGCGACGTTCCCATCGGGCACAAGCTCGCGATCCGCGAACTCAAGAACGGCGACACGGTGATCAAATACGGCGTGGACATCGGCCGCACCATTGCGCCCATCAAGGTGGGAGAGCACGCCCACGTGCACAATATCAAGACCAAGCGCTGGTGAGAGCCATTCCAACGGTCGCAAAGCTATGGATCTGAATAAAGCCACATTCCAGGGATACAAGCGCGACAACGGCCGCGTCGGCGTGCGAAACCACGTCCTGGTCCTGCCGGTCGACGATCTCTCCAACGCCGCGTGCGAAGCGGTGGCGAACAACATCAAGGCGACGCTCGCGATTCCCCACCCCTATGGGCGGCTGCAGTTCGGCGCGGATCTCGAGCTGCATTTCAAGACCTTGATCGGCACCGGATCCAATCCCAACGTCGCCGCAGTCGTGGTGATCGGCATCGAGGACGGCTGGGCGAAGCGCGTGGCCGACGGCATCGCCGCGACGGGGAAACCGGTGTCCTTCTTCGGTATAGAAGGCCACGGCGATATGGAAACGATCCGCAGCGCCTCCAAGGCGGCGAAGGATTACATGCAATGGGCTTCAGAGCTGCGTCGCGAGGAGCGGCCGCTCAAGGATCTGTGGGTATCGACCAAGTGCGGCGAATCGGACACCACTTCCGGGATCGGCGCGAACCCCTGCGTGGGAAACGCCTTCGACAAGCTCTACGCGCACGGCGTGACGCTTGTTTTCGGCGAGACGACCGAGCTTACCGGCGGCGAGCAGCTCGTGGCGGCGCGCTGCAGGACGCCCGAGGTGCGCGACAAGTTCATGTTCATGTTCAACCGCTACCAGGAAGTGGTCAACCGCCACAAGACGAGCGACCTCGTGGATTCGCAGCCGACCAAGGGCAACATCGCCGGCGGCCTCACCACCATCGAGGAGAAAGCGCTCGGCAACATCCAGAAGATCGGAAAGAAATGCATGGTGGACGGCGTTCTCGACAAGGCCGAGGTCCCGAGCGGCCCGGGATTGTGGTTCATGGATTCCTCCTCCGCCGCGGCCGAGATGGTGACGCTGTGCGCGGCAAGCGGCTACGCGGTGCACTTCTTCCCGACGGGGCAGGGGAACGTGATCGGCAATCCGATCCTGCCCGTGATCAAGCTGTGCGCCAATCCGCGCACGGTGCGCCTCATGCCCGAACACATCGACGTCGACGTGTCCGGCATCACGCGCAAGGAGATCAACATGGACCAGGCGGGCGACAAGCTCCTCGAGATGATGTTCCGCACCGCGAACGGCCGGCTCACCGCAGCGGAGGCGCTCGGACATCGCGAGTTCGTGCTCACGCGCCTGTACGAAAGCGCCTGATGAGCCGCTTGATCCTGCCCTTGATGCTTTGCACGCAGCTTGCGCTCGCAGCGGAAGTCGCCGGAGTCAAGGTGGACGAGCGCGTGAAGCTCGGCTCGTCCGAGCTGCAGCTCAACGGCGCCGGCGTGCGCACGCGGCTCATCTTCAAAGTCTACGTTGGCGCGCTCTATCTCCCAGAAAGGAAGTCCGGCGCTGCCGAAGTGATCGCGCTGAGAGGGGGAAAGCGCGTATCGATGACGCTGCTACGCGGTCTCACCGCCCGACAGCTCACCGATGCTCTCGAGGAAGGCATCCGGGCTAACAGCTCCGAAGCCGAGCTCGCGGCGCTGAAGGAGCGCATCGATACGCTGGTCGCCACCATGAACGAGATCGGAAACGCTAAGGAAAAGACGGTCATCACGCTTGATTTCCTCCCGGAGTCGGGAACGCGGGTCACCGTTGACGGCGAGGTTCGGGGAAAACCGGTCCCCGGGGAGGATTTTTACGTGGCGCTCCTCAGGATCTGGCTCGGCGAGAAGCCGGTCGACACCGACTTGAAGAAAGCCATGCTCGGCGAGGAACGGTAAAGTGTTCATCGGCCACTTCGCCGTAGCCTTCGCGACGAAAAAAGTCGCGCCCAGAGCATCGCTCGGCACCCTGGTCATCGCCGCGGCGTTCCTCGACGTCGTGTGGCCGGTGCTGGTGCTGCTCGGTGTCGAGCGCTTTCGCATCGTGCCGGGATTCACCGCGATCAATCCCTTCGATTTCGTGTATTACCCGTGGTCGCACAGCCTGCTGATGACTGGGGTCTGGGCCGTGCTCTTCGCTATCGTCTATCAGACGGCAACGGGCGATCGCGCCGGAGCGGTGTGGGTTGGAATCGCCGTCGCCAGCCACTGGGTGCTGGATTGCGTTACTCACCGGCCCGACCTGCCGCTCTATCCCGGCGGCGGCGAGCGCCTCGGCCTGGGTTTGTGGCAGTCCGTGCCCGCGACTTTCGCAGTCGAGGGCCTGATGTTCGCGGCCGGGATCGCGCTCTACCTGCAGTCCACCAAAGCCAAGGATCGCATCGGAACCGTCGCATGGTGGGCGTTCATCGCCTTGCTCGTCGTCCTATACATTCCGGGACCCTGGTCTCCGCCGCCGCCCAGCGAAAACGCGGTGGCGATCCTGGGAATCGTCGCCTTGGCGATCTTCGGTCCCTGGGCGTATTGGATCGACCGGCATCGCGCCGTCAGAACCTAGAGACTGCGTTGATCCCGACGATGACGTTGCGCCGCGGCGCCGGCTCGAAGGGCCGATTGGCGTCGCCGACGATCACCGAACCTACGTATTGCTTGTTGAAGAGGTTCTCGACGCGCACGAACTCGCTCAAGCGCCACTCGCTCGCGCGCTGCTCGAAGACGATCCGCCAGTTGGCGACCGTGTAGGGATCGGCCGACGCGGTGTTCGCATCGGTCGTGTAGACGCGGCCGCCGTAGCGCAGCTCGAGCGCCGTGCTGAAACCGTGGTCGAGCGGCGCCCAGCGTGCTTCGCTGTAGAAGGTACGCCGCGGAACGCCGGGCAGGGAGTTGCCTGCGCTCACCGCAACCGCAGGCGTACCGCTGCTGAAATCATCCCGGTAACGCGCGTCCACGTAGCTCAACGCGGCGAGAAGATCGAGCGTGTCGAGCGCTCTTGCGCTCCAGGACAGTTCTGCACCGTTGCGCGTAGTGCGGCT